>JAEZUG010000054.1 GCA_023421135.1 Candidatus Cloacimonadota bacterium | reverse complement strand
GGCAGGTACAGATATGGGAAGCGGGGCTGTTCCGGGTAGTTATAGAAATTGGGATTGAGGATATTAAGCTGCGGTCCCCGGATCTGTATCTGATAGGCAGAGGTAGCCGTGATCCCCGGAGGGATCGTCTGCAACTTTCGCAGAGTGAAGTGCGAGCCCAGCGGAATTAGCGTCCCCACAAAAGCTCCCGGCAAAACAAACTGAGCCTGGTAGAGCGAAGCTTGCAGATCGCCTGTCCCAGTTACCACTGCATCAATCTCGTTGTGAGGCTCATTATCGGTCACGGCGGCAAATTCCCCATCATGAGGCAGAACAAAGGCGGCATGTCCATCAGAGAGAGCAAAGTTCCAACCATCTGCCTGAGCGGCGGGAGGATAGCTGTAAATCCTATAGAAATCCCCGGCGATCTCGGAAAAGAGCAGGCTGTTTCTGCGAGAGCTTTGCCGGAGCCGGATATAGGGTTGAGCTTCGCTGTAGAAAGCTGGATTGTTCAGTATCCTGAACTTGTAAACCGGGCTGAGATAAGAAAGCGAGTATTGGCTGGCAAAGACTCCATAGGAATCTGTGAAGGAGGAAGCAGATGAGAAGCTCAGCAGGGTTCCCCGACGCATTGGCCTGCGGGCATCCAGATAGAGCTCCCAATCGTAATCATCCCAGACCATTCTGCCAAAGAGCTCCAATTCACCCGATCCCCTCCGGCTCAAGGCAGATGCATCAATCAGATAACCGGTTGAAGCAGGTGAAATCTGCATCCTGCCTCCGGAATAGACAAAAGTGTTGTGAGCAAAGCTGGTGGAGGCCTGGTAGCGGTAGAACTGTGGATAATCCAGGCGGGGGGAGAAATTGATCACGGAACTGAGCCGACGCGACAGGGCATAGGAGATGAAGAGGTTCTCCGGGATGGCATCGACTGGAGTGGAGCCACTGACTGCGCTGAGCTTGAGAAGAGAGGAACCGCTGAAGCTGTAGGGATAGCCATTTAGCCAGGGATGAGCCTCTGAGATGGGAGCATTGTAGCTTAGAGATAGAGTGCTGCAGGGCAGGCTGGCATCGGACCAACTGAGATAAGTCCGGCTGGTCTGGAGCTGCAGTTCAGGCTTCAGGCAGGGAATCTCCAGGCTGGTGGTGGAGTCTGTGGTATTGCCCAGAATGTAGGTCCCGGAAGAGTTTATCCCGCAATATAAATATTCTCCGGAAGTGGTGAAGTGAGTCTCATCGTAATCTGTGGCAAAGCTTTTGTAATCCAGGTGGTCAAGAGATGCGCTGCGGTAGATCCGGCTCAGCCGGGTGGAGGCAACTATGGCATTTTCCAGGTGGAAGCCAAACTCGAACCATTTCCCCTCCGGCAGGCTTTCGACCGGCTCTCTGCCTTTGGTGAAGCTGATTCCAAAGCTTTGATAGGCACCCGAGAGAGTGAAGGGATTGCCGGAGAAGTAATCCTGCGGCAATCCCTGATTGAGGGTGGGAAGCACAAGATTCAGACTGTAGCCGGGGCTGGGAGCACGGCTGAGATCGAGCCACAGCCCGGGAAGATAGATCTGCCCCAAGCTGCCATCCAAAGGGATAGACAGGGAGTTCTGAGCCTCCAGAGGACTGGCCAGGAAGTAGTATCCTGCACCATTTATGAAGGTAGTGAGCTGACCTTCACTTTGGATCCAAGTATCTTCCCCACTCTCCCAGCTATCCAGACGGGAGCCGTTCAGCTTGATCCACTGGGCATCAAAGCGTTTCTCTCCGCTCAGATAGTAGTGCAAGATAGGTACGGAATCCGAGACAACGGAGTGCTGTGTGCTGAGCTTGAGAACCTTGGACTGCATGGCAAAACCGGGGAATACAGCTTGAACGGCAGAGACTTGGGAGCTCTGAAGCTCGTCCACCAGGCTCAAAGTAAGCTCTCCCTGCTCGGCCATAAACTCGGATGGAATCCAGGCCTGAAGCAGATCAGCGTCGTGAACCAGCAAAGCTTCCACGTCACGCGCACCGGCGCTGATCCTGATAGTGGAGCCATGGTTGAAATTCACCAGAGATATCTCACCGTTGCCATCCAGATCAAAGAAAGCTCTCAGGAAGCCATAGGGATAAACCGAGGCGGGGGCGGCTTTGAGCTTGTAACGCAGGCTCAGGAGGTGAATATCCAGATACTCCGAGGCAGCAGTGAGCTGAGTGTAAAGAGTGGCAAAAGCCGGAGCATCGTCAAAGACTACCTTCTGACCTGCTCTTTGGATGGTGAAATCATAGGTATTGGTGACCGCGAGGCTAGCTTCCACCAAAGCCAGGCTGTCACGCTCCAGAAGCCCTTCGGTTCTTTGGAAAACAATGGTATCTCCATACCAAAGCAGGCTGTCTGAGATGCTCTCTTTGGGGATGTAGAGATAGCTGTCGTCATTGGAAGATTTAACCAGATAGTCCGAATAGACCCGGATGGTGTTGCCAATCACATAGTCTTTGGGGTCGAGATTGGGAGGCAGCAGGATGTCTTCCCGCAGGTTGCAGGAAGCCAGCAGAATCAGAAGAGCCAAGAGGCTAGAGAGCAGCAGATAACGTGAGGCTGAGAAGGTCTCTATCTTCCTCATCCATCCATCCCTTTTGGTAATATACAGTTAATGCCATTATTCGGCTGATATCCAGCTTGGCAGAAACTGCCAGCGAGCGTTCTACCGTGAAGAAACTATCGTTCAAAACCCCTCCGGGACTAGTCCACCAGCTCTGATCGCCGCTGCTATAGTAGGCACCCAGATTAAGGTTTCGCAGCAGCTGATAATGAGCCGAGAGCTGAGTGATCCACTCTTTTCTGTCGCTGCCGGCAGATTCATTGTCCAGGTAGAGATAGGATATCCAGGCGCTCAGGCTCAGAGCATCCGTGCTGAGCCAAAGTCCGGCACTACTCTGATAGCTGTTGAACCGGGGGTAATTGCCCAAGTCTTGTGTGATAGAAGGTCTGATTCGGAAGGCTCCGGCGTAGATGTTTCCAGATAGAGCCAGTCCGTAGCTTTTGGCGGGATACACTCTATCTTCATCCCCTACCAGATAGGCGTATCGGAGCTTTAGCTCCAGCGGACGGAGCTTGTATCCCCAGCCAAATTGATAGGCCTGCCGGTAAGGCTCGGAGCCCAGTCTGATCTCCTCTGCCTGAGCGGAAAGGCTCATCCTGTAGAGTGTTAGCTGAAGCCGGGCATTATAGCCCAGAGTGGAGTCCAGATCAGAGGAGCTGCCCAGGCTTACCGCCAGCTTGAGTCTGGAGATTGCCTTCATTGCGGTTGAATCCGGGAAGCCTAGGGCTGCAGCTTTCTTCAGAGCAGCTCTGGCAGAAGGATAATCTCCCATAAAGTGATGTGACCAAGCTAAGCCCTGAAAGGCATAGCCCTGCACGGTGCTATCTGCTGCCTTGACTATAGCTTTCTTATAGCTGGAACGGGCGTTGTGGAGATGTCCTGTCCTGCTTTGGGCATAACCCCGATAGGAGTAAAGGGGGGCATAATCCGGAAAACGCAGCACCAGATGTCTTGCTTCCTGCAGGCTTTCTTTCCATTGAGCGCTAGTGTTCAGAGACCACAGTATCCCCGCTGCTGCGGCTTGACTGAGGCTATCCTGAGCCAGCACCAGACGATAGTGCGTGAGTGCCTCCTGGGGTTGTTCAGCAAGCATCAGAGAGTAGGCAAGATTCAGCCTGGCATCACTGTTTACAGGGTTCTGAGCCACTTGTTGACGCAGCTCACCCAAGCGGGCATTATAGAGCCCGGCTTGAGCCATCAGGCGTCCGAAGCAAAGTATCAGGAGCAGCGGAAAGAGCTTTCTCAAAGCTTCTATTCAAATATACTGCGGTATTCGGAAAGCATGCTGGAGGCGGGATAATACTTTTTGAGAAGATTGTACTGCGCCCTGGCTTCCTCTATTCTACCAGCCAGATAGAGGTTATTGAGCAGATAGCCCCGGTTTTCCATATCCCAGGGATAGAGCTCCACAATCCTGCCAAAGATTGCCGCCGAGGCTTGGTAGTCTTTCATCATGAAGCTGGCATAGGCTGCCTTGCCCAGAATAGTGGGATTCTGAGCATGATTCGTTAGCAGGTCACCCGTGATGCGGCGAGCTTCCACCCAGTTTGCCAGAGCCAGGTGACAATTGACCATACCGGTCCAGGCATCCAAATGATCCAGAGCTTGAGCGGCCTCTCTGTAGCTTGTCAAAGCATTCTGATACTGACCCAGAAGGTATTGCAGCCAAGCTACCCGCATCTTGTAAAAAGCATCCGTGGGATCCTGTTGCTTGAGGCCTTGCATGATCTCGAGAGCACCACTGTAGTTACCTGCGGATTCAAGGTTGTAGGAATCCGCTATTGTGTTCTGAGCCACCAGGAGACTCAAGAATATCATGAGCACCAGGCTTAAGTAAACACGCTTTTGCATAATCTATACCTCCTCAGGATTACTTATGTGTTCTGCACTGATCAGGGTCTTCCCTGCTTTGGACAAACTAAAAGATACAATACCCTGCTTTTTGTCCAGCAGCAATTCACCACTATAGTTCTGCACACCCAGTCCAAAGGCACTGAGCCGGGTTTCTCCCCTCAGGAGAACCTTATCACCCTGAGGAACCAGTTCTGTCCGGCTTTTTGTCCGGATAGGCTTGAAAAACGGAATCAGGAACAAAGCCAGGTTCTTCCAAAATGGACTGAGCACAATGGAGAGGCTAGGCTCGTCCTGCCACTTCACTTGCTGCTTGTCCACCCAAGGTAAGCGGGAAGCAACCAGGGTGAAGGCCGCCAGAGCGGTGGAGCGTTTCCCGCTGACGGAGAGAGAATTGTAGATGCCGTTGAAGATGGAGAACTCTGCTTTGGTGCCATTATCGGACACAATGCTGTGAGTTCCCATCAGGTCCAGATCAACCTTCCAGCTCTCCTCATAGCTTCTTGCACCGCTGATAACCAGGAAGCGTTGAACCTGACCGTAACTAAGCTGCAGGATGGGGGCCAGGTCTTTCTCCGGCACAAAGGCTGCAATCCGCTCTTCCTCGGCAGGGGTTCCGCTGGAGATGAAGCTGTAGGAGCCATCCTCCTGCAAGATCTTGTAGTTAATAATATGACTGAAGATGGTCTTGGATCCGGCGTCAACTCCCATCTGAGCATGAAAATGCAAGTGAGGAACAGGAGAGCGTCCGGAGTTTCCCACCTGACCCAGCTTCTCACCCTGCTTGATATAATCACCTTCAGAGAGCTTGATGGAACCTTCCCGGAGGTGAGCATAGAGCGTGTATAACCCATATCCGTGCGAGATGGAAACGTAGTTACCCCAATTATCCTGTGTATTCATGCCGCCCACAGGATTATCCGGAATGCTATTCACTACCTTGACCACATATCCCGCCGCCGCGGCAAAGACCTGCTTGCCAAAGCAGTAATAGTCCTTCAGCTCCGTCTGGCTATCCGAATACTTCTTCCCACCTCTATCCTCAATCTCAAAATCCCAGGCATAGGCCCAATCCTGCTTGTGTGTATGCTTGCCATTATGCGCCTGAGTCACGATCCATTCTCCGCTGACCGGCAGATGCAACTGCGGCACTCCGGCACTGGAGAAGCGTCGATAACGCGAAAGATAGGCATCCAGCGCCATCTCAGGATGCAAGATGCCATAATCGTTTATGATGGGAGAACGCTGCAAGACCCGAAGCCGGAGGGCAAAGATGGTGAGCATCACCACGATATTTACAGGTAGGGCAAAGATGGGAAGATAGAGGAAGCTGGGGCGTCCCATCATGGAATCTGAATAGTAGTATTTCCCGGATAAGGCCAGAGCCACCACAAAACCCAGCACAGTGGCAAGAATGGCCAAAAGATACGAGCTTTTGCCCGGGATCAGGAAGATAGAACCCACCGCCAGACTGATCAAGATCAGGTTAAAACCAGGAAAAAACATCCCGTAAGTACTGCCCAGATTCACATATTGCAAGAGAATAAAGCAGATACTCCAACCCACCAGTGAGAGCATAAAACCAATCCTGGTAATGAGCAGCAGCACGAGCGCCACAATCATCCCTGCCAGCAAGTCCGGCACAAAGACAACGCTGCCCAGGCTCAGGAAATAGTCCTTCCAAAACCAGTTCAATTCCAGGCTATGTTGCCATAGCAGCGGCTTTTGGAAGTTCAGACCAGTGAAATAGCCCGTGCGCACCATATAGTACCAGAACAGAGTGGCAGAAAGGCAGAAAGCCAGGCTCATGGAAGGCATCTTCAGCCAGGTCTGGGTGAGGTAATTCAACCCTATATAGATCAGGAAGGTGGTCAGCGAAGCCAGAATCAGCAGCCCCACAAAATGCAGGCTGATGGTCTCCAACCCGCTGTAGGGATAGTAATAACCAATGGTAAGCCCGATCAGGAGGCTGTTGAAACTCAGCACTCCACTCTCAGAATCCCAGGCTTCAAAGCCCAGGAGCCGGGAGAATACCAGCGCTATCAGCAAGGAAAACAACCCTGCCAGACCCACATAGGGCGAAACCATGGTCACAGCCAGCAGCACCAGCCCAATCACCCGGCTATCAGAGAACATAGCCGTGGAATAGCTATGCGGAATAGCTTTCAGAAAAGACTTCAGACCACGGCCAAAGAGTGAACTCATCAGATCTGTCTCAAGTGCTCCGGTATATATTCCCTGGAGATAACGTCGCTAAGATCCTCTTTCTCACGGATCACTTCCGGATTTCCGGTCTCACTTATCAAGATCACCCGGGGACGATACTCGATAAATTGCATCCACTGGGTATTATTATAAGCACCCACCGGACTGATCAGAACCTGTTCCCCCACAAAGAGATCGGGGAACGGAACTGCAGAACGGATGATATCGATATTCATGCAGAGCGGGCCATAAAAGATGGTGTTCTGATAGGCACCGGGAAAGCTGCGGGTGGGACTGAGCTTGAGCTTGTACCACCAAGCCGTGATAGTGGTATTGACTCCAGCATCGAGGATCACCGCCCGTTCTCCGGTGGGCAGATTCTTCTTGCCCAGCACTGAGCTGATCAGGTATCCTGCTTCGTCGATGAGAGCCCGTCCCGTTTCCAGGATCAATGTGGGCTGATGATGGCTCACAAAGTCTGATTCATTGAAAGCAATGCCGATGGCATCAGCATATTGATCGAAGCCCGGAGAGGAAAACTCTCCCGGAGTGTACTGCTCGTGCAGGGTGTTCTGAGAAGCAAAACCGCCCCCCAGATCGATGTAATCCACCACCACGTCCAGCTTGTCTTTCAGCTTCTGAGCCAGATCCAAAAGAGCCTTAGCTGCATAGTAATAGGCATGAGCATCGAGAATAAAGGTGCCAATGTGAGTATGCAAGCCCACCAGACGCATGGCTTTGCCACTAACGAGCCGCTGCACGGCACGATAGGCTTCCCCATTCTCATAGTTGAAACCAAATCTGCTCCACTGGGGATAGATCCCCGTGTCCATATTGACGCGGATAGCAACACTGGGGATTATATCCAGTTCCTGCGCCAGCTTTTCCACCAGATAAAGCTCATCCAGATGATCGATGTGGATTCTGGCTCCCTCTTCAATTGCCAACCGTAGTTCTTCGGCACGTTTACCGGGTCCGTTGAAGATGATATCTTTGCCCGGAATGCCCAGCCTGCGAGCCATCTGGTATTCCATGCCGGAAACCACCTCTGCCAATGAACCTTCCTGATGGAAGATATTGCAGACAGCACCCAGATAATTGGTCTTATAGCTCCAGGCTTGTTGCACCTTGGGATACTGCTTGTGCATGCTTTCCTGCAAACGGCGATACCGCTTGCGAATCTGAGTTTCAGAGAGCACGATTAGCGGAGAGCCAAAAGACTCCACCAAACTCTTGATCGCAATGCCTTCGATCTTGTCCTGATAACGAACCACGCTCTTGGCGCCGTATTTGTTCATATTCCCGGCGCTGTTACGCTCGATATTGGGAGCGATATATGTCTTTTTCATATTTACCTTCTTATCAATTCACTGCGAGCCGAGATTTCGCCCATGGTGGAGATATCCGCCATCACGTCTTCCGCATGCCGGATGAACATCGTGCCGTGCTTGGGCTCCGGAAGAGGCTGAACCTCTTGTCCCAAAGCTTTCAAAACTACTGCTGCGGGCTGGTTTTGTCCCGCACCTTCGGCCAGTCTGACCCAAGCGGGAAAGCGGGGATTGATCTCGATCAGATAATAAACTCCGTCGTATCCACGCATCACTTCCAGTTCACAGGGTCCCTGCCATTTCAGGATGCCAATCACCTTGCGGGCAAATTCTTCCAGCTCGGCATTTTTGACCACCACGCCGCCAAAGCCCTTGCCTTTATCGGTGATCACCAGCTTCTTCTGTGCCACCATGCCCAGGATACCGCCATCTCCGGAACCCACGATCACGATGTTGTATTCATCTCCGGGAACCAGCTTTTGCAGGATGATGGGAAGTCCCCAGCGGGACTGGATATCGTAAAAGTATTTGATGCCTTCATCCACATTATGCGCTTTGAAAGCTTCGTAGTATCTGCCTTTGATCATGAGAGGGAATTGCTCCCGGCTGGCAATCACCTGAGAGACATCGCTGATCAGGTCTGTTTCCGGCACTGTAATGCCTTTGGGCGGAAAGAAAGTGGCAAGCTTGGTTTTATCGCGCAGTAAGAAACAAGACTCCGTGGGCAGAAAAGTCCTGATGCCCAGCGCCAGCAGCTCTTCCTGCAAACGGATGTAGAGGATCACTTCTGCATCCAGAGTGGGGATCACCACATCTATCTTGCTCCGCTCTGTGATGTAATGCATGCGGCTCATAAAAGCCTCGCCCCCGGCAGAAGGATAGGGCATTTGGTAAATTTCGTCTGCCAAACCCTCCACATAAATCCCTGATTCCATGGAGTCATAGACCAAACCGATGATTTTGCCCTTAAATCCCGCGGCGCGGATACTGCGGATCACTGCAACGCCCGGCTGAGGGTTGTCTCCTGTTTTGAGACCGGTAACGGCTATAGTTATATCAAGGCTGGAAAGATCCGGATTATTCATCTGTCTGCACCAACTTCAATGCTTCCAGCATCCTGTAGTAATGCTCCATATCGCTGTGCACCTGATCTTCGCTGACCTCATAGAGCTCAACCAGTTCGGCGATGATATCCGCTTCACTCTTGCCCATCTGTAGGGCTTTTAGAATGAGAAGACCGGTTTCATTGCTCGTGTAACTGTAGCCAGAGCTGGGATCAAAGATAAATCCATTATCATTCATCGCCAATTGCACTAGTTTCTCACTGTTCATAATTCCTCCCGGAACACCATTTGACGGTACGTTGAGTCTGGTTCCTTTGCCTTATGCAATATTTAATCCTATTAGTATTAAACCCGCTAAGACTCTGTATCATACTCCCGTCTCCTGCTCTTACTGCATAAAATAGCCCCAAAAATGAAAAAACCCATCCGCGAAGCACGGACGGGTTCTTTATAACTGTCCCGGAGGTCCGGAACTTAATCTTCTGAGGGAACGACAGAGACGTATTTCTTTCCGCCCTGCTTGGTGACGAACTTTACGTGTCCATCGACCAGACTGAACAGGGTGAAATCACGGCCCATGCCAACGTTGTCGGCAGCATGAATCCGAGTGCCTTTCTGACGTACGATGATATTTCCGGCGATAACGGCTTCTGAACCGTATTTTTTCACGCCGCGGTATTTAGGATTGCTATCCCGTCCATTACGACTACTACCACCAGCTTTCTTGTGTGCCATTATAATCCTCTCTTATGCCTGAATATCAGTCACGATAATATTTGTAAATTGCTCACGGTAACCTTTCTTCACCCGGTAGCCTTTCCTCTTCTTGGAATGGAATATCACCAGTTTCTTGCCTTTACCGTGTTCGACCACATTGGCCATAACTTTAGCGCCTTCGACTACGGGGGTGCCAACCATGATCTGATCGTCTTTACGAACGAGCAAGACCCTGTCAAACTCGAGAGCTTGACCAGCTTCCGCCGTATTCAGCAAGGGAACGCGAAGCACTGCGTTTTTTTCAGCCCTGAACTGAAATCCTTTAATTTCCACGATGGCGTACATCTTTTCTCCTTTGGGAATTATCTTGAAGTTGCATCCTTTTTGAAGCGGGGCTATCTGTCAAGAGACTTTTTTAGTGACAAGTGACGAGTGACGAGTGACAAGAGAGTGAATAGGGATTAGGGACTAGGGATTAGGGATTGGAGAGGCATGGCGTGAAGCTCTGGAGGAGCACAGGTAGTTGAAAAAGCCAATAATCATACTACAGATTGTGCCTAGGAGTGAACCCTGAAAGGGATACATCTGATAGCCGGTGGTGGTAAACCCCAGTTTGGCAAGGCGTTACACCCATCAAGGATAAATACCCACTAGCCCCAAGCCCCGCAATCCTGTATCTGGAGATACTTCCACTTTCCCGGTTCCTCCTTGACACAAAACCTGAGAGTATAGGAATTGACAACTCACGCATCATCCCTGAATCAAAGAGGATATTTGGAATCGGATATGACAGAAGTTGTACTTGCAAGAGAAGATCACCTTCACTTCCTGCGCGGAATTGAGCTGGATGCAGCCACTATTTGTCCCCTTGAAGACCTTCCGGAGCCGCTCAGAGCTGAATCGATGCCCCTGGACATACTCAGAACTGCCCTGAAGCAAGGGCTTCTACTGGTGGCAATTGAAAACGGGGATACTCCCATCGGATTTGCCGCCTGCGCCGTTATCGAAAACTACCTGCATTTGCTGGAAATAGATGTGGCCTCCCGGATGCAGCACAAAGGGATTGGATCGTTGTTATTGAACAAAGTGATAGATATAGCCATAGAGCGAGGTCTTGTTGGCGTGTCTCTCACAACCTTCAGCCATCTTCCCTGGAACGCTCCCTGGTACAAGAAGAAAGGCTTTACCCGGATCATATCAGCAGAATTGCCAGCCTTTCTGGCTGAGATTCTCAAAGAAGAAGCAGCCAGAGGCCTGAACCCCGATAACCGTGTGGCAATGCGGAAAAAGCTAACTTCTAACTCCTAACATCTCACTTCTCACTTTTTCGACACCCATGTTTCTTCATGCGTGTCTTATGGGTATGAAATGGGTTTGTAATGCGTGCAGAATAAGCGACAGAGACCGTGAAATGTAGGGGCAGATCTGTGTGTCTGCCCGGAAAAGATGACCAGTGATGAGTCCATATGGCCCATTGTCATGTGTGTTTTGATAGATAACGCCCCTTCAGGGCTTTTTTCCGATGTGTGGCTCCAGGTCGATGGGCTGCCGCCCGTCGCTATCAGATCATCGCCCCTTCAGGGCTCTTTTCCGCTTTGGTGTGAAGTGGCAGACCAGTTAAGTTAAGGCGGTACGGCGATCGCCTCTACAAAGCGAAGCAGCACAGCTCTTGTCACTTGTCACTTGTCACTGGTCACTGGTCACTTGTCACTCGTCACTCCCCAAAAGCGACAAGAGTCGCTTCCACTATCTCACTGCCATCACTCTGTAGAAGCGGATAGCTTCTCCTGGATTCAGGCTGATCTCATGCAGGCAGCCTTCGATATTATCGGCCAGGATACTCCAATCTACAGCATAGGGATCTGTGGAGACCAGCACCCGATAGTGATCGGCTCCGGTTACTGCTGACCAGCTAAATTGCAGTAGTGTGTCCGAGACCAATTCCAGCACAGGATTCTGAGGTGTGTCCAGGGTGTAGCTATAAAGGTTCAGGCAGGCTTCATCATACCAGGGCTCAAAGTTCACCAAGCCGGTGCCTTCCTCATCATCATAAATTGTGCCATCGATAACAGCAGGATCGATGCTTCCCCAATAGACGTAGGGAGCCGTTTTGCTCTGCATTGTGTTGTTTCTCAAATTCAGATTATTGCCATAGATCCGGTTCCATTGTGCGGGACTGCTGCCAAAGTTCAGGGTTCCACCGGCGTGGTAGATTCCAGTGCCTGAGATGGCAGTGATAGTGTTGTTGACTAGGTTCAACGTTCCAGCATTTTGGATGATTCCGCCTCCCGCACTATCGAGCTGGCAGCCTGTGAGAGTTGTGGTGTTATTACTTTCCAGCTTCAGAAGGTTGTGGTTACTGAGTGCTATCCGGCAGCCGGTGAGGTTCACGGTTCCATTGTTTATGTATAGCGAGGTAAATTCCTCGTTGGGAGTGTGATTCTCGTCCAGTCCGGCGTTGAGGATAGTGAGATAGTTCAGGTTGCAGATCGCATCCGGATTGTAGATTCTCAGGCCCAGCCAGGTGCTGGGACTTTCAGGATTAACGCCTCTCAGAGTCACGGGATGATCCATGGATCCCTGCACGTTCAAGGCACCATGGATCATCAGGCTGGGGCTGTTTTGATACAACACATAGTCATCAAAGACAATCTCAGTGCCGGCCACCAGAGTGAGTGTCTGCCAGTCGTAAACGGTAATAGTTCCGGCAGTTCTGTAGGGCAGGCCGAAGTTTGGCCAGGTGGAGCTATGATACAGAGTAGTCATTCCCAGGCCGATATAGGGAGTGCCGGGGTTCGTGATCTGCACTCCAGTGAATCTGTCCAGCAGTTCCACATTGGAATATATGGGGTAGCTGCCGCAACTATTGATCTCCAGGCCATTAACCGTGAGGTCATGGTAGTTCACATTGCAGACAAAAGCTACAGCCGCAGCGTCGGTTATGCTCAGATTGGCTATGCTCTGCACGTCCGAGCTTTGGATTTCGGCGCACACAAAGCCGTCTCCAAAGCTATTCTGGATCAGGCAATTGCTGATTGAGACGTTGGAAGCACCGTTATTGAGGATAGCTCGTCTGTTTCCATAGGTCTCCTGTGCTCCAGCATAGAGGATATGGCACCAGGCAAAATCGGCATCCCAACTGGATCCGTAGAGACGGATGCCGATCCAATTGTTTGTGCTGGAGGGATAGCGGGTGAAGGTGATGGGCTGCTCCGCGGTGCCGATAGCGCTCACTGCTCCATTGAAATCCAGATAGCGGTTGTCTGCTATCCAGAACATGCAACCGGGGGCGAAGCTGATGCTGGAACCACTATTTCCGGAGATGCCTTCTTCACAGCGGTAGATGTAGCCGAGATTGGCAAAGTGAAGCTGTCCGTAGATGCCATTGTAGCCAAAGAGGCGGATGTTATTGTTTGTATTATTAGTGAGAGTCAGTGCTTGCAGAGAACTCGCCTGCTGGGGAAGGATGGAGATGGGGTTTCTGCCACAGTTCTGGATGGTGAGATTATTGAGGCTCAGAGTCAAATCGCTGTCGTTGCACCAGAAGCCATCTGTGCCGCAGCCATCGATCAGCACGCGGTTGATCTGCATGCTGTCTCCGGTGCCGATCTCTGAACAGGCTATGCCCTGAGCCTGAACGCTCAATATCTGGCAATCTTCCATTATCACGCTGGTGGCACCGGAATTCTGAATCAAGGCGGTATCATATCCGTATGGACTGGTCATGCCTCCGTAACTGAATTGGCAGTGACGGAAGGTGGAACTGCTGCCATTTCTGAGTAGGATATTTTGCCAATAACCCGTGCTTCCGGGCATGCGGGTGAAGATGATCGGCTCTGTCTCGGTGCCGATTGCAGTCAAACTTCCATAGACCTCGATGCTGCGTTCGTTCTCCAGGTAGAACACTGTTCCGGGCTGAAGTGTGACATTGGTATAATGAACGCACAGAACAGCCCCGCTCACCAGATAGGGATAGCCGTGATTGGTGAGAGTCTGGCTGGCGAGGTAACCGCCATTGACAAAGCGGATAAGATTGTGAGTATTTCCCGTGAGAGTGAGGTTTTGCACCTGATGCGCCCAATTGGCAGAATAACTTAAGGGGTAGGAATTGCAGCCGGAGATGCTGAGGCCATCGATTGTGAGGTTGTAGTCTGTGGCCTGCTGATACACTCCATCCATGCCGCAGCCGGTGATGGAGACGTTTCTGATCGTGATATCATCATTGTTGCTATCGCTGCTTTCGATGAAGATCCCCCGGCAATAAGCATCGCTGATCTGAGAGTTTTCGATCAGCACAGTATCTGCCCTGTAGATTGTGAAGGCATCCTGGATATGGCCATACTGGTTGCTGCTGGCGCAGTGCTCCAGGACACAATGGTCAAAGTGAGCATTGCTGGTGCCTCCACCTAAGTAAAAGCCTCTCCAATTCTGAGTTGCGCCCTGATGGCGGGTGAAAAGGATGGGTTCTTCGGCTGTTCCCACTGCACTAATCGTTCCATTAACGTAGAACCCAAAAGAATATCCGAATTGAATCTCAGTGCCCGGCTCGATCACCAGATTGGCGTAGTTCACATTTATATCGATGTTTTCCACGCAGTAGGGATAGTCCCAGTTTCGAATGGTGGTGTCCCGGTAGAGATAGCCGTTGTTGTGCACAAAGAAGCGGGTATCGGTATTTCCTTCCAGCGTGATGGCTTCATCCAGGAAGTTCAGCAGATTTCCCGGGATGGCAAGGGGTCTTCCGCAATCCGAGATTGAGAGGTTCTGGTATTCCAGACTGAGTGAGTTATTCAGGATAAAGAGCCCAGTTCCGGGGCAGTCTTCGATACTCACGTTATTCAGGGTGAGCGTTCCCGTATTTGAGCCGGTGAGATAGATACCATCGGTCGTTCCACCCGGGATAGTGGTGTTGGAAATGCTCAGAGAGTTGATATTGGTGCCTCGGATAGCGGGTTCTGGATAGCCATATTGAGGATAACCACAGTGATTGAAATCACACCAGTCCAAGCTTGCATTGCAACCGCTTTCCAGGTTGATACACTTCCAGTTGTGGGCTCCGGCAGAATAGAAGGTGATCGGCAGTGCTTCCGTTCCCACTGCGTTGAGAGTGGAGTTACCACCAAAACTCAAGATGCCATACTCCGGGAAACGCAAGCCTACTCCGGGCTCCAAAGTAAGTGTGTAGCCATTTCCAATAGTGACAGCGTTCACAAGATAATATGGCACGCCAAAGCTCTGTAGAGTGTAGTTGCCGTAAACGTTTGAATCCCAAATGGCGAGCATCCGGGGGTTGACGTCACTCACAAAGACGCTGCCCAGAACGTGGTATTGAGCCATTCCGGCATACAGGGGATATGATCTGCTGTTATAGATATGAAGACCAGCCCAAGTCATTGCGGGAAAGTGATAACTGGGTATATAGACGCCGGAGTTGCAGCCATCCACCGTGAGGCCTTGAATGGAGACTACGCTACTGCCCGCACTTGAGCTGCCGATGTAAACACCGTGGTTCCCGACGTTTCCAATGTGGCAATCGTCAATATTGACAGTGGAGTTATTGATGTAGATACCGTGACCGCTGCTGCTGCCCAGATTGCAATCTATCAGGTTGATAGTGCCGGAATACTCAATCTTCAGCAGAGCGGTATTGTCGTCCGAACGTCCGATGGAGCAGTGAAAAAAAGTGCTCCCCTCGGCGTGACTGAGGTTGAGGCGGGTGTAGAAATTTTGCCATTCAAGGGAGGTGAATTGAATAGGCTGTTCAGAGCTGCCCATGGCACTGATCTGGCCTTCAATCGTGAGGCTGGAGCCATTCTCAAAGAAGATATTCACTCCCGGCTGAACCGTGAGAGTAACTCCATCCAGCACCCGGATGTTTCCCCGGATTTGATGAGGATTGTTGGACATCAATAGGGTCGTGTCCGTAGTGATATCCGAATTGATCACCAAAGCCCCATTAGCAAGGCTTATCCACAGCACCAGAAAAGACAAAATAAGCAGGCTTCTTCTCATAATAAGCTCCTGTATTCTATTATTTGTTGTAAAGCAGAATGTAATACTTTAGGTTCCATTGTAGCAGTCTAAGTTGAATGTCAAGAGCAAGTTTGCTCAATCTGGAGCTAAGAAATTGATTCTGTGGAAATCCGGAAACATAGCAGGAGGACATGGATTTGCCTCTTGACAAATAGTCCAGATGCTAAATCAGTGCAAGTTAATGAAATCTTGCGCCTTAGCCGGATGGCTGGGCTATTGGAGTAAATAATGGAATATCCTTTCAAAGACGTCGAGCGAAAATGGCAGGAGATCTGGAAAGAACAGCGTCTTGCCAACGCCACTGAGAACTCATCCAAGCCGAAGTACTACGTGCTATCAATGTTCCCCTACCCCTCGGGAGCACTGCATTGCGGACATGCCTCAAACTACTCTATCGGCGACGCCATCTCCCGACTAAAACTTATGGAAGGATACAACGTGATGCAGCCTATGGGCTATGATGCCTTCGGCATGCCGGCGGAAAACTTTGCCATTCAACACAATTCCCACCCCCGCTTCACCACGGAAGACAATATTGCCATCATGCGCAAGCAGTTCAACATCATGGGCTTCGGCTTTGATTGGGAGCGCGAGCAGAGCACCTGCCGCCCGGAGTATTATCACTGGGGACAGTATATCTTCAAGCGCTTCTATGAAAAAGGCCTGGTTTACCGCAAGAAGTCCTTCCAGAACTGGTGTGACGATTGTCAGACCGTGCTGGCCAACGAACAGGTCGAAGACGGTGCTTGCTGGCGTTGCGGCAGCCAAGTGATCCAGAAAGAACTGGAGCAGTGGTATTTCCGCATCACGGATTATGCTGAGGAACTGCTGGATTTCAGCGGTGTGATCGAATGGCCGGAACGCGTCATGACCATGCAGAAGAACTGGATTGGCAAGAGTACCGGCACCGAGATTCACTTCCAATTGGAAGACTCTAAAGCACTTATCCCGGTCTTCACCACCCGGCCGGACACCCTCTTTGGTGTCACCTTCATGGCTCTGCCGCCCGAGCATCCTCTGGTGATCAAGTGGCTGGAATCAGAAGCGCCGGACAGCCCCCTGCAAGCCTTTTGCCACAAGGTAATAAATGAAGACAAGATCAGCCGCAGTGCCGCCGAAACCACCAAAGAAGGCATCTTCAGTGGCAGATACTGCATCAATCCCGTCAATGGCGACAAAGTGCAGATCTGGATCACGAACTACGTGCTGATGGATTACGGCACAGGAGCAGTGATGGCTGTACCTGCCCACGATCAACGCGATTTTGACTTTGCCAAAAAGTATGATATCCCCATGAAGATAGTGATCCAGACTCCGGATAAAAGACTGGTGCTGAATGAGATGAATGAAGCCTACACCGAGCCCGGAATTATGGTCAATTCTGATAGTTTCGACGGCTTGGAAAGCACCGCTGCCAAGGAAGCCATCTCGCTCTGGATCGAGGAACAGGGCTTTGGCAAGCGCACCGTCACCTACCGTCTGCGCGACTGGGGCATCTCCCGCCAACGCTATTGGGGCAATCCCATACCGGTGATCCACTGTCCCGATTGCGGCATAGTGCTGGTGCCGGATGAGGATCTTCCCGTGATGCTGCCGGAACAGGTGCAAGTGGGCAGAACCACCTCCAATCCTCTACTTTCCGTCCCTGAATGGGTCAATACCGAGTGCCCCAAGTGCGGTAAAGCCGCCCGCCGCGAGACCGATACCATGGATACCTTCGTGGATAGCTCCTGGTATTTTGCCCGCTACACCGATCCCAAGAACGAAGCTCTGCCCTTTGATCCTCAGAAGGCCAATTACTGGCTACCGGTGGATCAATACATCGGCGGGATCGAGCATGCCTGTATGCACCTGCTCTATGCCCGCTTCTTCCATAAGTTTATGCGTGATCTGGGCTGGGTGAATTGCGACGAACCCTTTGCCAGGCTGCTCACACAGGGAATGGTGCTCAAAGACGGTGCCAAGATGAGCAAATCCAAAGGCAATATGGTTGATCCTCAATATATTATAGATCGCTTTGGCGCCGATACCCTGCGCGTCTATATGCTCTTCTCCTCACCTCCGGAAAAGGATGTGGAATGGAGCGACGACGGCCTGATGGGTTCCTTCCGGTTCCTGAACCGGATCTGGCGCTTGATTGAAAGCAATCTGGACGTGTTGAAACGCGGTATGCAGCTAAATGCCGAGCTGGAGGATATCTCCAGCGACTTGCGTCCGCTCTTGCACAGTTCCCACGTTACAGTGAAGAAATGGCTGGACGACTCCCTGCATCGTATGCAGTATAACACTGCCATTGCAGCAATTATGGAGCACCTGAACCATTGTATCGCGATCAAGAATCCGGAAGAACTCAAGGATGCCGATCTGGCGGTCTATGCCGAAGCCTGCGGCATCATCCCTCAGATGCTCTATCCCTTTGCCCCGCACATCGCCGAAGAACTCTGGCAGATGCTGGGTTTTGAAGGCATGGTGCACGAAGGTGGGTTGCCGGGTTATGAAGAGCGCTACCTGCAGCAGGAAACTATCACCTGGGTGGTGCAGATCAACGGCAAGCTGCGTGGCAAACTGGAGCTGGCTCCCGATACTCCGGAAGAGACTCTGAAGCAGGAAGCATTGGCTCTGGAAAACGTGCAAAAGAGCCTGGAAGGCCTCACAGTGCGTAAAGTGATCGTGATTCCCGGCAAGATGATCAGCATAGCTGCATCTAAATAGTGACAAGTGACGAGTAACAAGACTCTAGACCTGTAGCTGGGAGACAAAAGGACTTATCTATAGGGGCAGACCTGTGTGTCTGCCCCTTCAAGTTAATAGTGAATAGTTAGTAGTTAATGGAGGGTGAGTGCGGAGTGGTGAAGCGATTGCATTTGGTGCGCCAAACTCCGATTTGGCACAAAGGCCGGAAGCCTTTCCTGCAGGCAGCTCCGCAGCCTCTGCCAATTCGGAGATTGGCAGACCAGGGTACGGGCAGACACACAGATCTGCCCCTACGGGTGCTTTAGTATTCCAAGTTCCATACTGCCTATCTGATCACTGTTCACTCGACAAAGTCACCTCCCAGCTCCACACTTTCTCTCTAGTCTCAAATCACTAACTCACTCCCTAGTTGGGCACCCATAAAAAACGCATCTCATACTCATGTGACACGCATGAGTTTACATGGGTGTCTCATGCGTGTCGTATCAGGGAGTGACGAGTGACGAGTGACAAATTTGTGGGTTTACTTGAATGCTGAAGGTGAATTATGATCATAATATATCGGGTACACTATACTCTCATACCTTTGCATATATCATTTGACAATTTATACATAACCTATTAAAAGCGATAAAAATGGGATTGAAGTCTCTCAACTTCCCGTTTACCACATTGTTAGAGGTTATAGTATGATTGCAATTCCAGTATTATGGTTCATAGCTCCCGTCGGTGCAGTTCTGGCCTTAGTATTTTCTATGGTTTTCTTTTATCAAGTAAAAGCACATGATCCTGGCACAGCAAGAATGCAAGAGATTGCGGGTTACGTTCGGGAAGGTGCGTTTGCCTATCTGAAGCAGCAATACAAAGGCGTTGGCATCTTCTTTATAGTAGCTTTTGTTGTGTTCCAGATAATGGTTTGGGGGTTGGGAGTTCTGCATTGGCTGGTACCCTGGGCGTTTCTTACCGGAGGCTTCTTCAGTGGTTTAGCTGGATATGTGGGTATGAATATGGCTACCTTGGCATCCAATCGCACTGCACAAGCCTGCACAATCAGTTTGAATAAAGGCCTGAAGGTTGCCTTCCGTGCTGGTGCTGTGATGGGCTTAACTGTTGTCGGGCTCGCCTTGATCGATATTTCTCTCTGGTTCTATCTGCTAAACAAGTTTGCTGTACCACTACACAGCATAACAGTGATAATGCTCAGCTTTGGCATGGGAGCATCAACCCAGGCTTTGTTCGCTCGTTTGGGTGGCGGCATATTCACCAAAGCTGCAGATGTTGGCGCTGATTTAGTTGGCAAAGTGGAAGCCAACATTCCGGAAGACGACCCGCGTAATCCAGCAACCATTGCCGATAACGTTGGCGACAATGTTGGTGATGTGGCAGGCATGGGTGCTGATCTCTATGAATCCTATGCAGGCTCAATCCTGGCGACTGCTGCATTGGGTATGGGTGCTGTGAGCATCTTGGGAGATGCTTATGCGGCCTGGGCAATTAACTTTGTTACTGCCCCCATGATCCTTGCCGGGATTGGGGCAATTCTATCTATTCTTGGCGTTTTCTTCGTGAGCACAAAAGAGAATGCAGGACCAAAAGAACTGATGTTTGCTCTAAATAAGAGTGTTTATATCAGTTCGTTACTTATTGCGGTGGCAGCTTACTTTATTACCAAAGCTTTGTTGCCGCCTGATTTCTATTTTGGGGTGTTTATCTCCACGGTTATTGGCTTGGCAGCAGGTATTATTATTGGCAGGTTTACCGAGCTTGACACTTCACATAGTTACCGGCGTACCAGAGGCATTGCCGAACAAGCCGAGTATGGTCCTGCCACAGTTATCCTGGAAGGCTTCTCGGTTGGTATGCGATCCACTGCTGCTCCCGTGATTACAATCGTAATTGGTATCCTGGCTGCCTTTATCTGTAGTCATGGTTATAGTTCAATAGAGATGGGGTTATATGGCATTGGCTTCGGTGCTGTGGGCATGTTGGCCACCTTGGGTGTAACGCTTGCCATGGACGCCTTTGGCCCTATTGCCGATAATGCCGGCGGTAATGCTCAAATGAGTAACCTGCCTGAGAACGTGCGTACAATGACTGATAACCTGGATTCCGTGGGCAATACCACAGCCGCTACTGGAAAAGGCTTTGCTATTGGGAGCGCAGCCCTTACAGCCATGGCTTTACTTGCTGCTTATCTCGAAGAGGTGCGCGCCGGACTAATCCTGATTGGTGATAAAGCGGGTAAGGTGTTGTTCCTTAACATCCATTATGGATCAAAGTTGAGCGAGCAAATCGCCCTTGATAAAGCTTCCATTGCCGATTTTATCAATTTCTACCAGATCAACGTGCTAAACCCCAAGTTCCTGCTTGGCATCTTCATCGGTGCTATGGTTGCCTTTGTATTTTCCGCCCTTACTATCAAGGCAGTGGGCAGAGCTGCTGGCCAGATGGTCAAAGAAGTTCGCCGCCAATTCAAAGAGATTCCTGGCATTATGGATGGAAGCGGCAAGCCTGACTACGCAAGGTGCGTAAAGATATCCACAGTTGGTGCACAGAGAGAGATGCTGGCTCCGGCTTTGGTAGGTATTCTAACCCCTATTATAACGGGTATGGTACTTGGAGTATCAGGCGTTCTTGGTATCCTGGTGGGTGCTTTGGCATGTGGCTTCGTGTTGGCAGTGATGATGAATAACTCTGGCGGAGCATGGGACAATGCTAAGAAGTATGTAGAATCCGGAGTCGCAGGCGGCAAGGGTTCCGAAGCTCATAAAGCAACTGTAGTTGGAGATACTGTGGGCGATCCATTCAAGGATACAGCAGGCCCGTGTATAAACATTCTTGTAAAGCTGATGAGCATGGTTTCCATTGTTTTTGCCGGCTTAATCGTTGCCTATTCGCTAAACATAGAGACCATCAACGCTCCAATGAGTAACGCCAAGCTTGATAAAGCCTTACACAACGAGGTTATTGCCATAGACAAAGCAGATTTGCAGAATTCACCCTGCTCAGAATGCGAAGAAGTGACCCCGGATTGCGTCGAAGCTAAATAATACATTCTTACAGACGATTAAGGCTACTCGATCCAGAGTAGCCTTAATTCTATACGCAGGGTAATTGTAAGTTTCAACGACCAAAGATTAAGCTGATCCCCAGCTCAGCACTTGATATTGAAGTTCTCAGTAAAGGTCGTCAGCTACTGCACCCCAAGACACATACACACAAAGCAAAAGGTATCCGCGTTGTATTCCAGGCTTTTAGCAAGGCTGCTGGGACCATGGGCGGAAGATGTCTGCGTGTAGAGCAGCACCATGGTATCGGGATGCGCTTTTTCCTGCATGGTGGCAGCAAATTTGAAGGAATGTCCGGGTACCACTCGGTCGTCATGATCGGCAGTCAGGATCATTGTGTCCGGATAGCGCACTCCATCTTTCACGTTGTGCAAAGGCGAATATGACAGCAGGTTGCGGAAGTGTTCCTCCTCATCCGGGTTGCCATAATCTGCCATCCAGTTCCAACCGCAGGTGAACTTGTGAAAGCGCAGCATATCCAGCACGCCCATGGCTGGAACTGCTGCTTTAAACAAGTCCGGACGCTGCACCAAACAAGCGCCCACCAGCAAGCCACCATTGGAGCCGCCGTTGATGGCAATACGCTCCGGATTGGAGTAGCCTTCCCGGATCAGGTATTCCGCCGCAGCAATGAAATCGTCGAAGACGTTTTGCTTGTTAAGCAGCTTTCCGGCATCATGCCAGCGTTTTCCGTATTCTCCTCCTCCACGGAGGTTTGCCACGGCATAGATGAAGCCTTTTTCCAGCAGAGTCAGGCGGGTCGCGGAAAAGTAGGGCATCTGGGTAGAATCGAAACCGCCGTAGCCATAGAGAAGCACTGGAATTTTACCATCCCGGAGAATATCATTGCGGTGGATGAGGGTCATGGGAATCAGAGTGCCATCCTTGGAGGGATAGAAGACCTGTTCGGAAACTATGGCACTGAGGTCTGCCGGCACGGCATCTGTGTGGTAGTGAGAAAGATCATCGGAAGGGATGTGATAGCTGTAGATTTCGTTGGGACGCACATAGGAACTGAAATAGAAATATACTTCCTCGTCCTCCTTGAGATTGAAGCTGAGATCGGCAGTGCCCTGGTACGGCATCTCTATCTCACGCAAAAACTTGCCTTCGGTATCCAGCAATTCAACCCGGGAGCAGACATCCTTTGTAAAGATCGCAATCAACCTGCCACTCGCCGGGAAAGCGGTATCCAGGGGATAATCCCGCTGGGGAATGATTTCCTGCCAGTGTTCATCCTCAGGATGGCTAATATGGAACTTCACCAGACGGCGGTTGGGGGCATCTTTGTTTGTGAAGAGGTAGAAGTAATTCTCCTCAAAGGCATCGCGGAGGTAGTATTGGTGTTCAAAGCCCTCAAACAATACCCTGAACGGCGCGTTCGGATCATCCGCAGGACGGTAGAGAATGCGATTCCCGGGAGAATCCTGGCTTTCGGAGATAAAAAAGTACTTCTCATCGTCCGAAAGTGAGCACCACCGGAAACGTCTGGGATTGACTGTATCCTCATAGAACAGTACGTCTTCCTCCTGAGGAGTGCCAAGTTTGTGGTACCATATATTTTGGCCTGGATCGCCCTCGCATCCTTCCTGCCTGGGCAAATAGCGGCTGTAAAAGAAGCCATCCCTATACCAGGACGCTCCGCTGTGCCGCATATCTTTCAACTTATCGGGCAGAATCTCGCCTGTTTGAGTATCAATGGTCCACAGCTCACCAGCATCGGACCCGGAGGCAGAAACCATATAGGTGAAATAGCGGTTGTCCTTGGAATTGCCTGCCATATGGGCTGTGGTGGTACCATCCGGGGAAAGAGTGTTGGGATCCAGAAACATCTCTTCCTGACCGTCCTGCTTCTTACGGTAGGTTACCCATTGATTCTGCAGACCGTCATTCTTATAATAGTAATACCAGTCACCAAATTTGATGGGAGCCGTTTGGCGGGGGTAGTTCACCAGCTCCTTCATCCGTCCCAGAATGGCTTTACGGTGGGGATACTGAGCTAAAAGGGATTCCGTGAGGACTTGCTGGGTCTGGGTCCAGGCCACCACTTCGGGATCGTGGTCATTTTCCAGCCAGCGATAGGGGTCTGGCACCTTTGTACCGAAGAATTCATCTACCGTATGGCCTTTGCGGGTTTTAGGATAGTTCATAGTCAATCCTGCCTTTCAGACTTATGTTATCGTGTTATTCAGTAGTCTTTCTATATGGTTGCTTGCCTGGAGATGTCCCGGAAAGTATCATCAGGAACGTCACTGGCATCCAAAACTAATGTGCGCGGCACCCGCTCACTTCATCAACGTGATCTTGCGGCTGTGTGATTCTCCCATGGAATCCAGCTTCAGGAAATAGATCCCAGAAGCTGAGTCCCGTCCGTCTGAGCCTTTACCATCCCAGACCACACTATGCTTTCCTGCCGGCAGTGATCCATCCATGAGTACGTTGATCAATCTGCCCCGTATATCATAGACCGTCAGACGCGTCTTGCCGTCCTGAGGAATGCTGAAGCTGATGGTAGTGCTGGGATTGAAAGGATTGGGGCTGGAGCTCGTCAGGACTGGCCTTGCAGGAGCCTGAAACCCAGGATCCTGGCTGGCCAATCCTTCTCTCACAATCCTTTGCAAGCTGAGACTACCAGAGTAGTTAGTATCATAAGGAGTAGTCCAGGCAGCCCAGACTTCATCACCATTCCGTGAGACCACATAACTGAAAGCACCTGCATCGCTGATAAGAGTATCGGTAGGAATTTGAAGGCTCAAACCTTCTGAAAGATACATATGGGTCAGAGTCATGAGGCCATCCTGATAGGAATTTGCCAACAGCAAATGCTCGCCGTTGGAAAGAATGTAATGCCACTGATTATGCCAATAACTGCCGTAGCCAGGGATGTTTATGGTACTATTCAAAAGCAGATTGCCCAGGACGTCGTATTTTCTAACTCTATAACCACCATAACTATAGGCGACCACATAAATATCACTGTTGTAAAAGAACACGGGGGTAGTCACGAATTCCGGAAAAATTACCGGTTCAAAGAGGTAGTTTCCCTGAGCTCCGATCACAGTGTGATAAACTATGTCAATACCCTCATCTCCAGGTTGAAACATCTGGAACCTTAGATGGATATAATCTCCACTAATTGCGAATTTGTAAGTGGGTGGACCATAGCCTTCCACGACCGGGTCGACCACTTCCAAGCCATATGCGGGAAAGCCTGGCATCGTGTTGCCATCGGTATCGATACGCTTGTACATCATAGTTCCATTCACAGTCCAAAGGAGCCATGGCATTGAAAACAAGTGAGCATTGATAGGTCCCGGATGATCAGGATGAACTTGAGTGAGCTCGATGCCATCACCCCACAGATTCTCAGTTCCCCTGAATTTCTGACACATAATCCTGTCGCCGGAACTCCTGGTGAGATACCAATCACCCTGATACAATGAGACTCTCATGTTTTCGGTTCCAGCTCTACTATTAGGTATTTCAACGCCCCACTCTCCCAGCAGGAGATTGCCATTGGCATCTATAATTTGCATCCGGGTAGAGTAGAGATCCCCCAGATTTTCTCCCCAGATAATCATCAAATCAGACCCGTCGGTGTATATCACGTTTCCGCCCGAGAGGCGGGTTCCGGGACTGTTGAGCTTCAATCCATGGGCTCCCTGCAGCGGTTGCCCCCAGTTGTTGTATCTCTGTAAATAAAGATTCCATCTGGCGTTATTCTGGATTGACTGTTGCCACATCACCGCACAGCCATAATTCGTTACAGCAGTCTTGGGCGAACCATTGATAACTCCTGAACTACCCACAATCAAAGACGCTCCGTTTTCACCCAGCAAGCACTGCATCTGGCTGTCCATGATCTGGACGTATACACCACACTCATCGTACCCTACAGTTTGCCACTCAATATGAATCTCAGATCCCACCGCATGAGCTGAGGGATAATAGTTCTGAGAACCGATGCTGGTACCGGGATAAACTGTAACTGATCCTGCAGAACTGACCTTCAGAACCCTGATACCACGATCGCCGTTATTATTGCTATCCAAGAGTACTACTGCACAAGCGCCATTAGTATCAGGAAAGATGTCCGCAACGGCATTCAGGTTATCCAGGTACTGGTTAAGGTATATGTTCTCAGGATAGACCTGCGTCCCCTCGCTGCTCATTTTCTGCAGATAGGTTCCGCTCCAGGCCCTTGCAAAGACAAAGATAGATCCGTCCATTGCAGGCTTTACCTTAATCGTTAATAAGTCGATACTGGTCTCCCCCAGAGCAAGCTGAGGCTCCGTCCACAAAGCCGTGCCTGAATAGTCGAACTTATATATATCCACCTGTGTGCGCTGCCCTACAGCCAAGGCAAAAGCCTGATCAGGAAGATCACGGATGTACGCATTGGGATATCTTTCCGTAGTAGTGGTATTGAAGGGCTGGTTCCAGATTGTTTGCCCCAGACTGTTTACCCGGGTCATTCTAACTCCATAATTCGGTGACCAGGCAACCAGAACACTATTATCAGGGCAAATCATGAGATCCCCTATAGAAGCTGTTACGCTGTTATCCAGGATAACACCACACTCTGGCATGCTGAAGTTTCCCGAGGCATCCAAGTGTTGGATAGTGGCGTTCCGGGGATCGTCGCTGTATCCACCCCAAGCCACATAAATACCGCCTTGCAGATCGGCCACCATACGCCCATAAGGCCCGGTCGCGGAGATGTTTGTAATTTGGACTCCCTCAGAACCCCAAAGCATCTCTCCACTGCGGGAGATCTTAATTGCTTTGATGCCGTAATTGGAGAACATGATCACAAAAGCAGAATCTGCCGTAGCCACCGTAGCAACTTGTCCAAAGGGAAGATTCAAGGGCAATGCTTGCTGCCAGAGTGGTTGATAGTTATGATCAAAGAGTCTGCACACATCTGTCTGCGCTCCATTTATGCTCTGTTCCCAGAATAGCAGATGACAGCCATCAGAACTTGTAACAGATTCTCCCCGATAGTCAATATTGTCAAAAGCGCAGACCTCAAGGGCTTGCGGCCAGGCAAGTTCGGCAGCCAGATAGCCGAAACACAAGAGCAGTAACAGCGGCAAAGCAATTCTCTTCATTTTGCACCTCTAGGGGCAAATTTGATTGTGACATTAATAGTGTCAAGCAAAAACCAGCTATTAGTATATGTTTTTCCCGGATAACTGCTTCACGCTCCCTTCTAACCCCTAACTGAGACGACACGCAGTTCTCTAACATGATTTAGGACAATAGCTCTACCAGATGGTCTTTGTATTTACGGAAGGCTTTTTTGCCATCAGAAGTGATCCAGACAACTGTGCGCGGCACCCGCTTCACAAATTGCTTCTTGATCTCAATATAGCCTGCGGCTTCCAGTTTCTGCAATTGCACCGAGAGATTCCCCCGGGACAGCTTGGTCTTGAACAGCAGGTAGCGGAAATCTGCTTCCAGAACCAGACTGAGCTCCAGCATAATCTTCAACCGGGCAGGCTCGTGGATCAGGCGATCGATCTCGTTATCCGGAGTAGTTTGTTCGTTACTCATTGGGCAGCACCGGGTTCTGGTGGATGAACCTTACAAAGGTCACCGAACCGTAGATAAGATTGAACAATCCATAGGATCCAAGGAGCAGGATCAGCGTCAGTTGATTGGGCTCCAGCCAGAATAGAGATACCAAAGCAACCAGGATAATAATCCTCTGCCAGATCAGATAGCTGCTCTTGCCATCCCAGCCTTTGTAACTTAGCCACATCCAGTTGCTCGCCAGAAAGGCGATACACAGACCAAACCACAAGCTCGCCCAGGAGCTTTCGTACGGGAGAGTGGTCATCATCATGCCAACCAGAATTATCACCAGGGCAATCACAATCCCCAAAACACCACCGAAGACCATATTTGCCGCGTTGGGCTTGTACCTGAGGCGCGCCTGCCCTGTGCGGGGGATCACATATCTTTTACGAACAATGTGATGAATTAAAGCCAACGGCAGACAGGCCAGATACCAGAAAAACGATTGAGATACGGCGATGATGATGAGCCATAGCATCAAGCCATTACTAATAAAGGCCAGACCATCCCCACAATTCCTTTCCCAGAGCATTTGACGCTCTGCCATCTCGATAGGATCCTGTTTCATAGTAACTCCTAAACAAGTTTATGGTGCAAACATGTTTGAGCACAGATTGTAGTCAAGTGTTTTCTTGGGGTGCTGTAAGAAAATGAGTACTTATAACATCTCGGGATCTTTGACTCCAGAAGGTGCATACAGCACAGTTCTATACCTGTTTCTTGGTAAACAGGCAGAATGAATTAGCTTTTCTTTAGAGTATTAAGCCAGTTTCACTTAATCCCTTAGAGAGCATTGTCGAAACCTATCCACACGATAGGTGTGCTTGTCTTCCACAAGAGGCTTGACGCGATTTGCAGACTTGGAAAACTGGTCTCGTACAGCTTCGATTGTTTATTATATTTACAAGCTCTTTGTTAAATAAATCATAAATCCATGGAGGAGATAAATGTCCGTTCAAAAGAGAGTTATGACGCTAATCATGTTGAGCATTGCCGCTCTGTTTCTGACCGGCGGGCTCTTCGCATACAATACAGGAGACTACCGCACCAAATGGGGCGGAAATTGGAACGATCCCTACCTCTGGGAAAGCTATGATGGCTCCGGCTGGATCAGCACCGGCACCCCAGCTCCGGCTCAGATCGAGCAAACAGTCTATATCCGGCATTACATTTCTGCCACAACAGACTTGGAGCTTATGGGCAGAATGGAGCTTAGCGGTCAGCTTCACATGAATAACAGCACCAGCCTCATAGTTCATGCTGGGGCAGAATTGGTTCTGGGTACTTTACGTCTTCCCTATGGCTCGGAATTGATCAATAATGGGCTGATTCAAGGCCTGGGTACAGGTTCTTCTCTCACTACCGAGTTTGGCTCCAGCTTTGTGAACAACGCTCAAATGCAGACCAATACAGGCTTCCTGCTGAATCAGCTTTCCGGCTCAAGGCTGAGTTTCGGCCCTCAGGGCACAGTCTCAGGAGATGGTTCTTTCAACGCCGGGTGGGGTGCCAGCTTGAAAACCGCCAATCCCGGAGGAGTGGATAGCTCCCTGAATCTAAGCGGTAACAAGACTTTTGATAAGATCTACTTTGAATTCACCGGCGACCAGGCTCAGATCACCGGAAGCACCATGCCGCCATCCGCTCTGGGAATAGTCTTTAGCAATCCTGCCGGCACCGCCTTGAGCCAAGATATCAATATAGTCAACGAAGTGTTAGTCACCCCCGGAAGCACCTTGAACTTTGGTTCCAGCGAACTCAAGAGAGATTACTACGGCGCCGGAGTTTTCACTATGACAGCGGGCTCCACCATCTACACTGCTCATCCTCAGGGAATCAGTTCCTCCATGGATCATGGCAGCGTTCAGCTTACCATCCGCAACTTCAATAGTTCTGCCAATTACGGCTTCAATGGCCAGGTACCCCAAGCGGTGGAGAATTTTCAGACTCAGCCTGCCGTTGATCCTGAGGGCAGAGTGGTGGTGGGCAACCTGATAGTGGAAAACGAAGCCGGAGTGAATTTTAGCAACCCCATTCTGGTGGAAGGAACGGTCGTGGTAAACACCGGAACCGCCACCGGAGACGTACAGATCGATGGAGATGAATCCTTTGTGGATGGCATCAACAGCAGCTATTACTATCACAGCTTTGAAGCCAATGGCAATCCCATTCGCAACTACCGTCCTCAGACCGATAACGGCAATCAGCAACAGAGCCAGATCCGCCGGCGCTGGAGGATTACCGGGCAAATGATGGGCTCTAAACGAGTTACTTTCTATTGGGATGCAGCCGATGATGCACATCTGGATTGGAGCGGGTCACGTCCCGTGGTTGTGAAAGGCAATACCACTCTTACTACCCTTGCTTACGATCTTGCCTCGGAGCCGCGTTGGATCACGGTGCAGGTTTCTGAGCTGGAGAGCAGGGCGAATTTTGCAATCGGGAAGGAAAGCGATGACACTCTTCCGGTGGAGCTTTCCGCCTTTGATATGGTGCTGACTCCCGGTAACAAAGTACGCCTGCGCTGGATCAGCCAAAGCGAAACTGCGCTCACCGGTTATCTGATCTATCGTTCCACCACTGAGATTTTGCAGGATGCAATCCTGATCAGTTCGCTGATTGAACCCACCAATAGCTCTCAGACCAGCTATTACAACTTTGACGACGGTTCAGTGCAGCCCGGAACCACCTATTACTATTGGCTGCAAAGCCTTGATCTGGACGGCGGAAACCAATATCACGGTCCCATCCGGGCTGATCTGCCTTACCTTGATAGTCCTTCCACGCCCGGCACTTTGCAGACCGGCTTGAACCGAGCTTATCCCAATCCCTTCAATCCCGATCTGACCATCAGTTACAGTCTGGAACGCTCCTCGGATGTGAAGCTTTATGTTTACAACCAGAGAGGCCAGATGATCTCAAGATTGGTTCAAGGCAGCAAATCTGCCGGCACTCATACTTATGTCTGGAACGGCACAGACAGCCGGGGACAGAGCCTGCCCAGCGGAAACTACCTGCTGGTTTTGGAAGCGGATGAGCATCGCAGTGTGAGGAAAGTTACGCTGCTCAAGTAGTGACTAGAGAGTGACAAGTGAAGGGTGACAAGTGACAAGACTCTTGGTGTGGAGCTGGGAGATAGTGTCCACATCACAAGGAATTCAGGATTTAAGGATTGGGAGGATTGAGCACTTAGAGCACATTCCTGTCTGTTTGTGCTCTTTCATCTGTACTAGTTTGTGGGATAACTCCATATAATCTTAATCATCTGCGTCATCTTGAGTTCTGTTACGTCAAGCAGATCAGGCAGATCAGGTGATCAGAGTATTATATCAGGCTGATCAGGTCGATCAGGTCAACTTGAGTTCCTTGGGCGACACGGCGACTGCCCCTGCCTCTTTTTCATTGACAAAAAGGCAGTCTAAAAATTCTGTTATTTGGAAGTGAAGGAATCGTTTCCTTGGCTCAAGCAAGATTGGAGCTCCGGTTCTAAGCACCAGATATTCAGAAGCATTAGGCTCAGAGCTCTCCTGGAGAATTTATGAAGATACTCATCACCGGAGGAGCCGGATTCATCGGTTCCCATCTGGCAGAAAGACTGCTGGCAGACGGACACAAGGTAAGCATCATAGACAACCTTTCCACCGGAAGGCTGGAGAATATTGAAAGCTTCAAAGAACACCCCAATTTCAGCTATACCATTGGTAGCATATTGAATCGTGAGCTGTTGGAATCGCTGATCAATGGAGTGGATCAGATATTCCATCTGGCTGCTGCTGTTGGCGTTAAATACATCATTGAAAACCCCTTACTCTCCCTCAAGACCAATATCGTGGGCACCGATAACATCCTGGAACTGGCCAATAAATATAAAGCCAAGGTGCTGATCACCTCCACTTCGGAGATCTATGGCAAGAGCGAGCAAGTGCCCTTTGCCGAGCAGGACGACCGCCTTCTGGGCTCTACTCACATCTCCCGCTGGGGATATAGCTGCTCCAAAGCCATCGATGAGTTTATGGCGCTGGCTTTCTTCCGCGAGAAGCGTTTGCCGGTGGTGATTGTGCGCTGTTTCAACACAGTCGGCCCCCGTCAGATGGGTCAATATGGCATGGTGCTGCCCAAGTTTATCAAAGCTGCGCTGTTGGATCAACCTATTGTGGTCTATGGCACAGGCAAACAAACCCGCTGTTTTGCAGATGTCTCGGACGTGGTGGAAGCCTTTGTGCTCTTGATGAATTCCCCCAATTGCGAAGGCGAGATCTTCAACGTCGGCACCACCGAATCCATCTCCATTGAGGACTTGGCAGTCAAGGTACGCACCATGTGCCAGAGCAAGTCCAAGATCGAATATATGAAGTATGAAGATGCCTTTGAAGAGGGCTTTGAAGACATGATGAACCGCATGCCTGATCTTACCAAGATCAAGGAATCCATCGATTACGAGCCCAAGATGTGTCTGGACGATATAATCACCAGGATGATTCAATACTATGAAAAATAAGAGCATTATGCTCATTCTTGCCCTGCTGGTTCTGTTGAGCTGGCTGGGAGCTCAACCCAATGTAGAGAGACCGCAGGCCATTCCCATCATGGTGAATGTGTCGGGAGTCGTGAACCTGCCTGGGCAGTATCCTCTCACGGTTCACAACCGTCTTTCAGATGCGCTGGTCGCGGCTGGCAGTCCCTTGATTCAGGATGCCAATCCCTCCACGGTTGCCACAGCCACAATCACCCCAAAACCTTGGGAAAATCCCGCAGATTCCAGTGCGGTTCCCAGAAAAGGTCTGCGCAGCATTCGCCTCACCCGGGGGGGGCAAAGCCAAGAATATGACCTGCTAAAGTTTTACCGCACCGGCGATCTGAGCCAGAATCCGCTACTTCGGGATGGAGATTTGATCTTCGTTTCCGGAATCAGCCAGATAGTTTCCATCTCTGGAGAAGTGTATTTTCCGGGAGATTACCAGTATAAATCCGGTGATACTCTGGAAACTCTCATCCAACTGGCGGGTGGACTCAATCCTGCAGCCGAGCTGAGCCGGGCCAAGCTCTTCAGATACGACGACCTCAGTGGACGTTACGTTTTGCAGGAAGGCAGTATTAGCCCCGGTCAAAGCCTCAACGCCAGAGATCGCATCATAATCCCCGGAGACTCACGGATCAGTTCTGTGCGCAGGGTGAAGGTGCAGGGACAGGTGCAGAACCCGGGAGAATATCTGATAAGTGAGGGTATGGGACTGCGGGATCTGCTACAGCTAGCCGGAGGCCCCACACAGAATGCAGATTTGAGCAGTGCCATCTATCTGAACAGAGCCATGAGTGAGGCTTATGATGCAGAGTTTGAGAGACTTAAGAGCCTCACCCTGAGCAGCATGACCAGCCTGGAATACAGCTATCTGCGAACCAAGCTGCGGCAGATCAAAGGCCGTTATGCTGTTGATATTGCTGCCATTTGGGCAGGAAGTCAAAGCGGGCCTGAGCTGCACAATAACGACCTGATTTACATCCCTGAGACGATGAATATGGTCTGGGTGGGTGGTCAGGTGCATAGCCCGGGCTTGGTTCCCTACGTTGAGGGAGCAGATTACCGGGATTACATTGCTGCTGCCGGGGGAATTTCTCAAGGTGCCAGAATGGGTGGCACCAGAATCATCGAAGTGGATTCCGGAAACTGGGTCAAACCCAAAAGAAACCGCACTCTGATGCCGGGAGATACAGTCTTTGTTCCTGATAGAGTGGAACGGGATTTTTGGACAGACGTCAAGGACGTTCTGCTCATTGCAACACAATTGATCACAATTTTCGTGGGCGTAAATGCCCTGGGTAAATAAAGGAGTATAAATGAAAGTCCAGCTTTTGGATCTCAACGAACAATATGCACCTCTCTTGGAGGATATTCGGGCTCAATTTGAAAAGGTTTTTAGCACCCATCACTATATCATGGGTGAACAGGTGAAGGAACTGGAAGAGAAGATGCAGCAATATCTGGGCATCAAGCATGCCATCGGCTGCGCTTCCGGAACCGATGCACTGGTGCTGGCCGTCCGGGCTTTGGGCATCGGAGAGGGCGACGAGATCATCACCACACCCTTTACCTTCTTTGCCACAGCCAGTTCCATCTGGCGCAATCATGCCAAGCCGGTCTTTGTGGATATAGATCCGCAAACCTTCAATCTCGATCCTGCCAAGATAGAAGCGGCGATCACTCCCCGCACCAAGGCGATCATGCCAGTGCATCTCTTTGGTCAATCTGCCGATATGGATGCCATCATGGCAATTGCCAAGAAGCATAACCTGAAGGTAATCGAGGACAACGCTCAGGGCATTGGCTGCACCTGGGATGGCAAGATGAGCTGCAGCTTTGGCGATATTGGCACGCTCTCCTTCTTCCCCAGCAAGAACCTCGGCGCTATGGGTGATGCCGGGCTTTGCCTCACCAATGATGACGATTTGGCTGCCAAGCTACGTCAGCTTCGGGTGCATGGCGAGAACCCCAAATACTTCCACAAGTGGGTGGGTTTCAACAGCCGTTTGGATACTCTGCAGGCTGCAGTTCTTCTGGTGAAACTTGATCATCTGGAAGGCTGGAGCGAAGCACGTCGCAAGCATGCTGCTTATTATGATGAAGCTCTGGAGAATGTGGATGGAGTGATCACTCCCTATATCGATCCCAAGGCTGTTTCTATCTACAATCAATACACTTTGATCTGCGAACGTCGGGACGATCTGCTCAAGCATCTCCAAGCCAAAGAGATTGGCTGCGCTGTCTATTATCCGCTACCTCTGCATCTGCAGGAGTGCTTCAGCAGCCTGGGCTACAAAGAGGGAGATCTTCCTGCTTCTGAAGCCTTGGCTCAGCAGGTGCTCTCCATCCCGGTGCATCCCGATCTCACCAAAGAGCAACAGGACTTTGTGGTCGAAAGCATAAAAGAGTTTTATTCCTAAGGAGGAATTGATGAATCTGGTGGTTTGCATCAAACAGGTGCCAAATACGACTGAGATTAAGATCGATCCGGTGACTAATACCCTGATCCGGGAAGGGGTGGAAAGCTTCCTCAATCCCTTTGATACCTATGCCATAGAAGAAGCCGTCCGGCTCAAAGAACAACACGGTGGCACCGTGACCGTGATCTCGATGGGACCCGGCCAGTGTGAAGCAGTGCTGCGTGAAGCGATCTCCTTGGGAGCAGATAATATGATATTGCTATCAGACCGCCGCTTTGCCGGGGCAGACACCTGGGCCACCAGCCTCACTTTGGCTGCAGCCATCCGGAAAATGGGCGATGTCGATCTGATCCTCACCGGTCAGCAAGCCATCGATGGAGACACTGCTCAGGTGGGTCCTGGAATTGCAGCTCATCTGCATATTCCTCAGACTTGTTTTGTGCGCAAGATAGAAAAGATAGAAAACTGCCAGATGGTGCTGCAACGCCTGATGGAAGACGGCTTTGACCGCGTTCAGATGAAGCTTCCTGCCCTGGTCTCTGTGGTAAAAGAGATCAATAGCCCCCGTCTACCTTCACTCAGAGGCAAGAAGAACGCCAAAGCAGCCGAGCTCAAGATCTGGAACTGTGATGATCTGGGGCTGAATGAAAAGGAAGTAGGCCTCAATGGCTCTCCCACTCAAGTGCTGAAGATCTTCACTCCCAAACACGATAAAATCACCCAGAAATTCACCGGACCGGCAGACGAAGCTGCTGAGCTGATGGTGAAGACTCTGGATCAACTCACTAAAGTATGATCACCGCTGTACTTCAGTTTCCTGCCTTCAGTCCGGACATTGCCAAGTTCAGCCTCTTCGGGCTGCAATTGCAGATCCGGTGGTATGGGTTCTTCTACGTACTCAGCTTCATTCTGGGTTACCTGCTATATCGCTATAACCTGAAGAAACGTGACATCAATCTGGGAAGAGAGCTCTATGAATCTGCCCTCTTCGCCATCATGCTGGGTGTGATCATTGGCGGCAGACTGGGCTATGTGCTCTTTTACAATCTGCCCTACTATCTGCAGTATCCCCAATATATCTTTGCCGTTTGGGAAGGAGGTATGTCTTTCCATGGCGGTGCTTTGGGCGTGATTATCGCCGGCCTGATCTTTTGCAGAAAACACAAGCAAAGCTTCTATGCCATGGCAGACCCTGCTGTACCGCTGGTGGCCATGGGCTTGGGTTGGGGACGTCTGGGCAACTTCATCAACGGAGAACTCTATGGCAGAGTTACAAATCTGCCCTGGGGTATGATCTTCCCCGGTGGAGGATCCAGTCCGCGCCATCCATCTCAGCTTTATGAGCTCATTCTGGAAGGTATAATCCTGGCTGGACTTTGCCAGTATCTTTTGGGGAAAATCAAGCAGGAAGGCTTGGTCTTCTGGACCTTTATCGGTGGCTACGGTTTTTTCCGCTTTCTGGTGGAATTTGTCCGGGAGCCCGACGCCCTGGAATTCTATGAGAACTATGGTATGATCCTGGGCTTTATGTCCATCGGGCAGGTTCTTTCTCTGAGTATGGTAATAGCTGCAGCCGTAGGATTTTACCTGATCCTGAAGAAGCAGAAGGAAGGAGTAACCAAGTGAAAAAGCTGCTAATACTTCTGGTGATACTTGCCATTCTGAGCCTGACGGCCTGCAGCCGCAACCGTCTTTCCGCAGATGCTAGCCGGCTTCGTGAAGAACTGGCGCGCTGGGAAAGCTTCCGCAGTGAAGGCATCGTTCGTGCCAACTATATGGGCTTGGAACTCCGCAAATACTACCTGGCTCAGAAGAATGGCAATCAGATGCGTCTGGACGTCCTGGATGGTGGCATCCTGGGTGCTGGAGCAGCCCCGCTGGTCAGTGTCTATGTGGGTGATTACTTTGCTCTGGAATCTCCCATGATGCCTCAGCTTGAACTGCTTGCTACCAGTGGTATGCTTCCCGATAATCCCGGAGATATGCTGGGCTCGCTGGACTCTCTTATTACTCTATACGAGGATGAGATCATCCGCAATAAAGTGGTGGTGCACGACTCTGTGCAGGTGAGCTTCAGTCCCCGTTTACAGGTGCAGGAAGTCAAAGACCTACGTTCTGCCATGCAGATGAGCATTAGTTATGATAGTTCCGGTGAACCGGATCAGATTGATCTCCGGCTGGACCGGGGTATTGCCCTTAGCTTGCTGGTGGATAGGATGAGCTACGGACCTCAGGTCTTTGAGCCTCTACCCCGCCCCAATCCCACCAATATGGATTTATTACGTCTCTTCCAGCAGCAATTGGAAGAGCTCAGCCAATAACCCTTAAACTCATAACCGGCGCCTTGGTGCCGGTTAATTTTATAGGAAAGAAATGATTAAGCGCTACAGCCTCCCCGAAATGGAGCGTATATGGACCTCCGAATACCGCTATGAATGCTGGCTGGATGTCGAGCTGGCAGCCTGCAAAGCCATGCACGAACTGGGCATGATCCCGGATGAAGACTACCAGAACATTATAGACAAAGCAGATTTCAATGCCGACCGCATCGACGAGATCGAAGCCGTCACCCGGCACGATGTAATCGCTTTCCTCACCAATGTGGCAGAATACGTTGGCCCCTCCTCCCGCTATATCCATTACGGCATGACCTCCAGCGACGTGCTGGATACAGCCACCAGTCTGCAGCTCAAACAAGCCGGCGAACTGATTCTCACAGAGCTCTACAAGCTTTCCGAGACCCTCAAGCTCAAAGCCAAAGAGTACAAACACACCATCTGCATGGGACGCAGCCACGGAATTCACGCCGAGCCTACTTCCTTCGGACTGAAGTTTGCCCTCTGGTTCGATGAAGCCCAGCGCGATATCGCCCGGCTTAAGGATGCCATCGCTACAGTCAGTATCTGCCAGCTTTCCGGAGCCGTGGGAAACTATGCCCATCTCTCCCCCGAAGTGGAAGAGATCGCTTCCCGCCATCTTGATCTGCAGCCGGTGAACGTCTCCACCCAGGTGATCCAGCGTGACCGCATTGCCTTTTTCCTCTCCGTGCTGGCGCTAATCGGCAGTCTTTTGGAAAAGATAGCCCTGGAGATACGCCATCTGCAGCGCACGGAAGTGCTGGAAGCGGAAGAGAACTTTGGCAAAGGGCAAAAAGGCAGCTCCGCCATGCCACATAAGCGTAACCCCATCGTGAGCGAGCAGCTTTGCGGTCTGGCACGGCTCCTGCGCTCCAATGCTCACGCTGCCATGGAAAACAATGCCCTCTGGCACGAGCGCGATATCAGCCACTCCTCGGTGGAACGCATCATTCTGCCCGATAGCTGCATCCTCTTGCATTATATGTTGGATAAGACCGTGAACCTGATCTCAAACCTTCTGGTCTATCCCGATAACATGAAAAAGAACCTGGAACGCACCAACGGCCTCGCCTTTTCTCAGGCTGTTCTTTTGCATCTGGCCAATCACGGCCTCAGCCGCGAAGAAGCCTACTCCCTGGTGCAAGCTTGCGCCATGCAATGCTGGAAAAGCGGAGATAGCTTCCTGACTCTGCTTCAAAACGAGCCACGCATCACAACCGTGATCAGTGCGGAAGAACTGGCCGGCATCTTTGATTATAATCGCTATCTGGACAAAGTGGATTATATTCTCAGGAGATGCCATATCATCTAAGCAAAAGATTTAGGAGTACTTATGAAAGTCATAATGATTACTGCCCTTGTCCTGATGCTAGGGTTTCCTCTGCTGCTCTCAGCTCAGAATGCGGATCGCATCCTGGGCACCTGGTACAATGGTGAACGCAGCAGCAAGATCGAGATTGTGAAAACCACCAGCGGGGCCTATCAAGGCAGAATTGTCTGGCTGGCAGAACCCAATGATGAAGCCGGCAACCCCAAAGTGGACGTTCGTAACCCCAATCGCGAACACCGCAGCCGTCCCCTGATGCGCCTCGTGATCCTCACCGGATTGCAATTCAAGGAAGGTAACCGCTTCGACAGCGGCCGTATTTACGATCCCAAAAGCGGTAACACTTATTCCTGTAAAGCCGAGCTTCGCAACAACAACACCCTCGCCCTCAGAGGCTTCATGGGTGTTTCCCTGATTGGCAGAACCGACGTCTGGACCAGAGCTCAATAGCTTATGCACGATAGTGAATATCTGATAGACCCGGTTAAGCACCTGCAAAAGCTGAAGAAGCAGCAATACAGGCGGGAGCTCTTCCCCATCCTCACTGTAGCCTTGGGGATTCTGCTGCAGTTCTGGCTTCGCAATCTCAGCTTCATGCTTTATCCACTGCTGGCAATCACTCTGGCTGGAGTGGCATGGTATCTTTGGGTGATGGCCAATCACCGCACCCAGAATAAGATCAGCCGGCCTGAACCGGATGAGATCGTGAGCCCCATCGAAGGCAAAGTAAACTTCATCCGTGGCAATCAGGATACCGTCCTGGTCAACATCAAAAAGAGCTGGCTGGATGTGGTGGAGATCCGCTGCCCCCATGAAGAATGTATCTGGGAAGAAGACCAGATCAAGCTCCAGACCCAGCGTGGTAAGATCAGCTTCCGCTTCAATTCAGAAGAACTCACCTGGCTGGAAAAGGGCAATTGGGAAAGCGGCAGCATGATCGGCATGATGACCGGTCCCGGCTCCTGCACCATCACCTTCCCCGCCGATTCAGACCTGGAGATACGGGAAGGACAACTGGTTTTTTCCGGCATGACTAACCTTATGAACCTCAAAGCCAAGCCCAAAAGCCACAAATCCATCCTGGTCGAAGAACAAATACCCGGAGCCTGAGCTGGGAGAGCTCCAAAGCTGGCTTCCAGGCTGCTTTGGAATATTTTCTACTCTCCCTCGGATAAGAACATTCAGTTAAGAGAATTTCACTTGACCGATATGGCAAGTGGCAGGATTCTAGCGCTGACACGTATATAACTACTTAATGGTAATTTAGATTTCTCAAGGAGGAATTATGAGAAAGACGTTTATAGCTATACTGCTATTGCTCTTGGCTTCAGGAGCAGCTTTCGCGCAGTATATAGTTAATTTTGAGGGAGCTGGCGAAACCAAGACAGCCTATGCTTCCGGTACTGTCAACCTAACCGGATTGGATTGGAATATGACAGAGTCTCTGATTGGAAATGCAAGCAATGAGTTCTATAACGGCACCAAATCAGCAAGATTCAGCGGGAAAGCAAACTCATCAATGACAATGCTCGCCGATAAAGCCAACGGCCTTGGAACCTTGTCCTTTCAGTATCGCCGTTACGGAACTGACGCCCAGGTTGCATGGAAAGCTGAGTACAGCACTAATCAAGGGAGTTCATGGACTCAAGCTGGTTCGTCCTTTACCGCCACTGAAACTGTCCAAACCTTTTCCACCGAATTGAACGTTACTGGAAATGTCAGAATTCGCATCCTGCTTGTCGATAATACTGGCACTACTAATAGAAGGATGAACATCGACGACATTACCCTTACAGACTATACTGGCGGAGCACCCACCCCGATTATCAGTATTTCAGGCTCCTTAAGTCCCTTCAGTGCTTGGACAGGCACTCCTTCCGCTGCCCAGAGCTACACTCTCTCCGGCTCCAACCTGACCGGAAACATCAATGTAGTCGCTCCGGATGGCTTCGTTCTTTCCACAGATCAGAGCACTTGGACCGGCAGCCTTTCACTTGCTTCTACTTTCAACGGTTTAGTCTATGTCCGGCTCACTGGTACCACAGCAGGTTCCTTCAGCGGTAACATTACACACAACAGCACCGGTGCCGCAGAAGTAACGCTCGCAGCCAGCGGCACAGTAACAGATCCCACCCCTGCAATTGTTTTGACTGGCAACCTGAATGCCTTCAGTGCTGTCACCGGATCACCTTCCGCCTCCCAATCCTACACAGTGGAAGGCCAGTTCCTTACTGATCCCATCCTAGTCACTCCTCCAGCCGGATATGAACTTTCCACTGATAACAGCACCTGGAGTTCCACTCTCAACCTTGCCAACAACTACAACGGGCTTGTGTATGTCCGCCTTACCGGCACCACTGCCGGCACCTATGACGGAAACATCATCCACTCCAGTCTGCTTGTTCTACAAGAAAAAGCCGTAACTGGCACTGTTACAGATCCAGCAGGACCCACAACATTCTTGGAAGAGAACTTTGAGTACACGGCCGGAACGCCGTTAACAGATAATGGTTGGAATATTACCGGAACCCCTGCTACTCCTGCAGTCTCCGTTTCAGAGGGTAACTTAGCTTATGCGGGGTATCCCATGTCTGCCGGAAACCAAGTAGCTCTGGCTGCTTCCGGACAAGACGTCAATAGAACCTTTGATGCTCAGATTTCAGGATCGGTTTACAGTGCTTTCTTGATCAATGTCGCCAGTGCTCAGACAGGAGGTGACTACTTCTACCACTTTGGACCAAATCCCATGAGCACATCATTATTCAGAGGCAGAGTCTTTATTCAGAAGGATTCTGCCACAAACAATTTCAGAATCGGGCTTTCTAATGCCGGTAGCATTTCAACCGCAGTTTCCACAGGCTATGATTACGTGTATGACACAACATACCTGTTAGTTCTAAAGTATGATATCATAGAAGGAACAAACAATGACTTGGTTCATCTTTGGGTCAACCCTGTCATTTCTGCAACTGAGCCCTCCCCAATACTGACTTCTACTGATGCCATTACTACTGAACCTGCTGGAATCGGATCAGTCGCCTTAAGACAAGGGGGCTCATCAAATGCTGCTGCAGTTAAAGTCGACGGCATCCGCGTAACCAACGACTGGGCTCTCTTGTGGAGCGGTGAAGCTCCTGAAGATCCAGTATTGTACGTCAGCACAAACGAGCTTGATCCGCTGGTAGCTATCGAAAACACTCCTTCCGATGAAATTCGCAGCTACACTTTGTATGGCACAGACCTGCAGGGCAGCATTACTGTAACTGCTCCCAATGGCTTCCAGGTATCAGACGATGAAGCAGAAGGTTGGGACACCCAAATCCAAGTTCCCAGCTCTTTCAACGGGCTCATTTATGTTCGCATGCTAGCTTCCATCAGCGGTGAATACTCTGGTAACATCACCAATGCCAGCCCCAATGCCACTACTTTGAACGTAGCAGTCTCAGGTGAAGCAATCGTAGCTCCCACCACCTGGAATATCACTGCCAATCTGACCCCCTTCAGTTCTGAAGCCGGAACTCCTTCCGCAGCCCAGAGCTATACACTTAGCGCTACAGACGCCACCGCCAATCTTGAGCTTACAGTTGACGCTCCCTTCGAGATCAGCACCAGCGAGACCGAAGGTTATAGCAGCAGCCTGAGCCTGGCTCCCACCTTCAACGGTACCATCTGGGTGAGAATGAACCCCGTTACAGCCGGTGATTTCTCTGGAAACATCACTCACACTACCACAAACGCCAGTCCTTACGAACTTGCAGTGAGTGGAACTGCTACTCTTGCTCCCGGAAACTATGCCACAGACCTCTTCTTCTCTGAGTACTTAGAGGGAAGCAGCAACAACAAAGCCCTTGAGATATTCAATGGAACCGGCGTACCGGTTGATCTTGGCAACTACAAAGTCTATCTTTATTCAAACGGAGCCTCAACCCCATCAGCAACCAATTTGTTAATTTTCGTTTCAGGCACAATGCTGCAGCACGGTGATGTTTACGTTATTGCCAATCCCACCGCTAACGCTTCTATCCAAGCTCAAGCCGATATTACTTCAACCGTCACTTACTTCAGTGGCGACGACGCAGTTGCTTTAGTAAAAGTCGTTGAAGAACAGGATGTGTTTGTCGATATCTTCGGTCGGATTGGTGAAGATCCCGGTTCAGCTTGGACTGCTGATGGAGGCTACAGCACAGTAGAGAAAACCCTAGTGCGAAAACCCACCATAGTTCAGGGTATTTCAGTTAATCCCACTGCTGGATTCCCTACTCTCGCCACCGAATGGGACGTTTATCCCCAAGATACTACTACCTATCTTGGTTCCCACACCTTTGCCCCCGGTATGGAAATTGCAGCCACACCCGTGATCACTCCTGCCAGTGGCCTCTACTACAATCCCGTAGAAGTAAATATCACTGCCCCTACTCCCGGCTCTGTAATTCGTTACACCACCGATGGCAGCGAGCCTGATGAGACCTCTAGCCAATATACAGCACCTTTCCAAGTGACAGCCACCTCAACCGTCAAAGCCCGTGCCTATGCTATCGGCTTTGCTCCCAGTGCTGTCGCTATTGCAAACTACAGCTTCCCAGTCGCAGTAGCCAATATCGCTGCCCTCAGAGCTATGCCCACAGGTTCCACAGTGTATCAACTGACCGGCGAAGCCATCCTCACCTTCCAGCAGAGCACCCGTAACCAAAAGTACATCCAGGATGCCACTGCTGCTATTCTAATCGATGATGCCTCGGGTGTAATCACCACAGCCTACAACCTCTATGATGGTATCACTGGAATAGCAGGTAGGCTGAATATCTATAATGGCATGCTGCAGTTCTTGCCTGTTGCCAATCCTGCTGCTGCCACTTCCACTGGAAACGTGATTGTCCCGGAACTCCGCACCCTTGTCAGCCTAACAACTGCCGATCAAGGCAAGCTGGTCAAGATCGAGAATGTGATGGTCGATACTACCACTGTGAACTTCGGTCTCGGTGCAGAGAACATCAATGTCACCGATCCTACTGCCACCCTGGTGATGCGTACCTTCCCCGCAACAGATTATAGCAGCACTGCTATTCCGACCGTTGCTCAGGATATCATCTGCCTGGTGGGTCAATATAATGCTACCATGCAGATCAGTCCCCGCTTCCTGGCAGATTTCAGCAATCATCCTGCCGGTCAATTGGATACACCTGTAGTCACCATCAGTGTCACGGGCAACACCATCAGCCTGAACTGGCCTTTAGTTGACGGTGCTAGCACCTACCTTGTGGAAGGCGCAAGTGATCCCTACGGCACCTATACCACAATCGAAACTGTCAATACCAATACCTGGAGCGGCGCTGCTGAAGGCATGAAGTTCTTCAAAGTGACAGCCCAGCCCTAACAATTACCACAGACTCAATATAATCAAGGCGATCCTCCAGGATCGCCTTTTTCTGTATAGTGGAAGTGACATCCTGTCGCTTTGGGGTAGTGACAAGTGACGAGTAACGAGTGACAAGGGCTGCGCTGCTTCGCGTCACTGGTTGGTCTGCCGTCCCTCCCCAATCCAGCGCTCTGAGGAAACGCATTTCATACCCATTAGACACGCATGAAGAAACATGGGTGTCACATGGGTGTCACATGGGTGTCACATGGGTGTCGGATTAGGGACGAGGTGGAGTGGATTTCTCTTTTTTTTAGTATTTTATATTTTGAAAGACCATAGCACAAGCAGCAAAACATGGTGCGCATTAGGTTTTTTCTCCCTGCTCTGCCTATCGTCATTCCTGCCTCCGAGACTGTGTGAAAAATCTGGATACGGCAATGACAGTTCCGTAGGAACGACATTTTAGGTAGTCTGGTAGATGATATACAAAGGAGGATAAGTCCCGTAGGGACGACATTTTAGCTAAGCTAAGACAATGATAATGAGAGCATTATGTATCTGTAATGCCGTTCCTACGGAACTCTGGAAAACTGCTATTGCTAGTCATAGTTACTATCTAAAATAACGTTCCTACGGAACTATTCGTTAAGTTTATGACTTCTCACACAGCCTCCTCCCCAGGGATGACATAAGGTGAACCTTGAAGAACAATGGGTGTACTTTGACGGATTCACGCGGCATTATCTGAAAAACGGGTAATTCTTCAATGGTCTTTTTGAGATTAGTAGGATAGGGATTGCGTGTCCATATCGTCCACAGTGTCCACTATATCCATCCTGTCAATTACCAAGATATGAATCTGCATAATCTGCCCGATCTGTGTAATCTGCATTCCATCGATAGTTTACTAAACAACATCAGCTTATCTGCTGAAGACAAGGATAAAAAAAACCCCTTCCGAAGAAGGGGTCCACAGGGTTTGACTTAGGAGGTCAAAACCACAAGCAGGGGATACTTGTGGCTCCGGTTTGGGGACCGGAATTCGGAACTATAGTTATATATATAGGCATAGTTTGTTCCAAATCTCAACACTATCGTAACTATATGCGGTATAATTCTATAGCTATTTGCCTGTCTTGAGTAAATCGCAGGTTTGTGGAAATGTGTGCACTTTCTGTTGAATTGTATCCACGAATTACGCTATTACAGGCGTATTTTGTGCAGCAGTAATCTGAAAGCCCTGAAGGGGCGACCATCAGCAAGCGATGGGTGGCAACCCATCGACTGGCATGGTTTTACGCTCACAGCAAACAAAGATCCATCACCCCCAGGCAAGAAAACCAAGGTTTTCTTGCCTGGGGGTGATGGATTAAACCACAAGAACTTGTCTATCATGCGATTGACCCGGGGTTTCGCTGCGCTTCACCCCGGGCTTACAGATCCAACCCTTTCAGGGTTGTCCTCTTACACAAGCATCATTTGTCATACTCAAAACTTTATCAACAGCCCGAGTCCCATCGGGATGGCATTTCAGATAGACCCATACCAAGACATGCAAAACACGCCCCGAGTCCCAGGCGGGACGGCATTTCAGATAGCCAGACAGACTAATGATTGTTGCCCCGAGTCCCATCGGGACGACATTTCAGATAGACCCACACCAAGACAAAGCAAACATCCCTAGAGTCCCATCGGGACGACATTTCAGATAGCATTGCCGCAGCACCTCCACTCTCAAAACAACAAACAACGCAAAAACTACTTGACAAATAATCAGTAATACTCAGTTCTTGCAGAACTAAAGTTTCAGTCCAATAGGAGGATTTATGAACCCCAGATTTGTTGGCTTATCCATCCTGCTTGCCATCTTACTAATGATCACAACATCCTGCAATCTCTTTACCAAGCCTGATAAAAACCGGGTTGCCAAACCTACCTTTAGCCCAGATGGAGGCGCTTATGAGTATGGCCAATCCATAAGCATATTCTGCTCAACCCCCGGAGCCAGTATCTTCTATTCTGTGGATGGCAGCGCTCCGACAATACCATATACCGAGCCGATAATTCTCAGAAATACAAGCTTTACCCTCAAGGCTGTCGCAACGAGATTGGAATGGAATGATAGCCCGGTGGCTACTTCCGCCTATAACATCGGTAGATTGCCGATACCAAGTTTTAGTCCCGTGGGTGGAACCTATTACAACCCACAATCAGTGAGCATAAGCAGTGAAATGGATGGAGTCACAATCCGTTACACAACTGATGGTAGTGAGCCCACAGAGTCCTCTCCTGTGTACGTCTCCCCAATTGAAGTTGCTACAAGTACCACGATTAAAGCCATGGCCTTCAAAACCGGTTGGCTAGAGAGTCAAGTTCGAACTGCAGGGTATGACATGTTGGTAGCGAATCCTGTTTTTAGCCCTGTGGGAGGCACATATACCGCCCCTCAGAATGTGACCATAAGCTGTGCTACTATTGGAGCAACGATCCGCTATACAACAGATGGAACGGAACCGACTGAAACATCAAGTATATACAGTTCTGGAATAGACATAAGTACTCATACGACCTTGAGAACCAGAGCCTTCAGGACTAACTGGAATCCTAGCTCAATAGTTGTTTCGACTTATACCATTTTTTCGATTAGTGAGATGAGCTATGTTCAAGGCGGCACGTTTTTTAATGGTGCTTCTAGTGTTACCATTTCATCATTCTACATATCAAAGTACGAAATTAGCCAATCAGAATACCAAGTCGTGATGGGAATTAATCCATCTACGTTTACGGGTAATCCCACCCGTCCCGTGGAGCAGGTAACCTGGTTCAAGGCTATTGAGTATTGTAACAGACTAAGTTTGATGGAAGGTTTCACTCCTTGCTATAGTTATAGTACTTACGGCACCAATCCTGATAACTGGCCATTGGGGTGGGATACTGCATACTTCAACCATACTAGCGTCAACTGTAACTGGAACGCAAATGGTTTTCGTCTAACAACGGAGGCAGAATGGGAATTCGCTGCTCGTGGAGGCAATAATTCCTATGGATATACTTATAGTGGTAGTAATACTCTAGACCATGTGGCCTGGTATTATAACAATTCTGCATCTTATGGCACAAGTCATCCAGATTATGGGACTCATTCTATAGGTACAAAACAAGCTAATGAACTGGGACTGTTTGATATGAGTGGCAACGTGTGGGAATGGGTATGGGACATATATGGGAGCTATCCCAGTGGGTCGCAGACAGATCCGCATGGAGCTAATATCGGGTCTAATCGTCTGGTTCGAGGTGGCAGCTGGAGTAGTAACGATCTCAGTAATACAGTTTCCCACAGGAACTCATTTGCTGCAACATATGGCAATAGCAATATTGGTTTCCGGGTATCTAGGGTAATCCGATGATGTTTTGGTTTAGCTGGGCAAAACTCCTTCCGATGCTCCGAAACAGCGAGTGGCTAGCTATCTGAAATGCCGTCCCGCTGAGACTATGGCGATGTTTTGCGTTTGTTGTAAATCTATCTAAAATGCCGTCCCGCTGGGACTCTGGCGATGTTTTGAGTTTCGTTGTAAGTCTATCTGAAATGTCGTCCCGCTGGGACTCATGGCGATGTTTTGAGTTTCGTTGTAAGTCTATCTGAAATGTCGTCCCGCTGGGACTCTGGGCGATGCTTTGCGTTTCGTTGCGAGTCTATCTGAAATGCCGTTCCGCTGGGACTCTGGGATGGTGCTGGATCCAGAGAGAGCATAGTTATTGATAATGTAAGGAGTATCAGATGCCAAACGCCTATACCCAGATTTACATACATTATGTATTTGCCTCCGAACACAGGATGCGCTTGATTTCCGGTGCCAGACAGCAAGAGCTATATGACTATGCGGCTGGGGTAGTGAGAGATCTGAATTGTTTTTTGCAGTGTATTGGCGGCATGGAAGATCACATTCATCTGCTGATTGGTTTGAGTCCCATTTTATCTGTCTCTGAATTTGCTCAAAAGTTCAAGGCAAACACCAGCAGATTTATCAATGAGAAAGGCTGGGTAGTAGGTAGCTTCAATTGGCAGAAGGGGTTTGGTGCGTTTTCCGTTTCTCAAAGCAGCTTGGAGCAAGTGCGGAATTACATCTTAAAGCAAGAGGAACACCATCTGAACCTAAGCTTCTCCCGCGAATATGAAACTCTATTGGAAAGGTACAATATCAAGTTTGACTCACGCTATGTCTTTAGCGAACCGAGTGAGTAAAAGCGAAATTGCTCATCACTTAGGAAAGCCTACCGAAAACCCCAGAGTCCCATCGGGACGACATTTTAGATAGATTTGCCCCGAGACAAGGCCAACATCCCCCAGAGTCCCAGCGGGACGACATTTTAGTTAGATTTGCACCAAGGCAAGGCCAATATCCCCAGAGTCCCGCGGGACGGCATTTCAGATAGATTTGCACCGAGACAAAGCCAACATCCCCAGAGTCCCATCGGGACGGCATTTCAGATAGACCCACAACGAAACACGAAGCACCCCCCCCCCGAGTCCCAGCGGGACGCAGGCTGTTGACGAAGCCTCTAATCTCTCTAAGGATCGTTCGTGATCTGAAAGCCCTGAAGGGGCGACCATCAGCAAGCGATGGGTGGCAACCCATCGACTGGCATGGTTTTACGCTCACAGCAAACAAAGATCCATCACCCCCAGGCAAGAAAACCAAGGTTTT
>JAEZUG010000078.1 GCA_023421135.1 Candidatus Cloacimonadota bacterium | reverse complement strand
TTTGTGGCTAAACTCATCGTATTCTGCCTGATGCAGAAGGAAGCCCTGATCACTTGCGCTAAGATTGAAAGTATCGGCGAAATTCTCCAGGCTATTATACAAGGTAGAGATATCAAAGATAAAGATTCCACCTGGAGCCAGAGCTTCATAGACTGCCTCAAACAGCTTCATTATCTCAGTTCTGCTCTGCAGATAATTGATCGAATCAAAGAGGCAAATCACCAGATCATAATCCCTCCTGGGCAGCTCTTCAGTCATCGATCTCCTGAAGAGCAGGGGCTTAACCGGCTTTTTGAAAGCTGCTTCCAGCATTTGGGGGGAACGGTCACAGGCCTCAACCTGATAACCACGAGAGCATAATATACTGGAAACATTGGCAGTACCACAAGCGATCTCAAGTATATTGTTACACTTATTAGAGCTATGTTTTGCCTGCCATTTGATAACGTTGTTTGCCCAGCTTTCATAATCCACGTGAGACATATAGCTATCGTACTGAGCAGCAAAGAAAGAATAGGCCTGGGAAACAGATTCTGTGCGACGATGTTGGCTGGAACGCAGGAGGCAGAGGCCGTCTGAGCCGCGCTGCTGAGCTCGGAGCAGATACTGCTCCAGGACAAAGAGCTCGGTGCCAAGACGTTTGCTTATCTCAGCTCTACTGAAAGCGTTCAGGTTTAGATTGAGGGATGGAATTGGTTCTGCCGGATAGAAGATTGAGCAGAGCTGTGGATCCAGCCCCAGTATCAGATCTGCCAAATCCTGATTGGTAGTGCTGAGTAGCTGTTCTTCTTCAGGATGCTTCAAAAGCTGGTCCAGCTTCTGATCCCCAGGATTCCCTGTTTCATTGCTCAGGCGTATCTGTTTCATCCCTTCCAGCTTCATCCAGCCGGAACTGGTCACCGGGCCGATCAATAGGTTCAGGAAGCTGCAACTGTAAAGCATACAGGGAGCGGTTTGATCATGATTATCTTCCAGATCGGCATAGACGATAGCACCAAGCTCTGGGTCCTTGAGATATCCATTTAAATCAGAGGATTGTGGCTTGATCTCCTGATAGTGAGAAAAGAGTCCATAGGCTTCATTTGTGGAATTGTCCAGCGGGTCCAGCTCCGTACTCAAGTGAAGATACAGGAAATCACCTCCAGTTTGATAAAAGCGGAAGAAATCCCTGATGGCCAGAGCGGATCTCGCTTCGGAGGAGATCAGGAGAATTTTCATAGACTGGAGAGCGGTTTGGCTTTATCGCTGGCGCCGGGTTTGACCAGAGGGATTCTATCTTTACAGAGGTCACAATCCTCTGCTTCCCAGGCAGGGATGTCCAACACCAGCAGGGCTTCGAAGGGAACCCCAAAATCCACCTTGCCACCGCTTCTATCCACAAGTGAAGAAACAACTACTGTTTCAATTCCCAGATCTTTAAGGCACTCTATCACTTCAAAGACACTGGAGCCGGTGGTCACGATATCTTCCACGATAGCTACTCTCTTGATCTTGGAAAGTTCAAAGCCGCTACGGATGGTCATCTTCTCTTCTTTACGCTGGCTGAAGACAAAGTCTATCCCCAGATGTCTGGCCGTCTCAAAAGCCAGGGCTATGCCACCATAGGCCGGGCCTACCACAGCATCTATCTCATATTCACCCAGACGATTAGCCAAGCGCTTGCAGAGCAGGGAGGCAGCTTTGGGAGATTGCAGCACTCTGATCTTTTCGATGTAGCGGGAGCTATGTTTACCGCTGGTCAGAAGGAAGTGACCTTCCAGAAGCGCATTCATCTGAGCCAGAATCTCTTCGGTGAAGGCTGCATCGTCGGATTCCTCCAGGAGTCTCTTGGCAACGGATTCATCAGACGACGAAACCTGCAGCTTGATGTAATACAGCTCTGCAGCCATGCTGGGGTATATCCCCATCATACGCTCGTTCTGCAGATAGGCTTCAATGCCGCTGTTTGCCAGAAAATTCTTTGCCAGTTCAGCCTCAAAGGCGTTATCATAAGAAGCGATGGTTACCAGGGTCTCTTCCATAATAGTCCAATCCTTGTTGATTCGTTTTATTCTGCTGCCCAATTCTGTCTGGGGCTGGGTTTATTGTCAAGAACTCTCTGGATTTTGGTGATTTGTGCTGCGCTGCTGTCGCTTGCTGGGCAAGCTACCGAATAGAACGCAGATGACTGGATCGACTGGATCTGCAGGATTTTTAGCATAATAGAACTCTGAAGACCTGATCAACCTGATTTTCCTGATAATAGAACGCAGATGACGCTGATGATTATGATTTACACAGATCTTTTAACGAGGATTTTAGGACTTGAAGGATTAGTCCAAGTGTGTCCATCAAGTCCATATCGTCCAAATTGTCCATTCTTCCATAGAATCCTTCAAATCCTTAAATCCTCAAATCCTTGTTGAAAACCACAGAATTCTTTTTATTGACAGAATTTAGCGCTACTATATAAAGAAAAACAGCCTGATGGAGGTTATCCGAGTGATGATAGTGAAATCTTCCAAATACCTGATCAGCAGTGTATTACTGCTTGTATTTCTATTTCTTTGTGTTTCCTGCGCTGCAGATCCCGCACTCAAGGGGAGCGTAGTGAAGGTTACTGATGGAGATACAATTGTGCTCTTGATCAACAATCAGGAACAACGCATCCGTCTGAATGGAATTGATTGTCCGGAGAGAGGACAGGCTTTTGGCACAGTTGCCCGTAGTTTTGTGGGAGATCTGGTTTTTTCCAAAGAAGTGAGGGTGGTTTCCGAAGGATTGGACCGGTATCAGAGAGTTTTGGGCTGGGTTTATCTGGAGGATGGGCGTTGCTTAAATCACGAATTGCTCAAAGCCGGATTGGCCTGGCACTATAAAGATTATAATAGTGATCCGGATTTGGCAGCTATGGAAGTCTCTGCCAAAGCAGCAAAAAAGGGATTATGGGTCGATCCTCATCCGATCCCACCCTGGGAATATCGGAGAAACAGAAGAAATTAACAAAAAGAATAGAGGAGTAAGACAATGGCAAAGCTCAAGAACATGTTGGATATGGATATGCGGGGCAAGGTCGTATTGGTGCGAATGGATCATAACGTCGTGAAAAAAGGCAAGATCAAAGATACCATGCGGATTGATGCCACCATTCCGACTCTCCTGCACATCTACAAGCAGGGTGGATTGCCGGTTTTGATGAGCCACGTAGGACGTCCTTATGATAAGAAGACTGGTGAATTCACCATCTCGGAAGAAGATTCGACCCTGCCTATCCTGAAGTATCTGGAGCAGAAGCTTCAGCTCAGGGGTTTGGCTCCAGTCTATGAAGAAAGAGCGCCCATCGTGAACGTCTCTCCGATCGCAGCCGCCATTGACGAACTGAAACTGGGTAATTGTGATTTTGTGTATCTGCCTAATACACGCTGGTTCCGAGGCGAGGAAGCCAAGGATGGTAGCGCCAATGCCATGGCTGTTTCTCTGGCTGGAATGGCGGATATCTTCATCAACGATGCCTTTGGTTCCTGGCAAGCACATTGTTCCACGGTGGGTATTGCTGCTCAATTACCCTCTGCAGCAGGACTACTGATGCAAAAAGAAGTGAGCTTTCTGAGCAAAGTATTTGAGCCCAATCGGCCTTTACTAGCTGTAGTGGCCGGCTCGAAGTTTGATACCAAGATTGGCCCCTTGTCGTCTTTGATCAGGCTGGCAGATCACCTGCTTTTGGGTGGTGTGATCTACAATGCCTATCTTTGTGTGAAGTATGGCATCAGTATCAAAGGGGTGTCTGAAGATGACCTGATTCAAGCCAGGAAGTTCATTCAAGAAGCCGGAAACTATGCTTCCAGGATAGTGGAGATACCTGCCATAATTGAGTCTGATTCGATTGAGAACAATTCTGTTTGGCGAGTTCGGCATCTGGCAGATCTGAAGCCGGGAATGGCTTTGAACTATGTGCTGGATGCGGCTCCGGAATCTTTTGCTGATGCGGGCTTAATCAAACTCTTTGGAGAAGCCAGAACAGTCTTTGTCAATGCCGTGATGGGTTATACAGCTCTCTTTGGAGAGGGAACCAAGGCTATGTATCTGCTTATCGATCAGAACGTTGAAGCTCTCAAACTCTTCGGGGGCGGAGACACGATTCAGGATTTCAAAGAGCTGTTGCCGGGAGTCTTTGCCAAGGCTGCCAATAATCCTCACTATTATTTCTTCACCGGTGGTGGAGCTATCCTGGATGCAATTCAGCAGGGCTCTGCCTACGGCATGAAACCCGTGCAAGCGCTGCTGGCCGACTAGGAAAATGCTTGCCAGAATCAAGGCTTGGCAATCCTTGAACTTAATTCGTGGAAATATCTTAATAAACAGATAAAAGGAGTCTTGAAGTGGATACCGATAAAAGTATCGATCAAATTCTACTTGAGGAATTTCCTGCACCTACCTGGGAAGAGTGGCTCAAAGCCGCCGAAGATACCCTCAAAGGTGCGGATTTCTCTAAGGTCATGAAGACCAAGACCTATGAGGGCATTACGCTCAACCCAATCTATCGTAAAGAAGATCTGGAGAAGCTCAGCTTTCTGCTGTCTGAACCGGGGATTGCTCCCTACTTGCGGGGGAACGACCCAGAGAAGAGGCTGCGTGAATCCTGGCTGGTCGCTCAGGCTCAGGAAGAGGAAGATCTGAGCAAGCTCAACGAAGTAATTCTGGACGAGCTTTCCAGAGGACTTTCTGCAGTGAACCTCATCTTGAAAACCTCAGATCGGAAACAGGGGATAGTGATTGGTTCTGCCCATGATTTCGGTCGCATATTGAAGGGAGTGGATCTGAAAGCTGCTCCGCTCTTGATACAAGCTGATCTGGAGCAAGTTGCCTTGCTTGAGCATTTTCAGACTTATTGCCGGGAAGAAGGGATTGATCTGAAGTCTCTTGAAGGCTCGATCGGTTTCGATCCCACCGGAGAACTGGCCCGAAAAGGCAGCCTGCCGATGGATCTGCATCCCGCTTGGTATAATCTGCTTAAGGCCGTGAAATGGGCTCTGGAACACGCTCCGCATCTGCGGGTAATCAGTATTGATACACGTTGTTATGAGTCTGCCGGTGCCACAGCCGTGCAGGAGCTGGGTTTTGCTCTTTCCACAGCGATTGGCTATCTGGATGGACTTCTGGAGGCAGGGCTCACGATTGAACAGGTGGCTCCGCTCTTTCAGGTGAAGCTGTCTCTGGGCTCAAATCTCTTCATGGAGATCGCCAAACTACGTGCTTTCAGATTGCTCTGGGCAGAGATGATCAAAGAGTTTGGCGGTGGTGATGCTGCTCAGAAGATTTGGATTCATGCCCGCACGGCAAGCTTTAACAAGAGTACTTTTGATATTTATACAAACGTTCTGCGCAGCTCAACCGAGACCTTTGCAGGTGTCTTGGGTGGAGCAGACTCGCTTGAGGTAGATCCCTTCGATGCACTCCTCAAGACCTCAGACGAATTCTCCCGCCGGATAGCCCGCAACCAGCAGATACTGATGGGTGAAGAAGCTCATCTGAACAAGGTTATAGATCCTGCAGCCGGCTCATACTATGTGGAAAGTCTCACCGGACAACTCTCTGAGGCTGCCTGGAAACTGATGCAGGAGCTGGAGACCGAGGGCGGTATGATCAAGGCCCTGCTTTCCGGAAAAGTCCACAGCCGTCTGGCAGAAGTTAGCAAAGCCCGAATTGATGCTGTGAATAAACGTAAGGACGTCTTTGTGGGCGTCAATATGTTTGCCAATCCCGATGAGAAAGCCGTAAGCCTCCGGACTATGTATCAGAGTCCTGAGAAACAGGTTGTAAAACTCTCGGAAGGAGCTCTTCCGGTGCTGAGAGCTTGTATGGATATTGAAGCTCTGCGCAACCGCGTCCTAGGGACTAAACCAGAAAATAACCTGTCCGTCTGCATGGTGAACGTTGGTTCTCTAGCCGTCAGTAAACCCAGGCTGGACTTTGCTATTGGTTTCTTCCAGGCAGGATCGCTGGATGTGATTAATCCAGGTTTCTTCGAAACTGCCAGCGAGGCAATCGCTGCTGCCAAAGCCAGTGGAGCTTCTTCCTACTGTATCTGTGGTACAGACGAGAGCTATCTCTCGGTAGTGCCGGAAGTCTGTGCTGCTTTGGGCGATAAAGCTCTGATCCTGGCAGGATATCCGGCTGATCAGGTGGAAAGCTATAAACAAGCTGGCATTGATGTCTTTATCCATATCAGAGCCAACCTCTTTGATACTCTTTCAGAACTGGTGAACCTCATGGAGGTGAAGAAATGAAACCTGATTTTACCAAGATCAATCCCAGCTTCTCCTGCAGTAGCACCAAGAATGATCTCAAGCATGAGATCTGGAAGACCAATGAACAGATAGAAGTGAAGCCTCTCTATAGAAAAGAGGATACCGATAGCCTGAAACATGTGGATTATCTCTCGGGCATCACGCCTTTCCTGAGAGGACCGTACCCCACTATGTACGTTCAGAGACCCTGGACAATCCGTCAGTACGCAGGGTTCTCCACTGCAGAAGAGAGCAATGCCTTTTACCGCAGAAATCTTGCCATGGGGCAGAAGGGCTTGTCCATAGCCTTCGATCTGGCTACCCACCGCGGATACGATTCAGATCATGAACGGGTGATTGGCGATGTCGGTAAAGCCGGTGTGGCAGTGGATTCCATCCTGGATATGAAGATCCTTTTTGATCAGATTCCCCTGGATCAGATGTCTGTTTCCATGACCATGAACGGTGCTGTGCTCCCCATTATGGCGTTCTACATCGTTGCAGCAGAAGAGCAGGGAGTGAAACCCGAGCAACTTGCAGGCACCATCCAAAACGATATTCTCAAAGAATACATGGTGAGAAACACCTATATCTATCCGCCTGAAGCTTCCATGAGGATCATTGCCGATATCTTCAGCTATGCTTCCAGATTTATGCCCAAGTTCAATAGCATCAGTATCTCCGGCTATCATATGCAGGAAGCAGGTGCCACGGCAGACCTGGAGATGGCATATACTTTGGCAGACGGTCTGGAATATGTCCGCACCGGGATCAAAGCAGGGATAGATATCGACGTCTTTGCACCCCGGTTGTCCTTCTTCTGGGCTGAAGGCATGAACTATTTCATGGAAGTCGCCAAGCTCCGTTCCGCCCGCTTGCTATGGGCAAAGATCATCAAAGACTTCGCTCCCAGGAATCCCAAGTCCATGGCTCTCAGAACTCACTCTCAGACCTCGGGCTGGAGCCTCACGGAGCAGGATCCTTTCAACAACATCACCCGCACCTGTCTGGAAGCTTTGGCCGCCACTATGGGTCACACTCAAAGCCTGCATACCAATTCGCTGGATGAAGCCATTGCTTTGCCGACAGATTTCTCTGCCCGTATTGCGCGCAATACCCAGCTTTACCTGCAGCATGAAACTTATGTCTGCAAAGTGATAGATCCATGGGCGGGTTCCTATTATCTGGAGAACCTCACAGATCAGCTATTGCACAGAGCCTGGGATCATATCCGCGAAGTGGAAGAGCTGGGTGGCATGGCGAAAGCTATTGAGACCGGACTTCCCAAGATGCGCATCGAAGAAGCATCTGCCCGCAGGCAAGCCAAGATCGACAGCGGTGCAGATACAATCCTGGGCGTGAATAAATACCGTCCGGAACATGAAGCTCCGATGGAAATCCTGGAAGTGGATAACAGTGCCGTGCGCGAGGCTCAGCTTTCCAGGCTTGACAAGCTGAAGAAAGAGCGTGATGCAGCAGTGGTTGAAGCCAGTCTTCAAGCCATTACTAAAGCTGCTGAGACCGGAGAGGGCAACCTTCTGGAGCTTGCCGTGATCGCTGCCCGCAACCGGGCTTCACTGGGTGAAATCTCTGATGCCATGGAACACATCTTTGGTCGTCATCAAGCCAGCATCAAACTAATCAACAACGTTTACAGCAGTGAGTATAAGAATATGGATGAAATCGAAGCAGTACGCCATCTAACCGATCGTTTTGCCGAGGAAGAAGGCCGCCGTCCCAGAATCATGATCGCCAAGATGGGGCAGGATGGTCACGACCGCGGAGCCAAGGTAGTATCTACCGCCTATGCGGATATGGGCTTTGACGTGGACGTCGGACCCCTGTTTCAGACTCCTGCCGAGACTGCTCGTCAGGCTGTGGAAAACGACGTGCATGTGATTGGCATGAGTTCCCTGGCCGCAGGTCATAAGGTGCTTCTGCCCACTTTGGTTGAAGAACTCAGCAAGCTGGGTCGTGAAGATATCATGGTAATAGTGGGAGGAGTGATTCCTGCCCAGGATTATGAATTCCTTTATGAACACGGAGCAACAGCCATCTTTGGGCCTGGTACCCAGCTTCCCAAAGCTGCTACCAAGATCATGGAAGAGCTCTTTAAGAAGTTCGGAATCGAGGCCTAAGACAAGTGCAAAGCAGAAAACCGGAATGGACTCCGAAAAACGCAGGCAGTGAATTTGCCAGCCGGGTGATGCCCGCCACAGAAGCTGCTACAAAGCCCATAAGTCACTATAGAGCAGGGAAATCCTATGATCTTGATATGCTCTGTAGTGGTGTACGGGAAGGCAACCGGACTCTGCTTTCCAAGGCCATAACTCTGATAGAAAGCAATTCAAACAAGCATTTCGGACAAGGTCAGGAGCTGATAAAGCGGCTCCTGCCTTACTCCGGATCATCCATTCGCATCGCTATCACAGGTACTCCCGGAGCGGGGAAGAGCACCTTTATCGAGGCTTTTGGAACCTGGCTGATTGGGCAGGGCTTCAAGGTGGCAGTGCTTGCCATTGACCCTTCCTCCAGCCTCTCCAAAGGCAGCATTCTGGGAGATAAAACCCGGATGGAGAAGCTCTCATGTTTGCCCGAGAGCTTTATCCGGCCTTCTCCCAGTGGAGGAGTTCTGGGTGGTGTCGCCAGAAAGACCAGAGAAAGCATTATCCTCTGCGAAGCAGCGGGATACGATGTCGTATTGGTCGAGACTGTAGGCGTGGGACAATCCGAAACCACCGTTCGTTCGATGGTAGATTTCTTTCTGCTGCTGCAGATATCCGGTGCTGGAGATGAGCTCCAGGGCATCAAGAAAGGGATTATGGAATTGGCAGATCTGATTCTGGTCAACAAAGCCGATGGCGCAAATCAGCTTTGGGCAGAACAAACTAAGGTCGAGCTGGCCAATGTTTTGCACTATCTGCGTCCCATCACTCCCGGCTGGAAAACTGAAGCGCTCACCTGCTCTGCTCTCACTGGGGCTGGCATTCCTGAGGTCTGGCAGATGATCCAGAAATTTAGGGAAGAGACAACCAAGAGTGGTCAGTTCGAAGCCAGACGCCGCCAGCAAGTCTCAAATTGGTTTGATACTCTGCTTACTGAGGCGGTCCTGGGCAAGTTCTTCAGTGATCCTGGAAAGAAGCTGCTGGTGGACAAGATCCGCCAAGAGGTCGAGCAAGGTGAACTTCCTGTGGTTATGGCAGTTCAATCACTCATCGAGCATCCCTGATCTTCTCCTGCTCCCATCTCATTTAGTTCTTTATTCATAACTTACTACAGAATAAGCCTTTCCTTAGCTTTCGTTAAGGGATCACTAAAGAATCGTTAAGGCAGCGTTACGGAATCGAAAGAGTGAGCAGGAGGAAATTGCTTTGGGGAGAACTCGAGGTGTGTAGTATTCATCCCTGATTTGGACATCTGGATTTGCTTTTTTTGTGGACAAAGATAAGCTATTAGAAAAAATGTTCCAACTAGATGTTTGAGAGAGTTGTCCTGAACTCAGGACGCCAAACCCGAGATTAACCAATCCCCGGCCAAGCAAAGGAAATACTAATCATGAAAGGTGACCCAGACAGTAAACTGGAAAGAATCAGAAACATCGGCATCATGGCCCATATTGATGCCGGAAAGACCACAACCACAGAGCGGATCCTCTTTTACACAGGGTTCTTGCACAAAATGGGCGAAGTCCACGATGGCAACGCATTTACGGACTGGATGGAACAGGAGCGTGAACGTGGTATAACCATCACATCAGCCACTGTGTCCTGCTTTTGGAAAGAACATAAGATCAATATCATAGATACTCCCGGCCATGTGGATTTTACTGCAGAAGTGGAGCGCAGCCTACGAGTGTTAGATGGGGCAATTGGCGTCTTCTGCGCAGTAGGTGGCGTGGAACCTCAATCTGAAACCGTATGGCATCAGGCGGATCGATATCACATCCCCAGAATGGCTTATATCAACAAAATGGATAGAATCGGGGCAGATTTTGACCGTGTGATCCAGATGATCCATGAGCGGCTCAGTCCCAATGCCGTCCCGATCAATATGCCCATTGGTAGAGAGGATAATTTCCAGGGTGTGATAGATCTGGTTTCGATGAAGGCTTGGGAATTTGATCCACTTACCTATGGACAGGAAGTGAAAGCTGCACCAATTCCAGAGAAGCTGCTCAGTGAAGCTCAAGAGCGTCGCGAGACCTTGCTGGAAGCTATCTCTGAGTTTGACGATGAGCTCATGATGCTCTTTCTCGAGGGTGAGGAAATACCGGAAGTGATCGTTGCAAGAGCAATTCGGAAAGGTACTGTGACAGAGAAGCTTATCCCGGTTCTCTGTGGGAGTTCTCTCAAGAACAGGGGCGTTCAACCTCTTCTGGATGCAATCTGTGACTATATGCCCTCACCGCTGGATATTCCGCCGATTGAGGGTGCAGAGCCGGATACAGGCAAGCCCATACTGATTCATGCGGATACTGCTGATCCATTTGTGGCAATGGCTTTCAAGGTTCAGGTGGATAAGTATGTGGGAAAACTCGTCTATGTGCGCGTTTATTCTGGGATTCTGAAGAAAGGCGAGAGCTTTATCAACCAGACCAATGGCAAAAGAGAAAGAGTTTCGCGTATGCTCTCCATGATGGCGAGCAAGAAGGTGGATCTGGACAATCTGCACGCCGGAGATATCGGAGCGATCGTTGGTTCCCGCTTTCTGATCACAGGTGATACAATTACTGATGGTAAGACTGAAGTCCATCTTAGCAAGATGCATTTTCCTGATTCAGTGATCTCTATTGCCATCGAACCCAAGACCAAGGCGGATCAGGACAGCTTGAAAGAAGCTCTGGCCAGACTGGAAGAAGAAGACCCTACCTTCAAGGTACATATTGATAAAGATTCTGGGCAGACGCTCATCTCCGGGATGGGAGAGCTGCATCTGGATATCATTGTGGATCGTCTCAAACGGGAGTTTAATGTGGCGGCAAATGTGGGAAATCCACAGGTCTCTTACAAAGAGACGATATCCAAAGAAGTTGTTGTGGAAGAGACCTTTGTGAGAGATATGAATGGGAAAGGGAATTTTGCCCAGGTCAAGTTCAGATTGTCTCCTCTTCAGCCTTCAGAACTTACTGAAGAGGTCAGAAACATCTTTGTGAATAAAGTTAACCCAGATCAGATCCCTCAGGAATATTGGAAGGCCATCGAAGAAGCAGCATTGAATACTTTGAATGACGGCCCTCTGATCAGCGGAGCTATAGAAAGAGTCAAGATAGAATTGATTGATGGGGCCTTTAACCAAGTGGATTCAAATGAGCTGGCCTTTCGCATCTCAACGTCCATGGCAATTGGAAAGGCTCTGCGTTCTGCAGATGCTGTGATCATGGAACCTATTATGCTGTTGTCGGTTATCACTCCCGATGAGTTTGTGGGGGATATTATCTCGGATGTGAATGCCAAACGGGGTAGAATCGGGGTTATGCGACGTCATACGGAGATTCAACAGGAAGTTGTGGCAGACGTGCCGCTCTCTGAACTCTTTGGTTATGCCACGAGAATACGTTCTCTCAGTCAGGGCAGAGCAATCTATACCCTTGAGTTCAAAGCCTATGAGATCTGTCCTGTTAATGTTCAAAATGCAGTCTTGAAGAGGATACGAGGCTATGCTGATTAAACTGCTTGACAGAAATAGTCCTGCAGTCTGGTATTGTAATTAGATACTTTTAAAGGAGTTCACTATGAGTATTGAGCTAAAGATCGAGAACAGAGTAGCCAATATCAAAATCGATGGCATCCTGAATAGCGAGAATGCCCATCTGCTTCAGGAGAAGCTGGCAGAAGTCTTTCAATCGGATGCTAACTTGTTGGAGCTAGACCTGTTTGAGTGCCGTAATATCAGTTCAACGGGTATCGGCAAGATATTGTTATTTTACAAAGATTTCATCGGTAAAGGTGGAGAAATCGAAGTGATCCGCAGCTCAAACAGCGTATATGAGCTCTTCTCTATGCTCAAGCTGAACCAGCTGTTCACTGTCAACCTTGGCTAATATGTCCGAAACCTACCCCCGGATTCTGGTCGTTGACGATTCTCTGGATATGCTTACCAGTTTGTGTAAGATTCTGGAGCTGCATGGCTTTATTGCCGAAGCTGCCTATAATGGCAGTGATGCTTTGCGCAAAGTTGATGGCGCTGAGTATGATCTCATCATCTGTGATATTGAGATGCAAGGCGTTACCGGCCTAGATTTGCTGGAACGGATCAGGGTAAATCTGGAACGGGATCTGGAAGTGATCCTGATGACAGGTTTTTTGGAACACGAATACTACGTTCGGGCAATTCAACTGGGAGCTGCTGACTTTCTGGCTAAACCCATTGATTCAAAAGTGTTGATTGAGACCATCAAGAAAGTCATTAACAAGAGAAAGAAGCGAAAAGAGCTTTCCAATTATTATAAACATCTGGAGAAAGCTGGATTGAGCTTGGAGATCAAACCCTCCGAGTTTACCAAGTTCAGCCTGTCCAGAGTTGTTCACGGTTATCTGAACCAAAACTTCAACCTCTCCAGCAAACTGATGAATCAGGTTCTTAGTTGTTTGGACGAAATGGCTTACAACTCATTTATCCATGGTACATTAAATCTGAATCACAGCGAACGCTCTATGGATACTGAGAACTTGGGGGAATTGATTAAAAGCCGCCTGGAAGATCCTGGTGTTAATGCTCGCAGAATCAAGTTCCATCTGGATATAGACAATGTGCAGCATAAATTATCAATGAGCATTGAGGATGAAGGAGAGGGTTTTGACTACCAGGAGTGGATGGAAGAGCTCAAGAAAGGGGCTTCTCCCACCACTCAGGAACATGGAAGAGGTCTGGCGCTACTGTATCATTTTGCAGACCATCTGGAATTCTCAGATTCTGGACGTAAGACAACCGTTATTAAGAATCTTGAAGTCAGGTAAGCTATATGACTCTTGCTGAGGCATTGAGCGAGGCTCAGAAGATGTCAAGTGATAGTGGTATAGCACTGCATGACTTCCTCTATCTGCTACAGGATGTCTCAGGGTTTAGTATTCCAGAAATCCGGCTTCAAAAAGATCGCTTGTTGTCCCCAGCTGAATCTGTGCTATGGAATACATATTCATCCAGAAGGTTGAGGGGAGAACCCTCTCAGTATATAACAGGTAAGGCATATTTCTATGGTAGGGAGTTTCATGTATCAACCGGCTGCTTGATACCCCGTCCTGAGACGGAAGGATTGGTGGATCTAGCATTGCAGTATCTGAATAGTGTGAAGCCAGGATCCTCTGTTCTGGATATAGGCACAGGCTCTGGCGTGATTGCTATCACGCTCAAGCTTGAACTGCCAGATTGCATTGTTCATGCGACAGACATCAGTGAGGATGCCCTCCAGATAGCTACAACCAACGCTCTTGCCCACATGGCAGTAATAAGCTTCAGAAAAGCAGACCTGTGGCCAATAGACAACAGCAAGTATGATCTGATAATCAGTAACCCGCCTTATATTGCGGAGAATGAGTATGCATTCCTGGATGCTAATGTAAGAGATCACGAGCCCAAACTGGCCTTGGTAGCCAGTGATAGAGGCTTGGAATACTACAAAAGAATAATCCCGCAGCTTAGCTCGAAATTGAATGAGAGCGGTTGTGCTATCTTCGAGATTGGGGAAGAGCAAGCTGCAGAGATACAGAAGATTGCCAGTGAGAATGGGATCAATGATCCGGAGGTCTTGCAAGACTTAGCCGGACGAGATAGATATTTTAAGATAAGTATATGAGGTAATAATGGATAGTTTCAGAATAGAAGGAACCAGGAATCTGCAAGGCACAGTTTATGTGTGCGGAGCAAAGAATGCCATACTCCCAGTGATGGCTGCCTGCCTTTTGGCACCGGGCAGATCAGTACTTAAGAATGTTCCTAATCTGATAGACCTGAAGAGCATGTCGCACCTACTGCGAGTGCTGGGAGCTAGGATAGAACACAACGGTTCCACCATGAGTATAGATGCAAAAGACCTTTGCTTCAATGAAGCTCCTTACGAACTGGTGAGCAAGATGAGAGCTTCCATATATGTGCTGGGTCCACTTTTAGCACGGCTTAAAGAAGCTCGTGTCTCCTTTCCCGGCGGTTGCGCAATCGGTACCAGACCGGTTGATCTTCACTTAAAAGCTTTTGAAGCCCTGGGTGCAGATATCCAGATTGAACATGGTTACATTCATGCCAAAGCCGAGAAGCTGGTAGGCGCAGATATCTTCTTTGAAAAGAGCTCTGTGGGAGCTACGATAAACGTCCTCATGGCTGCAGTGCTGGCTCAGGGAAAGACAACTATGCACAATGCTGCAATGGAACCTGAAGTCGATGCTACTATAGATTTACTGAACAAGATGGGTGCAAAGATCAACGGCAAAAGCAGCACCACTCTTGTCATCGAAGGTGTTGAGGATCTCTTCCCGGTCGAGATGACCATGATACCTGATAGAATTGAAGCCGGAACTTTCCTGATCGCCGGAGCTCTGAGTGAAAACCCTGTGACGGTGAAAAACTGCCTGCCCTCGCATTTGGGCTCAGCCCTGGATAAACTGAGAGAAGCAGGATGTGAGCTGGATCTCGGAGAGGACTTCATAACCATCAACCCACCGAAAGTAATTAAACCCTTCAGCATCATCACTTTGCCATATCCGGGCTTTCCCACCGATCTACAGGCTCAGTTCATGGTGCTGGCAGCCTTTGCTCAGGGGATGAGCTTCATCGAAGATACCATCTTTCCAGAGCGCTTCATGCACGTGGCAGAGCTTAATCGTCTGCAGGCAGAGATCCGCCTGGAGAGAAACATTGCCACAATCAAAGGAGTCCAGAAACTTAGCGGAGCAGAAGTGATGGCGACAGACCTACGTGCCAGTGCTGCTTTGGTTTTAGCAGGAATGGTAGCCGAAGGAACAACAACAATCTCCAGAATATACCACATAGACCGCGGATATGACCGTATTGAGGAGAAACTGAACTCACTGGGCGCCAGGATAGTAAGAGAGAATGGCTGAGATAAAGAACATTCTCATCACCGGCGCAGCAGGATTCATCGGCTCTCATCTCTGCGAAAGACTGCTGGAGGAAGGTTATAGCATATTTGGGCTGGATAACTTTGATCCCTATTATGAACCCAGTCTGAAACGCAATAATCTTTCGGGAGTGTTTCACCACCCATCTTTCACTCTGATAGAAGCTGATATCCGAGAGTCCGAGAGGCTCCAGGCCATTTTTGAACTCTACAGCTTTGACGCAATCATCCACTTAGCAGCCATGGGTGGAGTTCGACACTCTATCACCTATCCCAGTCTCTTTGCTGAAGTGAACATCATTGGAACCCTGAACCTTTTGGAAGCTGCTAAAAGCAAGAACATCAAACCCTTTATCCTGGCTTCTTCCTCCTCGGTTTATGGAAAGTCTGGTAGGGTTCCCTTCACTGAGTCCGCAATTGTTGATCAGCCCATATCACCATATGCTGTCAGCAAGAAATCGGCAGAGCTTTTATGCTACAACTGGCATCATCTCTACGACCTTTCAGTGATATGCCTCAGGATATTCTCTGTCTATGGACCCAGACAACGGCCTGATCTTGCCATCTGCAGCTTCAGCAAGAGCCTTATGGCTGATCTCCCGGTTCCTGTTTTTGGGGATGGCTCCTCCAGCCGAGACTATACCTATATCGAAGACACCATCCAGGGCATATATCTGTCCCTGAAGTATATAGAGAACAATCATGTGTATGAAGTGATCAATCTGGGGAGCTCAGAAAGCATCAGTCTTTCTGCGATGATGACCTATCTCGAAGATCTCTCGGGCAGGAAGTTCATCCGGGAAACTCAGCACTTACCTTTTGCTGATATTCAGATCACTCTGGCCGATATCTCCAAAGCCAGAAGCTTACTGGGATACGAACCCAGGATCAGCTTCAGTGAGGGCATCCGCCTCTGGTGGGATTGGTTTCTGGTTAACAGCCAGTGATCCATCCGCAATCAGTTCTCACACCGACAGTACAATATTAGATTATCAAACAATAAGAGGATACAATGAAAAAGAACTCAGGTTTCAATACCAAACTCGTGCATGGAGGACAGCAACCAGACTCTTTGTTAGCAGTCAATCCACCCATCTACCAAAGCTCAACATTTGCCTTCAAAAACGCTGATCATGGGGCTGCCTGCTTTGCTGGAGATAGCGATGGCTACATCTATTCCCGGCTGGGTAATCCCACCGTTAGAGTTCTGGAAGATGCAGTTGCAGCCTTGGAAAACGGAGCTGGAGGCATTGCTTGCGCCAGCGGAATGGGAGCTGTGACGACTGTGTATATGGCCTATCTCTCTCAAGGCTCACACATAGTCTCCACTGATGCTGTTTATGGAGCTTCCCGCAGTGTATTGGAAAAGCACTTCAGCCGCTTTGGAGTGGAAGCCAGCTTTGTGGACACCAGTAAACCTGAACTGATTGAGGCAGCTATTCAGCCCAACACCAAGCTGCTTTACATCGAGACTC
>JAEZUG010000022.1 GCA_023421135.1 Candidatus Cloacimonadota bacterium | reverse complement strand
GTGTTTTCACACAGTCTCGAAGGCAGGAATCCACGGAGCTTCTTCACCCACATAGCGGAAACCCGCCAGAATACTCCCATTATTACCCAATGTTCACCTGATGTCATTCCTGCGACCGGGGTCCTCACCAAACCGCTTGCGGTTTGGTGGGGTGGGAAGGCAGGAATCCACGGAGCTTCTTCTCCCACATAGCGGAAATCCAGCAGAGCACACCCACTTTTACCCAAGGACCACCTCATGTCATTCCTGCGACCGGGGTCCTCACCAAACCGCTTGCGGTTTGGTGGGGTGGGAAGGCAGGAATCCACGGAGCTACTACACCCACACAGCGGAAACCCGCCAGAGTACACCCACTTTTACCCAAGGTTCACCTGATGTCATTCCTGCCTTCCCCTCCCCAAGACCGCAGCAAGCTTGGTGTGGCAATCTCCGAATTGCCACAGCGGCCGCAGGTCGCTTCATGAATCCAGATAAAAGTCCCATCGGGACGGCATTTTAGATAGATTCGATGATTACTGTGATGAACCACTGAGTCCCATCGGGAAGGCATTTTAGATACATAATGCACTATGGGACTGTCCATTAATAAGACCGTTGCACATGCAGTAAAACATGGCGTGTACTAGGTTTCTTCTCCCCACTCCACGGCTTGATCTTCCCAGGGAAAGATAACAGGCAATCTCCGAATTGCCACAGCGGCCGCAGGTCGCTTCAGAAAGCTAAATATCTGCCCACCGGAATAAATCCTTGACATTCCTGACTAATTCTATACTCTTGGGAAAACTAAGATTGTATCAAGGAAAGTATGGCTATGAGGAGCTTTGATCTGTCCCGGGTCTGTTCTGTTGACCCTCAGATGATAGGGCTTTTCCAGAATTACGTAAGTGGATGAGTAGATTCTATGATATATCTTAGGTTCGTATCGGGAGGTAAAGAATGACAAATGTAAAGAAGAGTGTTTACAGTCTTATTGAAGATGCCAGGAAGACTCTAGAGAATCTGGGTCGCGATGATGTATATAAAGATCTGTACTTAGGAGAAGATTTTTCATGCCTGAATGCGTATATAGCTAACAAAGCCTCTTTGGATTATAAAAATCTATATATCGGAACATCCGACAAACAAGGCGCACAGGAACTAACCATCCCCATTCTTTATCCGGAAGTATGCCGGCTTCTACTGGAGAACGCATCTCTGTACGTTGCTTCCACCAACTCGATAAACATTGGCCGCACATTCATTGTGGATGGTGTTCTCATGAACTATGGCCTGAAGGAAAACAGGCACACTCTTTTTACCAGGATCAAGCTAGGCAAAAGGATCAAGTTCTTTGAAAGCTTAGAACAGATTGTGAACAGCTACTATATGGCAGACGAGCGGTACTATTATGAGGGAAAGTGCAATCAAAACTTAGGACATTACCAGGCCTTTTATCAAGCAGTGAGTAGATCTAAGAACATAGCACCTTCCATCTTCAAGAAGAAGATTATCGTAGTCAGCAGGAAGAACGATTTTTTTGATGAGTTAAAAAGACTTGGGCTATTACATGCTCTTCCAGTAGCAGGTATCACAAGGAACCATCAGGAACCCACCAACAGCACTCTTCCCATCGACCCCATGATACTGGTTGCCAGTGATTATGAGCTGGCGCGTGAATACATGTTCAAAAACCACGATAAAATAGATTTCGAACATCTTCTCTTATCAGGCGACAGTAAGATTAGCCGGTTGAAATCTCTTGTAAAAAACGATTGTGCTAGTGGATTGTTCTCCAGGTTTTGCCTGGTCGGTAATCAGGCGATTGTCAGAGACAACTCAATGCTCCTATGGCATTGGAACAGCCGGGAAGAGAACATTCTCAGAGGAAGGCATTCTCTGGAATTTGTACCAGATCCTCTCGATAAATCGGAAGAACTAATGGATGCTTCAAAGAACTTCTACACGTTGTTGTCCCATGTTCAGGAAGAATTGGGAGCACCGGAACTAAGCTCAAAACTACGTTATGCTTTCTATAAGATACTATTCGACAAGCTAGATACTATCACCGATTTCGACACTCAAATAGCAGAACCGCTTATGGAGGAGACGGAAAAAGCTATGAGGGCAGATAACTATGAACCCGAAGAATTTACCAATGAGTTGGAAGATCTGATCCTTGCACTGAAACAGGTTTATCTGGCAAAGCAAGATTCTTCAACTTTAATTGATACACTGAAAGAGCAGACTACTGACTTCACAACCCTTGTTGTGAACAATAAGCAGGTAGAGGATTGGCAAAAACGCATCCTAGTGTCCACACGTTTCTTTGGTAGGGTAATACCCTTGAAGACCTTCAAACAAGAGCTGGCAAATGGCCTGGCTTATGGCACTTATCTTCTGGCCATGCTCCCGAATTATAAACAGATTGCCTGGCTCAACAACATATCTATGTTTGCAGAGACTCAAATTCACTTAGCACTATACAAGCCAGAGCTTAAGCGGTTCCAAACTCAATTACGCCAGATACACAAGTACGATTCCAGAAGCATGGGACCAAAAGACACCAGCTTGTTTCCTCACTTGAGTTTAAAAAATGATGAAAGAGAAGCGGCAGAAGACATCATCAGCAGATTTGAAGAGAACTATTCCGAAACAACTGCTGATGATGGTTTTGCTTTCTCTGGAGCCCGTTCCTACATTTCCTGTTCTCTTGATTTACTGGATTCAGCCGGGAACAGGGTAACGGAAACCAGCCCCAATAAAGTACTCAGAGTCCTCACAGAAGATGCCGAAAGACTTATCGATAATGACTTCGAACTAGTCTCAGTTCAAGACTTGGAAGAGGGGGACAAAATACTCCTCTACTGCAACCGGAGCAGGGATTCTCTTTATAACATTCTCAGCCAGGAATCAGAGCGGTTTTCCCAGATGAATGAGAGTTCCAAGCTCTGGAAAACCAAAATTAGAGAATATCTATATAACCAAGTACTCGAAGAAAGTCCATTTTGCCAGATTGATACTCAAAGACTGCAGAAGCTTTCCATCAATGCAAGTCTGGATCCCGAAAGCATCTGCAGTCGATGGGTCTTACACTCAGATACAATCCGCTTTCCCCAAAAGAGTAAAATGGACAGAGTCTTGGATTTCTTAAGAAATGAAGGGTTTCTTTCACAGGCAGAAGTTGAAGAGATTCGCTCTGCCCGGAGTTTCTTCATGGGTGTTATGATCAGCCTGGGGCAAAACCTAAGTAATGAACTGCAGTCTATTATGCTGAACAAAGAGGGAAATCCTGATATCTACATAACCAGGCACGTATTGGACAACCAAAGTGAATACCCCCTGCTATCTCACTTTGATGAAATGGCAATTCTCAGCATACTTAAACATAACTACGAGGGATACAGATTTCTCCAAATCGGAGAAACGGAGGTGGATAATAATGGAGAATGACCCCAGAGATCTGCTAAAAAATCTGATTCGCCAGCATCTGACCGGCCCGGTTAATGATACCTTTGCATCCAAGGATGAAGAGGAACTGGTAACAGACTACCCCATCAGCAAGTATTACTCTGGAATCATCTTTCCTCATATAGTCCCAAACACCATGGTTAAAACCTCATTGTCTGATTTGCAGACCAGTTTTCTGGATGAGGAGGATCTAATAACAGACCTTAGCCAGAATTCTGTTGATGTCCCTGAAACCCCAGTATCAAGTAGAATTGACGGTGATGATGCCGGCAACGATGACTTTTCCAGGTCTGAGTTGTTTCCTCATCTGTTCGGCCTTTCATTCTGCCTAAAGACTGAGGCTCCCTCCTTCCAAATACTATTGAGTTATGGAAGGTACAGGCAAATAGACCCAACTCAAGAGCTTCACCAGAGCTACAGGATAAGCCTGAGCAATGAAGAATACGAGCTAATCAAAAATCTCAATTCTGGTGATGAGCAATTCCTGCACAAAGTGTTAGGCTATGATTCTGATAGTCAGCAAGTGTATCTAAAAAAAACACTTCAGGGTGTAAGTACAGGTCAGGTTACCGGAGATTTTGCCAATCTTAGGAAGATCAAGCAGGTTGTTTATACTCGCCTGACAGAATCAAAAGGCACTGAAAATGAACGCTACTCCAAACTCAATACTATTCTACGCAAGATAATGCCTCTTTACCGTAAGACTTGGATCAGAAAGCAGCATGATGACTCATTTGAGATAGCAATGGACCAACTTCTCGATACAAAAGAAATCTGCATATCCTGGAAAGACGATGCCAAATCTTCCTTCGGATACTCAGTTCATGTACTGTTGATCCAGAGTACAAACAATCACTCTGTTGTAAAAGTGATGGTTGAGAATACTTCAGTTCACGATTATGGCGAAAATCTTATCCTCGATAAACCAGCATTAAACCTTAAGTGTATGTTCCAAGCTGGCTTTAGAATTGAAAGCGATTTCCTGATTCCGTTACCACAACAGCCTTTACCCACCTATGCAGGGATAGAAGACAAGATCATAGATTGCCAGTATAGAGACTCGAAAGTATATTCTTTGGCTCACAACTGCTCCTGCGCTTGGAGCCTGGAACCGGGAAGCACATCGTCAGTTTACACAGACTTCCTTCCCTCAGTTATCCCTCCGGTGACTGTAAACAGCAGATATACTGGGCTTAGTAAGGCCTTGAATGTTCTGGAAAACAGCTGTTACAGTGCCAGTTCTGATGAAGAGGTGATCTCAGAGCTGCGTCTGTTTACTGGGAGCTACGAGGATTGGGTGAACCAGCAGGAGGAGTTAGGTTCTCGAGTGTTGGATAGGTATGCTGAAGCGTCAGCTGAGATAATCAAAGGACAAAGAGAAGCACTTGAGAGGATGAACCAAGGCTTGGAAATTTTAAACAGCAGACCGGAGATGATGAATCTTTATAGGATAGCAAACGGAGCAATGTTGGTGAACATGTCCGGCGCTGGTAAAATACCACCAGAAACCTATTCAGAACAAAACAACATCTACTACCATCCCTTTCAGCTTGCATTCTTGCTGATAAATTTGGACTGCGTTATAAATCCATCATCAGAGTTACGATCAAAGAGCATCGATTTACTATGGTTTCCTACTGGAGGAGGAAAGACTGAGGCATACTTCCTCCTTACAGCTTTCTCCCTCTTATTCAGGCGCTTTAACAACGGAAAGCAAGGCTTAGGCACATCCGTTATTATGCGCTATACTCTCCGATTGCTCACAGCACAGCAGTTTGAGAGGGCTTCCAGGATGATCCTATCACTGAATTTCGTTTGTGATCAGTTCATGTACTCTCTAACAGAGAATCACCCCTATTCCATTGGTTTGTGGATTGGCGCTGCCTCATCCCCCAATAAACTTCATGAAGGAGATGACAGCGCTCTAGCGATCATTGAAAAGATAGACGGAGCACAAAACCTGGAAGACGCACTTAGGCAAAACAAATTTCCTTTGAGTGATTGCCCCTGGTGTGGTACAAGCCTGATACAAGATGGTCGAATGGGCTTTAGTTGTCTAAGAAGCAAGTTTGAAATCCGTTGTTTAAACCCAGATTGTCATTACCATGATGGGTTACCTATCGATCTGGTAGATGAAAGTCTCTACAATAATCCCCCTTCTCTACTTTTTGCCACTATAGATAAATTTGCCAGGTTGGCATGGGTGGAAGAGTCATCCAGCTTCTTTGGCGGTACTTCAGGCAACCTTCCACCAGACTTGATTATTCAGGATGAGCTTCACCTGATCTCGGGACCCCTAGGAAGCATCACCGCACTTTTCGAAAGTGTAATAGATATGCTATGCAGGAAGAACGGCAGGATGCCGAGGATCATAGCCTCAACAGCCACCATTAAGAACGCTACAAACCAGGTTAAAGGGTTGTTTGGTAATCGTAAAGTTAAAACTTTCCCGCCTCCTGGCATCAATTATGAAGATAATTTCTTCGCCAAAGTGGATACCAATGACCTTCACAGACAGTACATCGGAGTTTTGCCAACCGGTAAGACCTTCACTACCACTCAGATCAAGCTTCTCTCCCTTCTGCTCTTCAGCCGCTGGGAACTCAAAGGGAGAATCAGCGGAAGACTTGATGATTACTGGACTGTAGTTTCCTATTACAACTCACTCAGGGAATTGGGAAGGATGTACAGTAAAGCTCGGGACGAGATTCAACAGGCCTATTCTCAAATGGTCTTAAAACAGGACCCTTTGAGTAAAAAGCATTGGCTGAATCCTCCCAAAGAGCTAACGAGCAGAATAACTGGCCATGAAGTGAAATCTATTCTGCATGTACTGGAATCTGCAAATGTAACTGATGACAAATCCCATAGCGGGGGATTCAACCCTATAGACATAGTTTTTGCCACAAATATGATATCGGTGGGACTGGATATTGAACGCTTGAATCTGATTCTCATGAACGGTCAGCCCAAAAGCATTTCAGAGTATATCCAGGTTACCAGTCGTATTGCACGCAGGCATCCAGGTCTGGTTCTTAGCCTCTTCAATCCGTTCCGGGTAAGAGACAAATCCCACTTTGAAAACTTCGCATCTTTTCACCATAACTATTACCGTTTTGTGGAACCAATCTCAATTACACCATACACGAGGATTGCTATTAGGAAACTCATGCCGACTCTTCTGGCTGCTTATCTGAGGTTGGTAAAGGGAATCGAAACGCCAGCCCTGGTTAAGCCTTCAGATATCGACGAGTTACTAGCGTTTATGGCACAGAGAATGAATGATGATGAAATGCTGGGTTTTATGAGAAGAAAGATCAAGGAGCATACTCAGCTACTCCACAAGAAACTATCCCTGGAGCCAGATTTGACTTTCAGCAAACTACTGGTGAGTGCCTCAGATGCAGCCGCTCTGGATTATGAGAGTGGAGATTGGCTGGCAGTTAACTCAATGAGAGAAGTCAGTCCCAATGCTGTTATCAAGCTGCACACAATCAAAGGTGTGAAAAGGAACACAGATTATGAGTAAGTACTTTGAAATACCCTGCCACAACATCATAAGTTCTTACGGAGGCATTGGCTCTCTGGTGGAAACCCCCACCGGATCGTTGATAGTACAGCAACTTGAGAAATGGCCTTACTTCATCTATGAAGTCACAGGGAAAGATAAGGATGCTCTAGAAAAGATTTCCATCCATGATAAGCGACTCATTTGCAAACTTAAGGCTCAGTTTAGGAATATCTCATATCTCCTATCAGTACCTATAAATGGGACAACAAACAATGGAAACCGGGTAACGCAAGAAACTATGCTTGTTTCTGCGGAATATTTTCCTCGATGGATGTTTTGTCCCAAGTGCAAGAGATTTATGAAGTATGAAGATTGGCAGTGCTTGTATAAGATGAACCACCTGGGCAAGGAGTTTGACCTTTACTGTCCCCAGTGTCGGAAGCCATCTCCTGGGCACAAACCATTACGAATACTGCTTGAGCAGGTCAGGTTTATCCAGGTTTCTGAGGATGGGGAAGTCTCGGATTTTCCGTGGGATGAATGGTTTGTTAATAAAGCTTCAAGTCACGGTTCTTGTGAGGAACATGAGTTTTACTACTTGCCTTCAGAATATTCAGACAATCTGGAGTCCATTAGGATATATTGCAAGAAATGCAAAGCATCAGCCTCGCTCATTGGTATCTTTGGAACCCCCACAAAAGGAAACAAGTTCAGAACTGTTCTCAAGTCTAGCAATAGTGTTTACTTCCCCGCTATCGTGAGAAGTCTGCTTATTCCTGTCCAGGGCGAGATAAGACAGGATGTCCTGCAACATGAAATGGATTACCGCTGTCAGGAGCTAGATTATCTGGTCAAGGCTCAGTACGACTCCTTGGAAGAAGATGAACTCCAGATTCACCTCAAAGCTCTGCCCCGTTCCAATTCCTGCTTCTCGATAGCATCCGTCAGAACCTTGAATATGGTATCAGTTCTCTGTTCCTACAGCCGCCTTCAACCTGTAGCTTTCGGCACGATCTTTGACCCGGCCATCTCAAGGCATGTTACTAAGGAAGGAATTGAAACCAAGTTTCTGCCATGTGTGCAATCCTCTGGCGAGGGATTCCTGATAGTTTTTGAGAATAGTACAATAGTGGATTGGTACAAATCAGCGTTACTGAACTCTGATTTCAAGACTCGTTTGGGATCACACCAAAAAGCACTGACCAGGATTGATTTTCTGAACTCAAGTAATAACAAAGACTATGCGATGTGTAAGTACATTTTATTACATACGATTTCGCATCTACTGATAAAGCAGTTGGAATATGTATGTGGATATCCTGCTACATCACTGCAGGAGAGGATTTATGCGTCCAGTGGTTTACACGCAGGAATCATGATCTACACAGTCTCTGGATCGGAGGGGAGTTTTGGGGGAATAGTCACCATGGTTGAGAGAGGAGACTTGAACCAAATTCTCCTCGAAGCAATTGCCAAAGCTATGTACTGTGCCAACGATCCGGTGTGTTACAAGCAAAGCTCAGTGTGCTTTTCCTGCAGTTTACTGCCAGAGACCTCATGTGAATCTTTCAATAGCCTACTGGACAGATCCTTTGTCGTCGACAGGTCTTATGGCTTTGGGAATATCTTGGAAGCTGGGAGGTAATAACATATGAGAATATCAAAATACGTTCGAACTTCAAAACCCAAGGAGATTCTCCCATGACCCGCTCCTACTTCTCGGCTCCCATCCCTGAATTCCTGATCATACCGGATTCTGAGATCCGGGATCAGCTTGCTCAGAATAACGAGTTTAGCCTATTGCAGACTCAGCGGGAAGCCTGGCAGGAGGAGATTATCTGCCTGAAAGAGGCATTACAATCTCTTGAGGGCAAAGTATATCTGGAATACTCTATTCCCCGGATGGGTAAAAGAGTAGATGCCATTGTGATAAGTGGCTCCATCATTTTTGTGATAGAATTCAAGATCGGTTCCCGGGAATACAATGCCCAAGCCTTGGATCAGGTTTGGGACTATGCTCTGGATTTACAGAATTTCCATGAAACAAGCCATCATAAGCGCATCGTTCCCATTCTTGCCATCAGTGGGTTACAACAAAGCCGGATTGCACCACAGAATCAGATCAATTCCAGTCTTGAGCCCAATCCCGACCTTCTTCATCGTCCTTCTGCCTGTAGCCTCTCTAGCCTGGGTGAAATTCTGCTTAACTTGCTTAATCTTTATAAGAACGAGCCCATTATCGATATCCCAAGCTGGGAGGCTGGGCATTACAAACCCACGCCCACCATCGTGGAAGCCGCTACCACGCTCTACAGCAAGCATTCCGTGGAAAGCATCACCCGTAGTGAGGCAGGGGCCACCAATCTATCCGTCACTTCGCGCGAGATTGGCCAGATCATTGAGAACAGCAGAGACCGGGCTCATAAATCCATCTGCTTTGTGACCGGGGTTCCGGGAGCTGGAAAGACTTTGGTTGGCCTGGATATCGCCACCAAGTTCATCGATCTGGAAAGTGACCTACACAGCGTCTTTCTTTCTGGAAACGGACCTCTAGTGAAAGTTTTGCAGGAAGCCCTGTATCAGGATCGCAAGCAAAAGATGAAGTCTGGCGAGCTACCTCCAGATAAGAAATTCACCCGCTCGGTGGTGAAATCCTTCATCCAAAACGTTCATCATTTCCGAGATGCTGCTTTGGTGGATGCTGCTCCTCCGCATGATCACGTGGCAATCTTTGACGAGGCTCAGAGAGCCTGGAATCTAGATAAGACAGCCGACTTTATGAGTCGCAAAAAGAACCGGCCGGACTTTAGCATGTCCGAGCCAGAATTCCTGATCTCCTATCTGGACAGGCACCAGGATTGGGCTGTGATCGTTTGTCTGGTGGGTGGCGGACAGGAGATTCACACCGGAGAAGCTGGCATCGGAGAATGGCTCCGCGCCCTACAGAATTCCTATCCTGATTGGCATATTTATATCTCGGATCATCTTGCCGATAGCGAGTATAATGCTGAGGAGATTCTAGCCTCTTGGGAACAGCCTGATATGGTCGAGCTACGAAACAATCTGCATCTCAGTGTTTCCCTGCGATCCTTCAGAGCTGAACGTGTCTCAAGCTTTGTGAAGCACCTCCTGGATCTAGAGCCACTTGAAGCCAATGGCGAGCTTCAACGCTTTCAGGAGAAGTATCCGGTGGTGCTCACCCGAGAGCTCAGTAAAGCCAAGCGTTGGCTAAAGACTCAAGCCCGGGGCTCGGAACGCTATGGAATAGTGGTATCCTCCAAAGCTGAGCGTTTGAAGCCTCACGCCATAGATGTGAAAACTCCTGTTGATCCAGTTCATTGGTTCCTAAAAGGCAAGGACGACGTACGCTCCTCCTACTATCTGGAAGATGTGGCCACAGAATTTCAGATTCAAGGATTGGAGTTGGATTGGACCTGCGTGGTCTGCGATGGTGATTTCCGTTACAATCAGAATTCCTGGGAGCACTGGGAGTTCAAAGGCAGCCGCTGGAATCAGGTGCGTAAAGAAGACCGACAGCTCTATCAGAAGAATGCCTATAGGGTCTTGCTCACTCGTGCCAGACAGGGGCTGGTGATAGTAGTTCCGGAAGGCGATGCAGAGGATCCCACCCGCAAGCCAGAATACTATGACCCAATGTATAATTACCTGAAAAGCATTGGGATGGAGGAGTTGGAGTGATCAGAGACCATGATACATACCTGATATGTGAACCCTCATGCCAAGAGCATTCACCCAACCAAATAGTTATTGACTGTATGTGGCTGAAATATTCTTAAAACTATATGGAGCTTATATGAATATAGATGTTGAAAGAAACTTGCCCTCCGGGGCAGCTCTGATCTTGAGAGTGGATGCCAATAGGCTCATTAGAGAGGAATCTAAAAATCTGATCTGGGACAACCAGGGAGTATAAGATGGCAAAGGATTTAACTAATTCAACTTTGGACAGACAGAATATACTGAATAACCAGTATGCCCTCAGTGAAATTCAGAAAGCAGTCAAGCTGCAAGGTATTCTTTTTGATAACAAGCTGGTGTTTCTGATTGAGCATTTAGCAGACTTCTATGAGGTAACTCCCCGAACAATAAAAAACTACCTAAGTAACTTTGAAGATGAGCTGAAAAATAACGGTTACGAGGTTTTACGGGGTAAACGCCTAATAGATTTCAAGTTAACTGCTAAATGGGCAGATCTTAGTGAAATTGATTTCCCTGACATTAAAGCACCGCAGTTAGGTATATTTGACTTCAGATCGTTTTTGAATCTGGCTATAAATTGACAGGATGTTTGAGGAACACTTTATGATCTCAAGAGAGCTAGTATGTTTCTTCAAACAAGAAGGACTAGTCTTAGACTTAGATAAATGATCGGGAGGAGCGATGACGGAATATCAGCTATTCAATGATTTTGTTCGGACTTTTTTGGTAGAGGGAAAGGACTTTCTTTCTAGAAGCAGCAGAATCGTATTAACACCGAAAAATCTCGAAGAGGCTATCTCCCTCTTTATTGAAAACGCGATTGAGGGGAGCGATCAGGACTTTGCCACAAAATTCTTAGTCCAGTTTTCCGGGGCAAGCGAAGGGGCAAAGATTCTTTTCGCAAATGCCACTTGGCTTTACGTGTTTTGCAATAGATCTATGACCCCGGAAGGCAAAAAGAATGCCATAGAGTTGAGCCTACAGGGCATCTCGGATTATCGGCTACGAGATGATATCTATCCGGAGAACAACGGTATTGCTCACGGAGGTACCGGATACAACACGGCAAAGTTTGGCAGCCTAAGCTTTATCTTGCTTCTTTTCAAGTGGATAAAAGGCAGCAAAGGCGGTAATGACTACAGCTCTATCATCAAGGCTATCACCAACATCAGTCTCTACATGGTTTATGACGATCAGGCTTATCTTGATAAGAGCTTCGATCCTAAGAAGGTACGACTGATTGTATCTGATAGCAATGTGCTCAGAGGCACCGGTGGTAAGATAATAAAACTGGGAGTTTGCAATTTTTTGCTAAACCTATGCGTACCAGATTATTATGAAAGGATCATATCATACAACGACAAACGCTTAATCGCGGCTAAACTCTTCAAGCCTGAATATGGCTCTCGTGATGGCTTGAATATTGATGATCAGATATATGTGATCAAACAAGAGCTGATCAAAGAATATCCCGGTATCGACCCTCTCTACCTTCTGTATGATGATCGGATCAGGCCACTATGGAAGGATGAAAAGAAAGAGAAGTGTAATTACTGGCTTTTCCAGTGCAATCCCGGATTCTACGACTTGGTTTCAGCCCTCCATGATGGTGCAATTGCATCCTGGAAGGTTTCAAGCCATAAGAGTGATCTCAAAGTCGGTGACAAAGTCATTCTTTGGATGACAGGAGAAGCTGCCGGATGCTATGCTCTAGCCGAGATCAGCGGAGAGCTGGAATCGGGGCTAACCGACGAAAAAGAAGAGCAGTACTACAAGGATGATTCATATCAGGTACCTAGCGATCGAATCCCCATATCTCTTACTCACAATCTCGCCAACAATCCTATCCTGAAACCACAGATTAGTGCCCACCCCAAGCTTGCTGATATGAAAACAGGCTTGCAAGGAACAAACTTCACAGCGAAGAAAAAGCACTACGAAGCTCTTGAGGATATCGCCACCCAAAGCTTGCAAGCACAAGACAACTCAGTTCAACAAGTCACAAAAAAGGAGGACTCAGCTATGAACCAGACATCCACTACTCGGCCCCTGAACCAAATCCTCTACGGCCCTCCTGGCACAGGGAAGACCTATAACTCCATCAACCTGGCAGTCGAGATAGCCGATCCGGAATTCATGAAGACTCCGAGAACAAGAGATGATATCAGGAAGAGATATCAAGAACTTGTAAAAGCAGGTAGGATCGTCTTTACTACATTCCATCAAAGTATGAGCTACGAGGATTTCATTGAAGGGATAAAGCCTGTGACGCAGGACAATGGTCAAATACAATATGATGTGTTAGATGGGCTATTCAAGCAGATTGGTACATTATCTATGTACAACCTGTATCGCTTTGTTACGTCAAAGAACACTGTGATTCAGGATGATGATTTTGCATCTTTGTATCAGCAGTTACTATCAGATATTGAGGATAAGAAAGGGGATCAACCCTACGAGTTTACTACAAAGAGCGATTCAGTTATTCAACTGGTTGACGTCTCTAGCAAAGATAACTTGCAAGTGAAGCATAAGGATAGCTCCGGACCGCAAACATACATTGTATCTAAGGATAGACTTTTTAAGCTATTTAAGATCTATAATTCTGTAGAACAGATCAAAAATGTGTACAATGATATAAGGGAGGCAATTGGAGGCGCAGACACCTCTGCATATTACTCAGTGTTAAAAAGAATATTTGAAATCCGGGACACCTCGCATAATGGCACCCAAGCTTCGAAGTCACTAGGCCTTGAGGACAACGATTTGATGAAAGTAGCGTTGGAAGGATTTAATCTGCCCAAGGAGGTGCTTGAAGCGACACCATCCAATGGAGTTAAAAACTACATCCTCATCATCGACGAGATCAACCGCGGCAATGTCTCCCAGATCTTTGGCGAACTTATCACTCTGATCGAGCCAGATAAACGTGCCGGAATGAAGGAAGCCCTGGAAGTGACTTTGCCATATAGCAAAGAGAAATTCTCTGTGCCGCCTAATCTTTACATCATCGGCACCATGAACACCGCCGACCGCAGCGTGGAAGCTCTCGATACAGCTCTCCGCAGACGCTTTACCTTCAAGGAATTCCCGCCTCTTACCGAGATCAAGGACGATCAGGGCAATGATCTAATGGCGAAAGTGCTTTGCGATTACTCGATGAAGGAGATCTTGACCACAATAAATAGCAGAATCAGAATTCTCCTGGATCGAGACCATCAGATAGGCCATAGTTACTTCCTGGATCCAGCCAATGAGCAAGAGCTTATGGAAGTCTTCAACCAGAAAATTATACCTCTGCTCCAGGAGTATTTCTACGGAGACTATGCCAAAATCGGGCTGGTGCTGGGAACAGGCTTTGTGGAAAAAGAAGAGTTAGGAGTAGCAGAGCTCTCTGATTTTGTTTACGATGATAAAGAATCACTGGTGAAAGACAATTACAAGATCAGGATACCGAAAGATGTTGCTGAGTTCAAAGAAGCTATACACCTTATGATGCTTGGGAAAAATGGCCAAGAACAATCCTAGACAAGTCTTCGAACATCAGTGCCTGAGAATAGAGGACGGGCTTGGTGAAACTGAGCTAAATGCCCTGGAAGCTTTTTATGGCTCCGGAAAGGATTTCCCATATTACAAACTGATTAATAAAGGCATCAAGTTTTGTGAGTATGTGGGAGTGATCCAGGTCGGCAGCACCATCATCGAGGTTCTGCCCAAGACTGATAGGGAAAGCAAGCCGGATAAGGGTAAATGGCAACAGATTCTGATCAGTATGTTGCGCGTTGTTAATGATTTGGATGCCCAGGCGACCGGCGATAGCAACCTGAAGCTCAAGCCAAACTCCATACTCGAGATGTATTTTGAGATCTTCATCAAAGAAGTGGAGTACCTGCTTAGAAC
>JAEZUG010000081.1 GCA_023421135.1 Candidatus Cloacimonadota bacterium | reverse complement strand
CCGGACATACCGGCAACGGTGAGGCATTGATGGTTAATGGTAACGTAACAATCTCCAATTGCATTTTCTATAATGATCGTTCTGTGGAAATTGCCATCAATCCCATGGATGGGACAGGTATTCCTACTACGCTTACTCTCAACAACAACCTGATCAGAAATGGTTATAGCGACATCTGGCAAGGTCCTGGTAGCACAATCAATTACTCGGATACCAATATCACGGGTAATCCCTTCTTTCTTGGCGGGGATGATATAAATAATCCGCTTTACTACAGCCTTTCGGGACTCTCCCCCTGCATCAATAGCGGCACACTGGATACACTGGGTCTATTCTTGCCGCCTTATGATCTGGCCGGAAATCAGCGAGTCTGGGATGGTAGGATAGACATGGGCTGTTTTGAGTATGGTGCTCCACCTGTTGGGAACGACGACCCATCCGTACCTGCTGTTCCTGCGCTCAATCTGACAGCTTATCCCAATCCTTTCAGTGTCTTTACAAATATCAGAGCTGATCTTACTGCAATGGTAGCTAATAGGACTGAGCCAGTCACCACTGCCCGGATCGTGATCTACAACCTCAGAGGACAGATAGTGAGAAGCCTGGAGCTTGATCCCGGAGCGCGTGAGCAAGTGCTCACCTGGGATGGCAGAGACAGCCGGAGCCAGCGCTGCTCCAATGGTGTTTACATCCTTAGCATGGTGGTGGATGGCAGAAGTATCATCAGCAAGAAGGTGACGCTGATCAGATAGCCCGGTAGCTTAACTAGTCCTCCAACAAGAAAATTTTATCTTCTAAGGCAATGGTATTCTATTAATTACACAATTGCGGAAAAGATTCCACAGAAAAGTGTCACCCAAATCCGGAAACTGTCACCTTATAAGTAGTGAGGGGCGTACCCACGATGTAGGATTTACGATGTACGATTGTTGTGAAGATGTGACTGTGTACCACTCCCCTTATTGATCTTTCAAACAGTGTATAGAGTGTAGAAAACGAGGACAACCCAAGATCTGTTACTCCACCATTTCCTTTGCTTCGTGTTAGGTTATAGCAGGCCCCACCTACGGCGGAAGAAGAGCTCCAGGCAGAAGGCCAGGATGAAGAGGCTGATCAGATACCATTTGCGATAGATGGCCAGTTCCCGGCTCTCGATTCTTTCTTCTGCTCGGGCTGGAACAGGATGGTAGCTGCTATCGACGATTCTGCCGCCGCTCTCGGAGGCTATCCAGGACAGAAGGGGCAGATTGTAGTCGTAGTCCCGGTCTTCAATGGAATCGCTGCTCAGGCTGAATCTGCCTGAGGCTTGTTGACCGCTCTGGGCGTCCCGGATCTCGAAACTATAGTCACCTGGTTTGTCCAAGATGGCTTTGTAGAAGTATTCCTCGCCTTCCTGAGTCAGGTAATCTGCCAATACTTCCTGGTCTTCAGAATTCATGATCTTGAGACGTGGATTCATATCCAATTGGCTGCGGCGGATGGAATCATCGGCCCGGAGGCGGATCAGTACTTCTTCTCCCATGAAGTAGCTGCTCTTGAAAAGCGGTTGAAAACTGCCGTTGGAACGATTACCGAGCCAGGTGAGGGATTCTGAGACGAGGCGCTTGTAAGCTCCGCTGCTGCCCTGTAATTGCCATTTCCAGAGGTTCAGGAAGGCCAGAGCCATCACCTTTCCGCCCGAACTGCCGTTATCCACCACAATGGCGGGGGAGGCCTGGGGATTATTGATGGCTACAAGGGTTTCTGCGCTGCGTTTGGCGGTTACATAGTGATAATCTATAGGGGGAATCTTGCCGGTTTCTCCCTCTTCCAGGCTGAGCATGGGATAGGCTGCGGCGGCTGGAAGCCAGGTTAGGAAGCCGTTGTAAGCCGCTGTAACGTTAGAAGGCCTGATAGGCAGCACATCCTGCAGAGATGAAGGGGGAGCTCCCTGCCAGAAGATGCCGGTGCCTCGTTGGTGAGCTTCTTTGATGAAACTCAGGACAGAATCGGTGAGTTCCAAAGCTCCGTTGTTGATCACTACAAGAGCTGCCATATTCTCCGAAGAGATGGATGCCACTGCGGTTTCTCCCCGGAACAGCCTTCCGGAGCGTAGATTGTAATGCTCTGCAGACCAACGGTTGTTTTCGCCGATCACATCCAGGATGAACTTATTATCCCAGCCAGGGCTTTCCGAGATCATGACTATCCGCTCTTTATCTGCCAGCACCTCAATTGCACCGGGATAGCTGTTGTTGGCAATCGTCCTCTCCTGAATGCCGGGGGCAGATATCTCCACCCGGTAGTTCACCAGTCCGGTGCGGGGGAAACGGGTGGTAAAATCTGCACTAGCAGTCTGTCCGGAGACAAGATTAACTGTCCTTGTGGCAGCGAGGTTGCCGGATATAAGGAGCTTCACAGTAGCCGGCCCCGACCAGTTTTGTGCCTGAAGCTCTGCCCGCAGGAGAGTGGGTTCATTGCGGTAGGCGTAGCGGTTGTTTCTGGTGTTTTGAACCACCAGGTCGGGGTTTTGAGTTCTGGCAGTATCCGCTACCACATAAAAGGGAATACCCATGCGGTTGATGATGCCAAGGTCTTCATCCCGCAACCAGGCATCGCTGGCCAGAATGATGCCCTGCACTCTGGAAAGATCGGTGCGTTCTGCCAAAGAGACCAGGCTGGGAGCCAGCAGACTGCCACTGCTCTCTCCTTCCAATCCTTGGGCAAATTTGAAGCTTTCCGTCTCGTAACCGCTTTCCCGGAAGAGCTTTGCCAGGTCAGCTGCTTTGGCATGAGTGTAGCTCTCCTTGCTGGTGCCGCCGGAGCTGAGTTTCATGCTGTTGGAGCTGTCCAACAGACTGACTATCTTTGGTTTATTGAGCTTCTTCTCGCGATAGTAGAGGATAGGGCTGATCAGGAGCAGAAGAATGCAAGCCATGCTGAGGGCACGCAAAAATGCCAATAGCAGAGCTGCTTTACGGCTGAGCCGCGGCTGAGTCTGCACATAGAGCCAGGCCGCGATCAGGCAGGAAAAAATGCCAATGATAGCGTATTTGAGCATCAGATCGTGAAGTTAAAGTAGGTTCCCAGAGAGATTCCTTTGGAGCTGGGTCCTGGTATAAGGCTGTCAAAACTTTGGAAACCAATGCCTATATCTCCAAAGCTGGTGATAACACCGGCACCCAGAGAGAACCGGGGAGGAACCTTGGAATTTCCGAAGCTCATGCCCATGTGGATCGGGAAGTACTTCAGAGGATTGATCTCAGCGCCCAAAGAAAGGGTTCCGCTGGCAAAATTCATGGCAGAAGCACCTGAAGGGAGCACCCAATCTGCAGAGAGAGAGGAATGGCCAAGCTGATACATGCCTGCCAGGCGGAACTCAACCGGGAGCTCCGTGGTATAGGCACTGATATCAAAGGTCTCGTCTTCCTCGGTGAAGAAATCTTCTTCCAACTGCGCCACGTAAACGCTATCTGCTTCCAGAGTATAGCGGATGCCTTTGGTATCCAGACCCCAGCGGATTCCTCCCAGGATGTTATCCACAGTAAAGCCAAGCTTCAGGTTTGGGATCGGTTCAGCCACAGCGCCCACCATTCCTTTGAAGCCCATTCCCAGAACACCTGTGTGCATCTCTACATCTTGATGCAGAGAGAGGCCATCGAAGCCGGAGGCAAAGCGGCCATCGAACTTACTAGTATAGAGGTCTTCCAAACCCACCAGCAGACTGGTGGAAAAGCCGACTTTCAAGTTTGGATCCCAGCCTTCGGGGAGCGGTACGCGGAAGTCTCCCATGCCAAAGGTCAGGTCTATAAAGCTGAGCGCGGAGAGATTGTTATCCTCTTTGGTAAAGACATAGAGGGAATCCTGATTGCCATAAAGCACGAGCTCCAGATATTGCCGGGAGATGGAGCTGGTGCCATAAAGATGAGCCGAGGACGCCAGACCGACATTCCCTACTGTGAGCCCAAAGAGGCTGAAGTGTGCTTCCATGGATGCTGAAAGGCTCTTCTCCATCCGGGAGAGGATGTATTCTTTATCCAGAGTTGTCAGAGAGTCCCGCGCCATAACGAAGTTATAGGTATCCAGATCCAGAGAGTTGTTGCTAACATAGAACCCAAGGTTTACACCCGGGAGATAGACGTCTGTGTAACCTTCGTTGATCAGGGCAGGGTTGTAATAGAGTGCTTCGCTGCCGCGGGCACGGAGCATGAAACTATCCGAGAAGAGCAGTGCTTTCCCAACTCCCAGAGCATTCAGTCCGGATGCGAGCAGCAAGAGGAAAAGGAGGAAGAGATATCTTTGCTTCATGATCAGTCCTCCAGATCCAGCTTTAACTTAGCGGAGAGCATTCCCCGCACTTGGATGTAATCCGCAGGTGAAGCCGTGATGGTCACAAAATCACCGTTGGTATTGAATCTAAAGCTCATTTGTACATAGATTTTGGGGTTGGTGAAGATATCCAGCTCTTCCGGACTGATCAGCAGTTCATCGATCGTCTGGAAACCGCTGTTCTCCTGGAAGGAAGTGACCGTTACTTCCCTGCGCAGGGAATAGGTGCTGGGGTCACTGGTATCCAGAGAGTCACTGGTGCCTACAAAGATAGAAGCTTCGGCACCGATGGGAAGTTTGTTGAGCACTTGCATGCGCAAGCCTCCTGAAATCCCGTATTGTTCGATTCGTTCGATGTTTTCTTCACTGATCTCGATCTCCAAAGGATCATGCAGGCGAATCTCATTGTCGTTCAACCGGAAGGTGAAGGGAGCCGATACGTTGTAGGCGGCTTCGATATTATCGGTCGATTGCACAGTGCCGATGGCATTTGGATCTGAGAGCCCAAATCCGAAGCTGCTGCCTCTGATCTCAATGTGATGAGGCATTATCTCCAGAAGCTCTATGATGCCTGTAGTGATAACCATTTCGTAGGTTGCAGGAAGTCCTCCTGAGGCGGCTGGAATCATGAAGTTGTTGTTATTGTCATCCTTGATGGGGATTTGCCTGGTCTGGCCGGTGTTGTTGTTTAGAGCATAAATCTCACCGCTGAATTCACTGGGGAAGCCAATGTGATTGGAAACGTTGATCACCAGGCTGGCGGTTTGCAGATCTATAGCTTCGTCCACACCATGAGGATAAGTGATATCGATGGATTCGACCGAGCCCTGGGAATCCAGCACATAGTTATCCAGATGCCCCTGGAAATAATCCAGACTCAGAGCACCGGGTATCTTCAGCTCCAGGTTGCCAGCCACAACTCCTTCGGGGAGATTGCTCTGGATCTCGACAGTGAAGCCAATCTCGTCCATAAGCACAGAGGAATTCAAAACGCCAAAGTGCGCCCCGGCCAAGCTTTCGGTTTGCCACCCTTCTTCGCTGGTGTAGCTAATGGCAAAGGGAGTGTCGTCTGCATTGTAAAGGCCATCAAACACAACTCTCAGAGCTTGCACCTGAGTAGAAACATCTGTGAACCTGGCCTGAATCTCTCCATCCGAGATTCTGGCATAGGCCATTCTGAAGCCTGTCTCAGGATCTTGTGCGGGCATGGAACCGGAATTGGGAAGCCCGGTCACTAATGGAATAGCCGGAGTGTTCAGGGGTATGTGAAAACTGAGCTCTCCAAAGGCGGGAGTGCTGAGTTCACCGGAGTTCTCCAGGTAGAGCACGTTGTCTTCACCGATGGTGATAAACTCGCTATCCACCAGATCAGAGAGCAGATACTGCTCGTTGATCAGCGGAACATTCAGCTCCACTTCCCAAGAGGGCAGCGAGGGCTTCTCGATGTGACATCCTGCTAGTAGCAGGACGAAAGCTGCAAACCAGATAAAGTACTTATTCATCTTCTTTCCTTTGATCCGTTATTATTAAAAAAAGGGGCTTTCATCGTATATTCAGGACTATATTGCAAGTTTTAAGCCTGTCTTCAAGTATTCTGTAGTATCGTCGCTGATGCCCAAGTAGCAGGGAACTTTGACGCTTATCTAATAAGATAGGTTGATCAGGCTGATAATCAAGCATGATCTTGCGCACCAGAGCTTCGGCTTTCACAAACTCTCCAAAGGCTGGATGCCAGGGACCTGCCAGAACCCGGGTGGGATCGAGGTTTGAAGGCAGACCAAGCTTGATGAGCTTGATCCCGTGGGCTTCACACAAGTCCATATAGTCCAAGGATTGGTTAATTGCTTCCTCCAGGCTCAGAGCGCGGTAATCTCCCGATCTCCAGAGGGTAGCCAGGGGAGTGCCTTCCAGCACAATCAGGGGATAGATCCGCAGGAACTGGGGCTTTATTTCTCTGAGTATAGAGTGGTTCAGTTCCAGGCTGGAAGAAGTCCAGCCCGGAAGCCCCGGCATCAGCTGCACTCCAAGCTCAAAGCCAGAGTCCTTCACCAGCCGGCAAGCCTGTATGGCTTCACTCGAACTGTATCCACGCAGGCTCGTTTGGAGGACAGTATCTGCAAAATCCTGGATACCCAGCTCTATGGTGCGGATCTGGTGCTGCTGGCACCAGGTCAGGACTTGTGCATCAATATAGAGCGGATGGGTGGATATACGCAGGGATGTAGCTCCATCCAGCAGAGCCAGGATTGGATCAATAAGCTCGTTGCGGTCTTCCTCGGGGATGGCGGTAAAACTTCCCCCGAAGAAGGCTATCTGCTTTTCTATGCCTCTATTGCGGTTGATGAAGGCTTCCAGTTCACTGCGCAGAACTTGCGGATCGGGTAGGGCAGGGACGCCTGTGATGGCGACTTGATCACAATAGATACAAGTACCCGGGCAAGCTGCTTGAGGCAGGAACACTGGATAAATCAGCATCTGGAAGACCTCGATTCATTTATTGTGCGGTACTTCAGCCAAGAATTCTCTTCTCTAAACATTGTTCCAGTATCCTGCTCTTGCTGCTGCTGTCAAATGAAAGTTTTGCCAGTTCCAGATTCAGGGAAAGCAAAGAATCAATTGACAAGCTTGTGCCTGCTCACAAACTGAGCAAAAGCTAGTTCCTAAGGAGTTCAACGTGACAGAAAAAGAGAAAAAACCCATGTCCACCAAAACCAAATTACGTCTTGCAGTGGTGATCATAGTAGTTTTGGCTATTGCTGCCCTGATCCTGATTCCCCGTTACAACAACATGCTGCGTCAGAAAAGTGCTGCCGAGGGCAGGAAAGCTTTGGAAGATTTGCGTCTTGGCGTTGATAATATGTGGAAGTCCAATGGCTCAATCAGCGGGATCACCTTGGATGCTGCGCTGGATGCTGCCAAGATCAGCCCCAAAATCCGTGACAAGTGGCAATTTGCCATAGCTTGGAAATCCACCGAGATCTACACCACTGAGATGGTGGGTAAGCTCCAGGATATGAATACCAATGATGCAGTGAACGTGAGCCCTTACCGCATGATCATGGCTAGTGCCAAGGCTGCCAATAAGCTGGACGAAGGTACCAAAATCTGGTTCATAGGCGATAGCAATCAGTACCATGGCTATGCAATTGACGACCAGGTGGAGCCGGATTGGAGCACGATATTCCCTAATCCGTGAATAGTGAACAGTGATCAGAGTGGAAGCGACATCTTGTCGCTTTTTGAGAGTGACGAGAGGGGAATAGAACGCAGATGACGCGGATGATTATGATTCACGCAGATATCTTTCGTTCTAATCCTCTAATCCAGAAATCCTTGTGAAAGAATAGAACGCAGATAACTGGATCGACTGGATCAGCAGGATAGAACTCTGAAGACCTGATCGACGTGATTCACATGAAATAATAGAACGCAGATGACGCGGACGATTATGATTCACGCAGATATCTTTCGTTCTATTCCTGTAATCCTGAAATCCTTGTTAGATACCTTTAGTAAGACCGTTGCACATGCCGTAATACATGACGCGCATTAGGTTTTATCTCCCTGCTCAGCGTACCGTCATTCCTGCGAAGGCAGGAATCCATAAACTTGTCATACTATTGTTGTACAAATGGTTGAA
>JAEZUG010000074.1 GCA_023421135.1 Candidatus Cloacimonadota bacterium | reverse complement strand
AGGCTTGACGGATATCTTCGTCTTTCATGTTGGACTCCTTATCTCAGTTTGGAGTCATTATTAAAACATGAGTAGGTATGTCAAGAACTATTTTAACTATCTACACAAAATGTCCAAACTCCAGGCCCAGGACGCAGTCCTGGGACACCCGGCAAAGACAAACATCTTCGTAAAAAGCTCCCGCCCATACCTTTGAGCGTGAGCGCTCAAAGGTATGGGCGGGAGCTAATATGTTCCTAAGATTGCGCAACCCGAATAACCCAGGACTGCGTCCTGGGCTATGCTAAGCGCCCTACGGGCTGAGAGTTAGCTTGAATCCAGTATCTTTGCTGCCAAGAACTACTTCAATCCCTACTTACCACAATATCTTGTTCCGCAATCCACCCCAACCAACCTTGCATCAAAGGAAAACAGCCCTACTTCACCAGCATCGCTTTCCGAATCGAGGTCTTTCCACCCGATTCAAGCTTGATGAAGTAGATCCCAGAGGCTACACTAGAGTTGTTTGCGTCTCTGCCGTCCCAAACCAAGCTATGATCTCCTTGAGGCAAGTCTGTATCAAGCAGGTCTATCACACGCTGACCTTTGGAATTGTAGATTGATACCCTGGCTTGTCCGGTCTCGGGGATATTGAATGCTATTGTGGTGGAAGGATTGAAAGGATTGGGATAAACACTCATTACCCAGGGTGGTTCTGTTTCCACTGGGTCAGCATTTGCCACGATCGGATCCACTAATGCGGTATTACCGGAATAAACATAGACCCTACCCTCAGTTCCAGTCGGTTGTCCCTGTCCCCATATTGGAGCAGATACAGCAAGGTCGCACAAACCATCACCATTGAAATCACCGGCAGCCTTTGCCCAGCCGAAATTTGCATACTGATAGTTTGAGGGAGCGCCCAGATACATATCGATCAAGCCGTTCATGTTTGGCCCACCCACCCAGATGGCTACCTCTCCAGTATATGAACCTGTATCAAGATAGCTCGAACCAATAACATCGTCGTATCCATCTCCATTGATATCACCAAAAATAAAAGGATTTCCCTTATTATAATCCGGATACCCCCAATTGTGCCATTCTTCATAGAAATTGAGCGTCAGATCACAATTTGGCGAGATCACAGAGTCGCCAAACCAAACCTTCCCTTTAAAAGTCTCAAAGTCTGCAAAGCCATCGCCATTTAAGTCTCCCAAGGGGCTGGATGTACGAGGAAGCTCCATGTTAGAATCTTCGGTAATCACCAGGCTGTCACACTCAGGGAAATTGGAACTCCCATAATACAGCACAATCCTGTCGTGAATTCCCTCTCCTTCCGGAGTTCCATACTGAAGGATAAAATCACTACAGCCATCGTTATTAATATCTCCCACGCCATTAACACTAGCAGATGACGCAGACTGAGGCTGCTCACTTAATACATACCATGGATTATCTACCCCAGTCCAGATTCTTAACTTGCCCCATCCAACATAATTCACAATATGCGTTGTATAGAAAGCTATGTCATTACAACTATCTCCGTTAATATCCCCAAGAGAAGTAGGTCGCGGACCATCAACAGTCAATTCCGGAGGATCAATGATTAGATCTGGAATGGAACTTGGAGTATTCGAGCCATAGTATATCTCAAGCATGCCATTTGTTGTAATTGTGTATCTACGCAACACGAGATCATCCAAGCCATCACTATTGATGTCACCTCCGTTGATAGGAGCAGCATAGGAATACTCTCCATTTGCAGATGCTTCGATGATAAAATCCGGTGTGCTACTTATGCCATTTGCAGACCCCCAGTAGAAGTAGAACTTTCCCCAGCGTTGACTCGATTGATAAACGTCATATGGATTCCAATTCATCGAATACACTATCAGATCGTCATAGTTATCCCCATTGAAATTCATTGCGACCAGACGAGTGCCAAAATGCGAGCCGTAGAACTCTCCGTATAGAGTGGTCATTAACTCCAAATGATCAAGACCCGTAAGCTGACTTACTGATACACTCAGTGCCAATATGAATAGCACAATTCTTAAGCGTTTCATCTATCCTCCTAAGTGGAAACAATTCCACATCATCTGTTAAGATATTCCTAGTAGCCGGCAGATGCGAATTCTCATCATGACATAATCTGGGCTTACCTTATGAATATGCCTTGAGGAAAATCCTTTATTTATCTGCATTTTCTTAGGTATCTGTGATTATTCAATGATAATTATCAAGACCAATACTTGTCAAGCAGGATTTTGCTTTTTTTGTTTCTGTTTTTCGCGAGTACTTTCAAGGGTTATTGGCATAAGCATAGTAAGAGAGTTCATATGATTGTTCATTGATCCGTTGATGTCAATAACGAGGAGGGGAGGGGATTTACAAGAAAAAGAGTGGTTTTGGCTCCACTTACCCACGGTTCGCTACGCTTCACCCTGGGCTCCGCAGATGTCACCCCACTAAAGCGGGGTTCCGGGTTGTGGCGCTTCGGAGAGCGCCAATACACTTCGCGGGGTTCGAAGATGAGGCGCTGAGCAACGAAAATAGATCAAAGAATTATGGCATTCGTAACACTCAGCGAAATATGGAGATCAGAAAGTGCGGAAAAGATTCCACAGGAAAGTGTCCACTCGGAGGAGAAAGTGTCCCCTTATAAGAGGTGAGGGGACAAAACGTGGTGACGTGGAAACGTGGAAACTTTACAACGCAATAAGTCCCTGTGATCTTTGAAACAGTGTATAGAGTGTTTTAGAATGTACAATGTCGGATGTAGGATCTACGATTGAGTGGTGGAGTGCTGGAGCGGTGTCAGGAGAACTGGAGCAGCTTTTTTATTGACAAAAAAAGGCATGCTGAAAACTTGAACATCCAAGCAGATTGCGATGCGGGAATAGCTCAGTTGGTAGAGCGCAACCTTGCCAAGGTTGATGTCGCGGGTTCGAGTCCCGTTTCCCGCTCCAGTTTTCTTGACACAGCTATAAGTGAGAGGCGACATAGCCAAGTGGTAAGGCAGAGGTCTGCAAAATCTCCATCCCCGGTTCAAATCCGGGTGTCGCCTCCAAGAGATTAAAGTGGATGCCGGAGTGGTGGAATTGGTAGACACAAGGGACTTAAAATCCCTCGGGCATTAGCCCGTGCCGGTTCAAGTCCGGCCTCTGGTACCATACAATAAGACGCGGGAATAGCTCAGTTGGTAGAGCGCAACCTTGCCAAGGTTGATGTCGCGGGTTCGAGTCCCGTTTCCCGCTCCATTTTTTTATGGGGCAGAATTCTCTGTCTCAGTAAGTTATGAGAGACTTCAATATGCAATTCAAGGCTATAATATTCGATATGGACGGCACTCTGATCGACTCCATGCAATTGTGGAGAGATGTGGATGCAGAGTTCCTGGGCAAGCGTAAGATACCCATCCCCGCTGACCTCTTTGATCACCTTCCTTCCGGCAACAGCTTCATCCAAACCGCACTATATTTCAAGGAGCGTTTTGGACTGGAAGACAGCGTGGGCTCCATCATGAGAGAATGGACCGATATGGTGAGCTGGCACTATCTGAATACAGTAGTCCTGAAAGCCGGAGCCAGAGAAGCTTTGGAATATATCAAAAGCCTGGGGCTGCCGTTGGGATTGGGCACCAGTAATTCCTGGGAATTGGCGGAGCAGGTGCTGAGCGCTCAGGGGATCTGGGACTATTTCAATACAGTAGTTACCGGGGATATGGAACTGATGGGCAAGCCCTACCCGGATATATACCTGAAAAACGCAGAGGAACTGGGGCTGCTCCCGGAAGAGTGTCTGGTGATAGAAGACACGCTCACCGGTATTCAAGCTGCCAAAGCAGCAGGAATGACTGCCTGGGCTATCTATGATGCCGACAGCAACAGCCAACGCAGGCAGATCAAAGAACTGGCCGACGAGCATCATGACGACTATGGTTCTATCCTCAACCGGCTTAGAAGTATATATCAAGGAAAGTAGAAATGAATCAAGCTTTATACATTATCATCGGAGCCTATGGCAGCGGAAAGAGCGAATACAGCATTCACCTGGCTCAGGAACTCAAGCGAAGTGGCAAGGACGTGGTCTTGGTGGATATGGACGTGGTAAATCCCTATTTCCGCACCCGTGATGTGCGTGACGAATTTGCCAAAATAGGCATCGAATTGGTAGCTCCCGAGGGGGCATTTTCGCATGCTGATCTGCCCATGATTTCACCCCGGATTATGGGGATGATCCAGAATCAGGAAAAGACCGTAATTCTGGATGTGGGTGGTGATCCTGCCGGATGCCGCACGCTGGGACGCTTTGTCGATGAGATTAAGCTCCGGGGCTACAGAATGCAACTGGTGGTGAACACCAAGCGTCCTTTTACTTCGAACGTGGAAGAAATCGCCACCATGCTGAATATGCTGGAATTCAGCTCCAAGCTCAAAGTTACGGAGCTGGTCTGCAACACCAATCTGATGGAAGATACCAGCGCAAAGATAGTCGAAGAGGGCATCAGGATCACTCAGCAAGCCGCAGAGCTTCTGAAGCTGGATTTCAGCCATTACACAGTTTTGGACGAGTATGCCGAGAGGGTTCCGGATGGGCTGCTGGGGAAGACCAGGCTGGTGATGACCTACATGCTGAAGAAACCCTGGGAAGGCTTGCTCAGCCGAGGCATCTGAGACCTCAGCTCTATTTCTCCGCTACAACCAAGAGTCCTGTACCGGTGAGGTTCAGAGCTTTCTGATCAAGTTTGTTCAGGATCAGCCCAACAGGCAGGATCAGCAGGTAATAGAAGGGCAGTAATAAGCCAGAAAACCGGGATTTACCCAGGAGAGTCAGGGGGAACTTCATCAGAAGCTTCCAGGCCAGAGCACCAAATCTTCCATAGCTAAAGCGGCTTTCAATTATGGCGAAGCCTGCATCAAAGAGCTTGGCTTCCAGTTCCTGCTTGTTATATCCAGGACGCACGTGTTCGGAAGTAAATTTGGCTGCTTCATCCAGATCTGAGGGAGTGGAGATAATCAGCTTGCCGCCGGGACTCAAGCAATTGTAGAAGTTCGCCAGCACAGCCCGGTCATCTTCTATATGTTCCATGATATCAATTGCTATGGCAAGATCATAATTCAGCTTGGGACAGAAGGTCTGCAGATCGGCTTCCTGGTAGTGAAAGCGGTTACCAAAAAGATTGCGGCAGGATGAGGCAAAGTGTTGCAGATAGTCTTTTTTGAGGTCTGTGGCAAAGACCTTGGCTTCCGGGTAGAGCCTGAGAACGTGATAGCTGTATTGGCAAAATCCCGCTCCGGCATCGTAGAATCTAAATTCCTGTGTCTTGGGAGCATAGCGGGAGATGGCCTGCTTCACGTAGGCCTGGCGGAGTAGTAGCAAATCCATTGCTGCAAAGAAAAGCTTGCGGACTTGCGGGGATATCCGGATCAGGCTGTTCAATCTATTCTTTATGGGATCATATTCCATGTCTTCATCCTTCACATAATCTTTCGCTGGTGTATCAGGAAATTCTCATTGACGGAATTTAAGAAGTGCAGGATTTAGTCAATAAGTAAGTTTTGTTATGATAGTAAAAGATATAAAACCGATCAGGCGGATCAACCTGCATTCGCACACCAACGTATCAGACGGGGCACTAAGTCCCCAAAAGTTAATTGAAAGAGCCATTGAGATCAAGCTGGATCTGATGTCGATCACGGATCACGACACCTTTGATGCCTACAATCTGATCGATATCAAGTCCTTGCCCCTGCGTATCCTGCCGGGGATGGAGATCTCGTCCATCCACAAAGGCTCGGATGTCCATATACTTGCCTACGGTTATGATAAGGAGAACCGTGAGCTGAAGGACATGACCGAGATGTATTTGAGTGGCAGAAGAGACCGTGCAGCGCGTATGATAAAAGTGCTCAACGACCTGGGCATGCAGATCACCTTGGAAGAAGTGGCAGAGGTGGCTGGCTCCCGGGAACTGATTGTGCGTCCTCATATTGCCCAGATACTGCTGAAGAAAGGCTATGTGCATACCAAGAATGAAGCCTTTGATAAGTACATTGGCAACGACAAACCAGCTCACGTGCACAAGCCGGAGCTTCTTGTACCGGATGTACTGAGTATTATCCATGGAGCTGGTGGACTTGCCGTGGTGGCACACCCCGGCAAACTGGTGAAACCGGAATATCTGGATGAGCTAATCCTGATGGGCATAGATGGCATCGAAGTCTGGCATCCAGACCACTATCATTACCAGATAGAAGAATTCACAGAAACAGCCAGGCGTCATGGCTTGTATATGACCGGAGGCAGCGACTATCATGGAGATCTTGACAGCCACAATCTCTTCGATGTGGTCCCTGTCAAAGATATTGTGCTGGAGAGCGTTAACAAGCTTTACAAGGAATATCTGTGCCGCGCCAGGTAAACGTTGATCTGATCCGGGATCGGATTCCGGTGCGGTATCGGGTGCATCCTCTGATCCGGGGCTTTATGATCTTGATATCGGGTGCAGTCTGTCTGTACTCAGTATATTTTCTTGTGTATCATTCACGCTACGATGCCCCCTTCATCCTCAAGCTACTGCCCTTTATCATCTTCTTCGTGGGTGGAGATTCTCTGCTGAAACATCTCCTGAGCCTCAATTCCATCACCTTTTGGGATGAGGGATTGAAGTTTGCTTATCTGGCCAAGAAGCCTCTCTCCGTGCGTTATGATCAGATCGTCTCCATGTATCTCAAGAGGCACGTTACCTATTATCTGTATCTCACATACAGGGAAGCCGATGGCAGCATAACGACTTTTAGAACCAAAGCTTCTTTCCCCCGGATTCTCGAGATTATGACCAATATCTACGATCTGGTGCCAGGCCTGGATATTCCGGATGAGATCACCCGTAAATCCTGCCAGTTCTTAGCGGAACAAGCACGCCTGAAGCAGGAACAATGATTTACGACTTTGATACACCCATAGAGCGTAAAGGCTCTGGTTGCTTTAAGTATGACGCCCTGAAGATGATCTATGGCCGTGACAATCTGCTCCCTCTTTGGGTGGCAGATATGGATTTTGCGGTGGCTCCGGTGATTCAAGAAGCCCTGCAGCAGCGTTTGTTGCATCCTGTCTTTGGCTACAATCTGCGTCTGCCCGGTTACTATGAGGCCGTGATGAACTGGACAGAAAGCCGCTACAACTGGACTACGCAGCGGGAATGGATTGTTTCCACACCGGGAGTGGTGCCGGCACTGTGTCTGGCTATTCTCTCACTCACCGAGCCCGGAGATGGAGTTCTGATCCAGCCACCAGTCTATCAGCCTTTTCATGCCGCTGTAACTGATCATGGCCGCACCTTGCTATGCAATCATCTGGTGCAGAGTGCAGAAGGCTGGGAGATCGACTTTGAGGATTTTGAGAGACAGGCCCAGAAAGCTAAGCTCTTTATCCTCTGCAATCCACACAATCCCACCGGACGTGTCTTCAGTAAAGGGGAACTGCTAAGGCTGGGCGAGATTTGCCGTCGGCACAGAGTCCTGATCTTCAGTGATGAGATTCATGCCGATATCGTCTATCCGGGAAGCTCTCACGTCTCGATCAGCAGTCTGGAAGATCTGGGAGAGATCACTCTCACCGGCTTCTCCCCTGCTAAGAGCTTCAATCTGGCAGGGCTTGCTACTGCTGTGCTGATGGTACCGAACGCCAAGCTTCGGGAAGCTGTTTCGGGCTTGAATAACAAGCTGCATCTCTATATGGGAAATAGCTTTGGCATAGCTGCTCTGGAAGCTGCTTACCGCCACGGGTTGCCTTGGCTGGAAGAGCTGAACGGCTATCTGCAAGGTAACCGGGATCTGATTACTGCATTCCTGAAAGACCAGCTTCTGGAAATTCAAGCCTCTGCTCCGGAAGGAACCTATCTCTATTGGCTGAATTTCCAGGCTTTGGGGCTAAAGGCTGAGGAACTGCAGAGGCTCCTCACAGACAGAGCAAGGATAGCCCTGGATACCGGCTTTAAGTATGGCAAAGGCTATGAGCTCTATCACAGGATCAACTTCGGTTGCTCCCGCTCCCTCCTACAGGAAGGCTTAGACCGCCTTCTGCAGGCAATTCGCAGCATATAACTACTACGAGAGATAATCATGAAAGAACAAATCATCGAACTATACAACCGCAAACCAAGCTCTTACACCCAGGCTGAACGAGAGCTCTACGAGAGCTTTATCGCTGCTCTCAATCAAGGCATGATCCGCTCCTGCGAACCTCTGGGAGACGGCTGGCAGGTAAACGACTGGGTCAAGATGGGCATCCTGATCGGCTTCCGTATGGGAGTCCTGGTGGAGCTTCCCTGGAGTGAGAAGAAGAACTTCTTTGACAAAGACACCATCGCTGAAAAACGCTTTGGACTCAGTGATCAGGTGCGTATTGTCCCGGGAGGCAGCTCTGCCCGCAATGGCTGCTATATCGCACCGGGAGTTACCATCATGCCTCCGGCTTTCATCAATATCGGTGCCTGGGTAGACAGCGGTTCTATGGTGGATTCTCACGCACTAGTAGGCTCTTGCGCTCAGATTGGCAGAAACGTGCATCTTTCTGCCGGAGCGATGATTGGCGGCGTCTTGGAACCTATCAATTCCCGTCCCGTGATCATCGAGGATAATGCTTTCATCGGTGGTAACACGGGTGTCTATGAAGGCATCATCATCAAGAAAGGAGCCGTGCTGGCTTCCGGAACCATCGTCACAGGCTCCACGCCGATCTTTGACTCTGTGCAGGGTGCCTTCCTGGAACGTGACTCTGGTGGTTCCTTCACCATCCCGGAGAACGCCGTATTGGTGCCGGGTTCACGCCAGATGAAAAACAACCCCGCCTTCCAGGTCTATTGCCCCATCATTATCAAGTATCGGGATAGCAAGACAGACATCTCAGTTCAACTGGAACGTGACCTGCGAGAGATCCTTGATTGAAGCTAAGCGCTTTTCCGGCATTGAGATATCTTTGATCCGTCAGGTGATGGCCTCTGCCCCACCTGATGCTATCAACATGGCTCTGGGCGAGCTACGCTTCCCGCTTGATCCCCTCTTCAAAAAGCATGCCGAAAGCAGGCTCTGGGCAGAAGAAGCCTTCTACACCACAAATGCAGGACAGATGCAGCTTCGAGAGCAGATTGCCGCTTCCTACGGTGCAGACATCTCACCCAATCAGATTTGTGTGACCAACGGTGCTGAAGAAGCCATCTTCCTGAGCCTCTTCTCGCTCTCCAATCCGGGAGACATTGTTGCCATCCCAGATCCGGACTACACAGCCTATCCTGCTATTGCCAAGCTTATGCAGACAGAAGTGCGGAGACTAAGCTTTGAGCCAGACCTCAGGACAGTGAACTGGGATAGATGGGAACAGATACTTTCCAACCAGGTTCGCTTCCTGCTTCTTTCCCTGCCTCAGAACCCGAGCGGTTTCTTCTTCAATGCCTCCGAACTGGAGAGACTGGCAGGGATTTGCAACAGATACAAGATCACCGTCATCATCGACGAAATCTATAAAGAACTCTGCTTTGGAGTCAGCCCCCCAAGAGCTCTGGACTACTTTGAGAAGCTCATCCTGATCGGAGGACTCTCCAAATCCCACTGCCTGAGCGGATGGAGGATTGGCTGGGTTCTTGCCCCCATTGGTATTGCCTCCACAATTATCAAAGCTAAGCAATACGTATCCACTTGCAGCGGCTGGATGGCGCAGGAGCTTGCCAAGCTGGCCTTCTCTGAGACTGGTGAAGCAGCCAAGCTCCGGATCAAAGAGCAATTGGAAACCTGCCGCAATTACACTAAAAATGAGCTTCTGAGTGTGATTAGTCCAGAGCGACTCTTCTTCCCCTCTGCCGGACCATATATGATGCTCGACGTTCAAGCCGATGACCTCAACTTTTGCCGGGAACTTGCCCAAAAGGGCGTGATCACCGTGCCCGGAACTGCTTTCGGAGAAGTCTGCAAAGGACTAATCCGCCTCAATTGTGCCCTGCCTCCGGCAGAGCTATCCGCTGGCCTTGGAATCCTCAAAGGAACACTTTCACAATGAATTACATCATAGTAAACGCCTCTCTCTACGATAGCTTCACCGGCTCCTTCGGCTCCGGAAAAAGCCTCCTGATCTCGGACGGACTGATCCGTCATATCGGCCACCTCAGCGAGTGCATAGCCTATAGCTCCCGCTGCCCGGAGATCCTGGATCTGCGGGGGAAGGTAGTGCTGCCCTCTTTCACCGATACCCATACGCACTTTGTGGAACTTGCCAAGCGCCGAATAATGGTTGACCTGAAGGCCTGCACAACAATCGAGGAGATCAGAACCAGCCTGCTCAGCTTTCGTGACACACAAAGAAGCTTGCCCGCCTGGATCCTGGGAGGCGGTTGGGACAAGAACCAGATCGACGAGCCCCAGAGCTTGAACCGTCATCTCCTGGACAGCATTTTCCCAGATCTCCCGGTGGCTCTCTGGAGCAAAGATTACCACGCCAAGCTCTGTAACAGCCTGGCTCTTCGCTTGGCAGGAATAAAAGAGAACAGCCCCGATCCCGCCGGCGGAAAGTATGGCAGAAATTCTGACGGAAGCCTGAACGGCATCGTCTATGAATCCGCCTCTGATGCCTTGGAGAAAGTGATCCGGCAGCCTGCTCCTGAGATATTGAGACAGGCAGTGCTTGAGACTATCGAAGCAGCCCACGCTCTCGGACTCACCGGCGTTCACACTATGGAAGGAGCCTATAGCTGGTCTGTTCTGGAGTCCCTACGTGATCTCCAGCCTCTCTTCCGCTTCACTTGGCATTTCCCGCCTGAAGAGCTTAGTAATCTGATAGCTCAAGGCCTAAAGACCCACTCCGGCGATCCTTTTTACCGCATTGGAGGCATGAAACTCTTTGCCGATGGAGCTCTGGGCTCTCAAACTGCTGCTATGTTCGAGCCTTACACCGGCTCAGAAAACCTTGGTATCCTTCGCTATACCGATGCAGACCTACACAAACAAGCAGAAGAAGCCGTCTCTGCCGGTTTTGCTCTCTCTATCCACGCCATCGGCACCAAGGCAGTGCATCAGGTTCTGAGCCTTTACAAAGAGCTGAACTCAAAGTATACCAACCCCGGACACCGCATCGAACACCTGCAATCCCTCCGCGCGGAAGACCTTCTTTTATTGACGGAATCCGGTGCATATTGCGCCCTCCAACCCGTCCATCTGGCAGGAGATATCCCCAATATCGAGAAGCACTGGAACGCCATCCGCAAGCAGGCCTACTGCTTCAAGGACATCCTGGCAAACTGCCGTTCCTATGGCTTCGGCTCAGACGCTCCCATCGAGAGCATCAATCCCTTCCTCGGCATCTATACCGCATTGCAGCGTAAAGCAGCTCTGAATCCTCTGAACCCAAGCTGGGTTCCGGAGCAGAAGCTCAAGCTGCAGCAAGCTATCTATGGCTACACCGCTGGAGCAGCAGCAATCTCTGGCACAGATTCACATCTGGGCAGATTGCTCCCAGGTTACTTTGCCGACCTGATGGTGCTGGACGATTTCCGCGATGAACCTGCAGAGTTCTGGCTCTCAGCCCGCCCCAGGGTGCTGTTCTGCGGCGGAGAACTGGTGTTGCAAGAGACATAGTAATCTCCACCCACTGCTCACCCCTGTTGAATCCCTTCCACACTTATCTCAGCTTGAACGTTCACTACAAGCCTCTTTGACGTGGCGAAAGACCTCCCGCAGAGCTAAATTATCTGCACTATCAAACACACGTGAGGTGAAAAATGAAGAAGATATACTTAGCACTGCTACTTGTCCTTGCCCTGTCAATCCTTCCTGCCGCCACTGTTACCATCTTTGAAGAAGGTTTTGAGGGGACTTTCCCCGGAGAAAAAACCACTGTTTCCGGAGAACCCACTTGGGACGATAATAACCACACTTCCAAGACCGGCTCCTGGTCTGCCTGGTGTGCCGGCACCTATGATGAAGACTGGGATGAATATGAAGAATACCTTTATGGAGAAGAAGATGAGGATAGCTACCACTACCAGGACGATATGGAAGCCAAGCTCGTCTTCGGCCCCTTTGACCTAAGCGGTTATACTTCTGCCACACTCAGTTTTGCCAGCCTGGTTTCCACAGAAGAAGACTATGATTATCTGGTCGTGAACGTTGTGAGAAACCTTCCTGATAACCAGGAGGAATCTCCCATCCACCGTGAAACCGGAAATGAAGAGGAACTATGGACAGAGCACAGCATTTCCTTGAATGATTATCGAGGCTCCACACCCATCTATATATCCTTTGAGTTCCATACCGATGGCAGCGAGCATGACTATCTGGGTGCCTGGATTGATGATGTCAAGCTGGTGGGTACCAGATAACAGCTTCATCCATGAGAATCAATAACCTTGAGTATCAGCCAGCCCTAATCACTCGTACAGTGTTGGTTAGGCAGTGATTCAGGTGCGGCTGAAACAGAAGATCAACTATTGGAATTCAGCCCTGCGGCTGGATCTCTTCCGCAAGAGGTTTGAACTGGCCGGACTAAGCTCCGGCCGGGTTCCTCCCCCCAGCTATGTGCTTTGGGATTGCACCCGGCGCTGTAATCTCAACTGTCTTCACTGTGGAGCATCCAAAGAGCATTATGATACCGAGCTCTCCACTGCACAGGTTAAAGCTTTTATAGATCAACTTGCCGAGCTTAAGGTGCGCACTTTTGCCGTGACCGGTGGAGAACCTCTTCTGCGTCAAGACCTGGTTGAACTACTCAGTTATGCTACCAGTCTGGGCATCAGAACAGGTGTTGCAACCAACGGCTTTATCCTGGATCAGTCCAAAGCTCAAGCCCTGAAAGCCGCGGGAGTCAGCTCTATCCAGATCAGCCTCGATGGAGATAGAGACACTCACAATCATATCCGCCAAAATCCTCAGGCCTATGATCGGGCTATACAGGCCCTGCGCCATTGCCGGGCGACTGGGATCAAGTTGCTAACGGTATCGTCTGTTGTTAGTTCCATGAATCTTGCCAGATTGGATACTCTGAAGCAAATCGTCCAACAGGAGCAGGTTGACCTCTGGAAGATCATCCCCCTGATGCCCATCGGAAGAGCGGAGAAGACAGGATTGCAGATCGAGAGTGATGCACTGGAGCAGCTTTTAAGCTTCATAAACCGCACAAGAGACGAGATTCCTATTCTGATTGGCGAAAACCTTACTTATCTGGGCAGAGATGAAGCCAGATTCCGCAGCAAGGTTACCTTCTGCCCGGTGGGGTTAAGTGCCTGTTGTCTGGGCACAGACGGCAAGATCCGGGGTTGCCCTGAAATGCCGGATGATCCCAGCTTTATCGAAGGCAGCATTCTGGAAGAGAGCTTTGATTCTATCTGGCAGAAAGGCTTCACGAAGTATCGGAACCAATCTCTGCGGGAGCAAGATCCACGCTGTGGAGCTTGCGAACTTTGGAACCTGTGCCGGGGCGGTTGCTGGGTGATGCGTCTGGGCAACGCTCACTGTATCAAAGAATGGAGATCAAAGTGATACCATTCTTTTTCCCTGATCACTTTCTCATTTTCTGGTTATTTTATTATCGGTTGAGTATGGGTGGAACCCACAACCAAAAGTATTGGCTCTAACCGCAGATATGCGGTAAAGGAGTGACTATGAAACACTTGATGATTATGGCTTTGATCCTGCAGATGGGCTGCTCGATCCTGATTCTCGAGCCTCGCAATAAGACCTGGCGCAAGCTAAGGCTAAGCTTGGGTATTTTCTTCACCGCTCTCTTAAGCTTGTTACTCAGTTCAAGCTGCACTCCCAAGAAACGGATAGATCCCGATGAAAACGTAGATTACGGACCTCCCCCGGATTATGAGGAAGTAGAGCCAGCTCCGGAGACACCCACTGATGTCAATCTGGAATCTATTGTGGCCTACGGTCCTCCGGAAGTCTTTAATCCTCCACCCAAGCCCAATGATAGGCCAAAAGACGGTGCTAAGGACAAATCCTGTCTCAATGCTCCTGCAAAGCTGGACAGTCTGAAACCCTCCTCCCAGACCGACCCACCTCCAGAAGCTCCCGATTCTGATGTTTGTTATGGCCCGCCCGGAGGATTCTAGTATATATCCCTGTTTAGCACACATCAGAAACTCATCTCATACCCATATGACACGCATGATTTTACATGGGTGTCTCATGGGTGTCACATGGGTGTCTCATGCGTATCGAAGCAGAAAGCAGCATGACTGTGGTGGGATAATCGCCCCGCGGTTCGTCATTCCTGAGAGTTGTTTATACGAGCGAAGCCGTATGAAACAACTAGTCAGGAATTCACGGAGCTTGTTCACCCTTCAGGATGATATCTTCTACTCTAGTGATACTTCATTACTAAAGGTATAGTTTATGGATTCCGGGCAATTCTACCCCAAAGCTTCACTTCGTTCAGCTTAGGTGACCCCGAATTCCCGGAATGACGGTGTGTGTAGTCTGGCATATCAAGGGGCAGCATACTCAGCCAGCGAAGCAGACCTGCTCCTGTTCACCTTCCTGGGAGCACGTTCGTGAATTTTGCACTTGACAGCAGAGTCTTTTTAGGAGAGCATGACAACAACTGCATAATCACATGCAGCTTCATTTAACAACCTAGGAGTTGATATGTTTCCCGGTGGAAAGAATATGAAAGACCTGATGAAACAGGCACAAAAGATGCAGGCTGAGATGATGAAATCTCAATCTGAGCTGGAAAGCAAAGAGTTTGAAGCCAGCTCCGGCGGTGGGGTGGTAAAAGTGGTGTTAACCGGTAAATACGAACTTAAGAGCCTCAAGATAGATCCCGCTGCAGTGGATCCCGAAGATGTAGAAATGCTGGAAGATATGATCGTGGCAGCCATACAGGAAGCCCATTCCAAGGTAAGCGAAGCCTCCGAAGAGACCATGGGCAAGCTCACCGGCGGCATGAAAATCCCCGGCATGTTCTAAAGATTCCTGATGCTGGTCTCACTATCGCTGGAACGCCTGATCCAAGCTTTCAACCGCTTTCCTGGTATCGGCAGGAAAACAGCTCAGCGCTTGGCGTGGTTCTTGATAAGTCAGGATAAGAGCTTTGCTCTGGAGCTGGCAGAGACGATCAAGAACACGGTGGAGAGCTTCACACGTTGTAGCCATTGTCAGATCCTCTCCGAGCTCGATCCCTGCCCGATCTGTGTTGCAACAGACCGTCAGGACGACGTCCTCTGCGTGGTGGAAAGCAGTTCAGACGTTCAGATCATCGAAAACATGAACGAGTTTAAGGGCAGATACTTCGTTTTGGGGCATCTGCTCTCGCCTCTGGATGGTTACGGCCCGGAGCAGATTCAGGCCGAAGCTCTGATCAAGCGGATTGAAGAGCTCAAACCCCAGGAACTGATCCTGGCGCTTAAACCCTCTGCTGAAGGAGAGGCGACCATCCACTATCTCACAGAGCTATTGAAAGATAAGGCTATTCGGATCACCCGGCTTTCCACAGGGATTCCCTTTGGCGGAGAGCTGGAATATAGCAGTTCTGTAACTCTGTCCAATGCCTGGAAACGGCGTTTTACGGTTTAAAGATGTTTACGGGTATCATTGAAGCAATAGGCGAACTGAAGTCTAGGAGACAGAGCGGAGAGCAGACTATGCTCACTATCAGCCGTCCCTCTGGCTTTGATGACTTGAAATACTCATCCTCCGTGGCTTGTAATGGTATTTGCCTCACGGTGGTGGAGCTGAGCACGCAAAGCTTCACGGTTCAGGTGATGAACGAAACTGTGAAAAAGACCACTGCCTCTTTGTGGCAGCCTGGGGATAAGATCAATCTGGAGAGGGCTTTGAAGCTGGGAGACCGGCTGGATGGGCATTGGGTGCAGGGGCACGTGGATCGCACTGCCGCTCTTCTGGAACGAACTAGTATCAGGGATGCTCTCTATCTAAAGCTGGAGCTTCCGGCTTCCGATCGTGCACTGATGATCCCACAGGGGTCGATTGCCATCAATGGAGTTAGCCTCACAGTGGCGGAACTGAGCTCGGGATGGTTTAAAGTGGCTCTGATAGGTCACACAATCGATAACTCCAATCTCTCTCAACTGCGTGTCCAGACCAAAGTGAATCTGGAGTATGACGTGTTGGGTAAATTTATCCTGGGCTCCAAAGGCTCAATCAGCAAGGAATGGTTACATGAACAGGGTTTCTAAACTCTTTATTATCACAGTGATAATGCTCTCAGCGATACTGCAGTTTGGCTGTGGCAGCAAACGCAATCCCACCGGGGGACCGGAAGACACCACAAAACCGGAGCTGTTGGCCAGCTTGCCGGCAGAGTTTGCTGATATCAGCGAAGGCGTGATTGAGCTGAGCTTCTCCAAGCATTTGGATAAGAGCTCTGTTACGACCGGACTTTATATCTATCCCCTGATACAAAACAAGAAAGTGGTGGTGGAACGCAATAAGATCACTATCCGTATCAATGAACCGCTCCTGCAGGATACGAACTATTTTGTGACCCTCACCAGCCGGATCAAGGATATCCGCGGTAATGCTTTGGCAGAAAACCAAAGCCTGGTCTATGCCTCAGGAACTTTGCAGCGTAACCGTCTATCCGGCACTGTGATCTATGAAGATGAAGCAGACCGGGCTTTCCCGCTGCAGTTCAGCCTCTTTAGTGCAGATTCTCTGCAAGTGCTTTCCCGGCAGATATCAGGTGGTGCATTTGCTATAGACGTGTTAAATCCTGCCACTCACATTTACAGGGCATTTATTGATAAGAATGCAAATAGCCGTTACGACTTTGGGGTAGAACCCTGGACGGAAGGAAGAGTGAACGTGAGGGGACTTGCCAGCCTGGATTTGATTATGGCTTATGCGGATACCAGCCTGCCAAGGATACGAACCATCAGAACCGCTAGCAATCGGGAGCTCTTGGTTGGCTTCAGCGAGCCGGTGGCATCCCTGTCTGAACTAAAGCTCTCAATCTCCGGCGCTGGAGAAATCCCCATAGTGACGCACTATCTGGAAGCAGAGAATTTGGTGATCATCACAGCCGAGCAGGTGAGAGCGGAGTATGAATTGCAGATCAGCGGATTAACTGATAGAAAAGGAAACGTGAATCGCAGTGTTCGGAGCAGCTTCACTGGATCGATTACGGGTGATAGCACTCCTCCTCAGGTCTCTGGAAGTAATCCGCGTAATGGCACCGCAGTGCAATCCCTGAAGCCTGAGCTTTTGATCACTTTCTCGGAGATTGTGAATCCTGCTTCCATCAATCTGGAGCTTCGTTCTGCCGACGGCAATCAGAGCCTTGGCTTTGATAGGCTTTCTTCCAATCCCCGGCAAATCAGGGTGAGGCCTACGGCAAACCTCGCAGCTAACCGTTCTTACACCTTAACCGTGGAAAATACACTGGCGGACTACTCTGGGAACAGGTTGGATAAAAGCTTTGTCTTGAACTTCCTGGTACTGGGCACAAACTAGATACATCTCTTGTCTGTCCTACTATAGTGTTGATAATCCCAACGCTATAATCCCACCGCTTTATCGAGAGAGAGCATCCTTACACAAATCTTTGATCGCTTAGCGACTCCCAGCCCAGCTTACCCTCTAGTCACTTGTCACTTGTCACTTGTCACTTGTCACTTGTCACTATCTGTTCACTGATCACTGATCACTGTTCACTGTTCACTAAAAAGAGAGAGGCGTTAGCGATGGCGGCAACCTACTCTTCCACGCA
>JAEZUG010000019.1 GCA_023421135.1 Candidatus Cloacimonadota bacterium | reverse complement strand
TGAGGACCCCGGTCGCAGGAATGACATCAGGTGAACATTGGGTAATAATGGGAGTATTCTGGCGGGTTTCCGCTATGTGGGTGAAGAAGCTCCGTGGATTCCTGCCTTCGAGACTGTGTGAAAACACTTTGATCAGCCCGGAGGGCGTTGATTATAGCCCAGGACGCAGTCCTGGGTTTTTCGGGTTGCGCAATCGTAGGAACATATTAGCTCCCGCCCATAGCTTTGAGCGTGAGCGCTCAAAGGTATGGGCGGGAGCTTTTTGCGAAGATGTTTGTCTTTGCCGGGTCCCCAGGACTGCGTCCTGGGCTATATTCAGCGTCCTCCACTTCGTTCCGGACTTCCTGGCTACCGCGGGACATTCTGCTCCTTTTCACACAGCCTCCTTCGCAGGAAGGACGGTTCGCGGGGCTGGGTGATGGTGGTTCAGCCCTTCAGGAGGGCGCCGTCCCATGTTGTGTGACCAAAGCCTAATACAATCCAAACGAAAAACTAACAATCCAGGCGTATAATGAAGATAGGTTTAAAGTTACAGGAGCTAAAGAAGCATGAAGAAATCTGACCTACATTGCCATTCCATCTACTCCGAGCATCCCACAGAGTGGTTTTTGCAGAAGTTGGGAGCCAAGGAGAGTTACACAGACCCCTTGTTCATCTACCAGGAAGCCAAGCGCAACGGCATGGATTTTGTTTCCATCACGGATCACAATCGGATTGACGGCGCCCTGAAGCTCAAAGAACTCTACCCCTCGGAAGTGATTGTGGGCGTGGAAGCCACTTCCTATTTTCCGGAGGATATGTGCAAGGTGCACGTGTTGATCTATGGCATTGATGATATGCAATTTGAAGTGATAAATCACATACGCAAAGACATCTATGATTTACGCAACTATCTGCGCAAGCGGCATCAGATTCCGGTTGAGCACAGGAAAAAGAGAACTCTGTGGTTTAGCGACACCATCAACGATCTGAACGGCGTTTCGGTAACACTGAAACAGATGGGGAGCGTTGCCCATGAAAGAGGAAGAGAGCTGTTGATCGTTGCTTCACTCAGTGATAACGAAATCACCAGCGAAATCCCGGAAAACTTTTTGAATCTGCCTTATATGTATTCATTTAAGATGCCCTATTATGATAACTACAATGTGAAAACTCCTTCGATCCTGAAGAGCCTGAAGCTGATCAATGATTATGAACCGGATCAGATCATTATCTCCACTCCGGGACCGATCGGCCTTCTGGGGTTATTGGCAGCCAAGCTGATCGGGATTCCAATGATCGGGATATACCACACAGATTTCTATGGCGAAGCAAATTACATAGTCAAAGATGAGTCTGCCTTGCGTTTGGTACTGGAATATGAGAAGTGGTTCTGTAGTCAAATGACGGAAATCCGAACACCCACCACTGAGTATCAGCGCATCTTGGCCGATAGGGATATCTCTGTGAGCAACGTGCAGCTTCTGCGCCGGGGAATCGATCTGGAGCTCTTTGCTCCAAAGCCTCAGCGAAAGAGCTGGCTGCAGAATCGCGATGCTTTGCAGGGAGGCATTACCCTGCTCTACACAGGACGGGTCTCGCTGGATAAATCCCTGGATCTGCTGGTGGAAGTATATAAGCAATTGCAGGAGGCTTATCCGGAATTGAATCTGATAGTGGCAGGAAATGGACCCTATCTGAGCGAGATGAAGGAGCTTCTGGCAGGATGCTCGCGGGTATTATTTACCGGGGCAGTTCCCAGACAGCAATTGGCACCAATGTATAATGCGGCAGATTTCTTTGTGTTTCCCAGCGTCACGGATACCTTTGGGATGGTGATTTTGGAATCTCTTGCTTGTGGATTGCCGGTGGTGGTATCTTCCTACGGCGGACCGCAAGAAATGGTGAACCAGAGCGAGAATGGCTTTGTGATAGCGGATCAGAGCGTGGAAACCTGGGTCTATGGCCTCTCGGAAGCGCTGGAGCTCTATCTCAAAGAGCCGGAGAAATACCAGCAGATGCGGCAGAACTCTCGGAATTCGACTATTGCCTGTGGGGATTGGGATGAGATCCTGGATGATCTTTTGGGGCCGGATTTGATGGAGTAGCAGCTCTCTTATCCCCCTTAGCTCCAATCCCGGAAATTGGTGAGGTATTGGAAGGCCTTGCTGTATTTCTCCAGCCGGGAATAGTCTTTGGAGGTGGGCTGCGGAATTCTGCTGATATCCATGTTATCCTGCAGGTCTGCCAGCTTGACCAGGGTCGCCAGGCTGTTCTTTGCAATACCCGCGATGTATTCCATATAGGGAAGCTCTTTATCATGGGTGAGCAGGGTGAGAGCCGTGATCACCGAAGCGGGGAAACCGGCCTGCTCCAGGTCTGCAAACGTGAGGGCAGTATCTTCCACCACATCGTGCAAAACGGCGATGATCATGGCTTCCGGGCTTTTTTGCCGAAACATCAGGCGCAGCGGATGCAGGATGTAAGGCCGGCCGGCTTTGTCTCTTTGGCCCCGATGCGCTTCGGTGGCCAGGATTATTGCCTGCTCCAGCAAGCAAAAGAGTTCCTCTGTGCCCAGTGGCTCCGGGGAGGATGCCTGATCCGGGGCAGAGGGGATATCTGCCTTAGGGCGTAAATCTTGTCTGTCTTCTGTCATTTGAACATCCTATCCACTTTATTTTTCTAATACACTGATCAAGTAACCGGCCTCTGACCACTGAAGAATGCTCTCAGCAATGGTTATTAGATTTGACATCAATACTCTCCTTGAAAGGTATGTAAGATCTCTTTCCCATAGTCGCTCAGGTAATACTTTTGTCTGGGATGCTTAGGTTTATCCGGATAATTCATTAACAGAATCCCTCTTTCAAGTAATGGATGGATATGCTTGGTACGCAGATTATACCTGCTACCCAGATTCAGCTCTTTTCGCAAGCTTTGCATACTGATGGGTTTTATACTGTGGAGAATAATTCCCACTTGAATATCTGACAGCGTTCCATATGCATTCTGAGCTTGGCCAGTAACTTGGCCACTTACTTGGCCAGTAGCTTGGCCAGTAGAATTACCAATAGAAGTCTTATCTATCTGCCGAACAATATCTTCGCTCAGCAACCAAGTTTGCAAATAATCTGAGGACTTGGCCACTTGACTAGCCTCAAGTTTGGCCAAGATACCCATAGTTACATCGCTGGACTTACCGGTGATGGCTTTGGCAATAGGCAGGCTCAGATTTCGGTAACTAACCAGATATGAGAGTAAGGCTGTTTCATCCGGACCTAGCTGAAATCCTATTTTGCTCAGCAAATCTATGACTGTTTGGGAAATGATCTGTTTCTTAAGTATAGCGATGGAGAAGCTAAAGTCGGATTTGTCATCTGTGCGCTGCAAGCTGGCTTCATCCAAGGAGAAAGGAATGTCTGCAATCAGGGAGTACTTGTCGATGAGTACCCTCCAGGCTTCGAAGAGATTGCTTTCAATCACCATCCGGTCATGCCACCTTTTGTCGGCATCCCAGTTATCTTCCATTTGATCAATTCTCTGATAATCGACCACTGGCCTGGGCATTATCTGTCTAACGTAGCGATCTTGTCCAAACAGCAAGACGGCAGCTCTAGTGGGTATGAACTTCCCTTCTTCTATCAGCAGTCCCATTTCCAGCAAAAAGTACTGATCATTCAGATGAGCATATTTTCCAGCGAGTCTGTGATCCAGAAGCGTTCGATACCATTTCAGGGTAGAAGGATTAAGAAAGCTATTGGGGGCGACACCATACTCCAAACTTCTGTCGAAGGGCATATCACTGGCGTCTCGAATGAAAGCTCTCAGCTCAGACTCAGTACATAACTCATCCCCACCACCTCTTCTGATGTAGGCCTGGTCAATTCTCTTGCCGAGATACACGGGCTTGTCTTTACGATCAGATTCTGGGATGTAGAATACCAAAACATGCTTTCCCTCGATCTCGTGTAGTTCGGCATCTGGTGGTATCACCCTGCTCAGCTTGCCTCCGTTGCGCAGACAGCTAAGAAAGTCATTTTGAACCTTATCAGCATCTTCTACGCCAATAATTTCTCGTTCGGCTCTGTTGGCACTTTCTTTGAGCCGAAGACTAGGTAGCCTCCGCTTGTATTGGCAAAAGCAGATACGGTTTTATAGGCATCATCCGATACACCATTACGGCATTGTTTGAACTCCATTCCAGTCCATTCCGGACTCTTGATTGCTTTCCTCAACTCTTCTGTAGTCATAATAAAGCCTTCTCCAGCAGGCTGAAGAGTTCCTCTGTGCCCAGTGGCTCCGGGGAGGATGCCTGATCCGGGGCAGAGGGGATATCTGCCTGATGCCGTTCTGTAGTTGGGTTTATCTGGTCTGGTGCCATCTCATACTCCTAGGGTGAAAGCTGTGTTCTATCCATTGTTTGGAAAGGGTTTTAGAGTCAAGGAATTTGTCGTGGTGACAACGGCTTCGCCGAGTGAGCAGTGAACAGAGAACAGACCGTAAGTGTGGAGCTGGGGGACTAAAGGGCTTCACGAGGATTAAAGGATTAGAGGATTGGAAGGATTCGTGTTCATTTGTGGCTATTTGTGGGATTAATCCGTGTGAATCATAATCATCCGCGTTATCAGCGTTCTATTCGGTATAGTGGACACGTCATCCTGACGTGTTGTTTATCAAAGCGACAAGATGTCACTTCCACTATCATCAGCTTTCTATTTCAGTAGATGACGCCCCTTCAGGGCTTGGATCAGGGTGTGATCGGGTTCGATGGGTTGCCACCCATCGCTTGCAGATGAGCGCCCCTTCAGGGCTCTCTATCCTCCTTTGCTCCTTGCGAGATATCTCTTTTCCTCATTTCCTCTGTTTTAAAAATTAAGAAGCTCTGTTTCCCAGCCCAAGCCCACGAAGCGTTCCCATTGTACATTGTAAATCGTAAATCGTACATTGTAAATCGTATTTTCCTCTGTTTTGTTAAAGAAAAATCCACATCTATTCCTAGGTCAAGCCCGCGAAGCGTCCCCATTGTACATTGTAAATCGTACATTGTAAATCCTTCTCCCCTTTGCTTTTCTCCGTCATTCCTGCGACCGGGGTCCTCGCCAAACCACTTGCGGTTTGGTGGGGTGGGAAGGCAGGAATCCATATTATTATGTGCCCCCTGTGGTTCAAAAATGAAATCGGGGACTCCAATCCCCAAACTATTTTTGCTCTCGTAAGCCCTTGCAAAACAAACAATAATATATGTGTCGAAAAGATTCCACACAAAAGTGTCAACTTCAAAGCAAAAGTGTCACCTTATAAGAAGTGAGGGCGCAGTTCCGGAATGTGACCTACAACAAAATTGGAGAACAAAAATGAAAGTAACCCTGAAGTACAACATGGGAACCTACTCTGGAACCCTGAACGACATGATCTATTCGAACTACCGCGACGGTGCAGTTTGCATCGGACGCAGATATGTGAAACCTGCCGAGACCAGCCAACAGACTGCCCTGGGCACTGTGGCTCAGAACCTTGCCGCCATCTACAAGTCCTGCGATCCCGCCTACATCGAGGATCTGAAGGACTATGCCACTGCCTATGGCAAGCAGATCAGCCCCCGCGACCAGATCCCTCCCACTGCCTATGCCATCTGGATCAAGATGATGTATGCCTGGCGCAAGAGCGACGTGGAGCACGTGTTTCTGGAGACTGTTACTCTGGCAGATATCGTGAGCATGGAAGCTCCGATCGTGAGTATCCAGGATGCCATCGAGGGTGGCTTGCTGCCTGATGTCACCAATTCCGAGCTGCTCGATTCCCCCATCGACGGAGTCTAAAGATGACCAAGGATAAGATTCAGAGCTTGGCAAAGGAACTCTCTGTCTTCATCAACCGCCTGGTAAACGTGCCTTTCATCAACGAAGAGGAAGAGCAATTCTTCTTTGAAATCGTTCTGCTCAAAGCCCTGCAATTGGTCCTGGGCGAGCTGGAAGCCTGAGCCGGCTGTAGCACCATGTGCAGATCTATAAACACAATAAAAAAGGGAGGGGCTCCGCTTGGTGCCCCTCCCGGGATTTATCTTATGGAACTCTTCTATATATATTACATGCTGCAGCAGGGATTACTGTTTCTGATCTTTCCCGGCTACCTGAAGGAGAGCTTCCGACAGGGCTGGGAAGGCCTGAAACGGATCTGGAGCAAGCTATTTCAGCAGAGTGATCTTACGGGTGAGCTGAGCCTTGCCACTGTTGAGGCGCAGCAGATAGATTCCGCTGCCCAGAGCCCGGCCGGATTCGTCTCTGCCGTCAAAAACCAGTTGGTGCGTTCCCCGAGACAGATCCGCCTTCACCAGGTTCTTCACCTTTTGCCCGCGCAGATTGAAAAGCTCCAGGCTAACAGCGGAATCTTCCGGCAGGCTAAAGCTGATATGGGTGAGCGGGTTAAAGGGATTGGGATAGCTGGAAAGTGTCGGATAGAGTGCAGCTCCGATCTCTTCCGCACTACCGGTTCCCGAGATTAAGTCGGGGATGAGCTCTTGCAGAAAATCACGCACACCATCGGCTTCCATGAAATAGAGCGGCAGCCCAAAGAGCACCAGATTCTCGTGCCGGAAGGAGATGGGATTGCCATTCCCGGCGGAAGAGGCAGACATTTGGGCAGTATGATAGACGTTTTCCGCATCCGGGAAAGTGTAGATCATGGGCAGCATGTTGTTCCAATTAGCTGTGAGCTTGGTGGTATCCACGATCAGATCCGGATAAGCTGCAGATTGAGCGGAGATCAGACCGGCAGCGTTGTCATAGACCAATCCGGGAGCACCGGCAAAGTGTTCCAGGAAGCTGTCGTTCAACACAGAAGCAGTCTTCCAGCCGGAAATGATCAGCTTGCCCCCACCCAGGAGGTATCCGCTCAGGATGTTCAGAGCATCGGCAATCTGGATCTGGCTAAAATCATCGCTATGCCAGAGCACGACCTTATAGTCTCCCAGAAGTCCCAGCGCAGGGATTCCCTGAGAATCCACATCATAGCTCATGTAGGCTATGGGTTGGATCAACTGGTTGTAAAATGCATCCACCATGGCATCGGTGGGACTGATAGAGGCGCCATTGCCATTTCTGGTTTCATTGATCACCAAAAGATCCTGGACAAAGCTGAAGGCTTGGGGCGTGGCAGAGACGAGATTGGAATTCCAGGTCTCGTAGCCTTCGCTATCCACAGCCCGGATCACATAGTCATAGGCCATCCCATTCTGAGCTGTGGTGTCCAGAAAGGAAAGGGTTGTAAGGGGAGCCTCGTTCAGCCTGCCCCACAAATGTGGGAAGGGATAGCCGGAGGGTTGGCGATAGATATTGTAGCCCGTCACACCGGGCTCATTAAAAGCATTCCAGAAAATCATCACAGCGGCGTTGGAAGGTACGCATTGGGTGATCTGAGGCTTTTTATAGATGATCCCACGAAGCAGAGTCCAGTGGTTGACGTTGCTCTCCACCTGGCTGCTACAGAGATCCCAATCCATGATAGTCGAAACCAAGAAGTTATTCACAGTTCCGGTGGGACTGGCCTCTACGAAAAGCGAATCTGCGGCAGTGCCGGGGATTTTGAAAACGGTATCGATCCAGAACTGAGTGGGGGTGGGACTGGTGGTCTTGGCTATCACTTTTGTGTTGTAAGCCGGATTGCCAAAACCAGACCAGACTGTGTATTCCAGGCTGGGGACACCCCTGCCATAGATCCACTGCTGGAAGAATTGCTCCAGATCCTGCCCGCTGAGCTCTTCTGCCAGAGTCTGGAATTCGCTGGTGATCACGTTGCCATGGCAATTTTGGGTGAACCACTGGTTCAGCAGGTTGAAGAATTGCGCATCTCCCAGCCGGAGCCGCAGCATGTGCAGCACGGAGGCGGATTTTTCGTAGGAAGGTGGAGAAAAATAATCCGTAAAGGCGGGATCGTAGATTCTGGGAGTGAGGCCATAGGCATTTTCCCAATTGATGTAATAATCGTGGTAGCTACTGCTCACATAGGCCACTGCAGAGGGCCAGCCGAAACGGTAGTCTGTCCAGAGATGCTCCGAATAGGTGGCAAAGCCTTCCGAGAGCCAGACGTCCTTGAAGGTGAGGAAGCTGACGGCATCTCCATACCATTGGTGAGCCAATTCGTGGGCGATGGTGGTTTCATAGCTGCCGTTGCCGTTGATCAGGAAGCTGCTCAGTGTGGTCATGGTCTGATGCTCCATAGCGCCGTAAACCGAATTTGGTACGATAGCATTGCCATATTTTTCAAAAGGATAGGGGCCAAAGAGGGTGGAGAAATAGTCGATCATGTTGGGAAGCTGTGCCAGGTCTGCCACGGCGTTGCTGTATTGGCTTTGGATGGCGTAGTTTCGCACCGGCAGAGTTCCATTCAGAGCGGTCTGTTCATAGACCTGATAGGGTGCACAAGCGATGCTGACCAGGTAGGTAGTCATCGGGTCGCTGCTGCTCCAGGAGTGGGTTTGAGTGCCATCTCCGTTGTTGGTGATGCCGTTCAAGGTGCCGTTGGAGGCTACCTTCCAATCGCTTCTGATCTTGATATCAAGCTGCACGGTGGCTTTATCCCAGGGGTGGTCGTAACAGGGCCACCAATAGCGGGCGGCATCAGGATCCGAGATGGTGTGGATGCTGCCAGTGGCAAAGATCATCCCAGCGCGGTAAGGATTGGGGCTCAGGATTGGGCTGCCGGAGTAATATATCTTGGTGTGAAAGATTTGATTTGGGACCATGGTTCCCAGGGGGATGGTCACCATAGAGGCAGTCTGCGTAAAGGGGTGGGGAACCTCGTTGAGTTCCACGGCAGAGACTGTGAGTCCCATCAGTTCATAGCTGATACTATCGAGGCTCTGTTCTGCCCGGACTCTGGCTTTCACATAGCCGGAGACAAAGTGGGTTTGATCATTTATGCCGAGGTTGATCTCATAGTGTTCTACATCAAAGCCGTGGGCAGAATCTGCCCGGCTGGATTCGCTGATTTGGACGGGATCATAATTCCCGGCTGTCGGCCTGATCATTTCGGGAGGCAGGAGCCTGGGGCTGGGTATAGCATGGAGTCCGACGGCGAGCAGCAAAAAAAGCAGGCAGAGGCTCGTGAGCACGTGAACTTTGGCCATATTTTCACCTTCTTAAAACTTAGTAAGCTTTCTACCTTGCAAATTGTTTTCCATAGCCAGAAGAAAAATCGCCAAAAAAAGACTTTACGAAATCAAGACTCTTTAGAAATGGTCATATCAGTAATAATGGAGGAATTATGCGCTGTTCAGTTAAGCATATTCTGTTAAGCCTCATATTCTTGCTCGTCCTGGGAAGCCTGATGGCTGTGGGCGAGACCATATATGAAATACGAGTGGAAGGAACCCAGAACATAGATCCCGCTCTGATCACCTCGGCGGCGAGCCTGAGAGTGGGGGATGCGCTGGATCCCGAGAAGGTGTCAAACACCATCAAAACTCTTTACCGGATGGGCACTTTCAAGGATATTCAGGTGCATTCCGAGCCTTTTCGCAGCGGAGTGAATCTGATCATCCGCATAGTGGAAAATCCCATTGTGGCAGGTGTTTCCTACATCGGGCTCAAGGCTGTGAGCCGGGATAGGCTGGATGAACTGGTGACGCTCCGGCAGGGCAGCTACTGGTCGGATCAGGTTAAGAGCCAGCTACTTACCAAACTAAAAGCTGAATATAAATCCAAGGGTTTTGCCAATGTAACCATGGAGATCAATGAACGCAGCATGGAAGGCAACCGGGTAGCCCTGACGGTCTTCATCGATGAGGGCAGGCGCGTGGTTGTGAGCAAGATCACCTTTACCGGTAATAACCACTTTGAATCCCGCACATTGGCACGGAGAATGAAGACCAAGACCTCGGGCTTCTTCCGTTCCGGTCGCTTTGACCAGGAGAAGTTTGATCAGGATTTGGTCAATCTGGCGGATTTCTACAAGAAGAATGGCTTTATAGACGTAAGGGTGGGTCCCTACCAGAGCGAGCAGGTCAATGAGCGTGAGCTGGAGATTAATATCAATATCCGGGAAGGCTCGCGTTACCGCTATTCCCGCACCGATATCAGCGGCAATTCTCACTTCACAACGGAACGTCTGGCTTCGGTCTTCACGCTTCGTGAGAGTGATATCTTTGATCAGGAAAAGTATGAGAAGCAGCTTGGGCAGGTCTATTCCCTCTATTTTGACGAGGGTTTCATCTATGTAAATATCACGCCCAATTACAATAAGAGCGATAGCTTGGTGGTGGTGAGTCTGGTGATAGAAGAAGGCTCCAGAGCCAGAATCCGGCAGATTCATCTCACAGGCAATATGCGCACCAAGGAGAAGGTGCTGCGGCGGCAATTGGAGATCGCTCCCGGAGATTATTTCCGGCAGAGCCAGGTGCTGAGCAGCCAACAGAATATCTATAATCTGGGCTTCTTTGAGCCGGATATCAAGCTGGATTATACCCGCATCAACAACGCCGGAGATATCGATCTGCATATCGATGTGATGGATAAGAGCTCCGGGGTCGCCAATGGCGGTATCGGATACAACAGCCAGGATAAGTTTGTGGGGCAGCTCTCCTTGTCGCAGAACAATCTCTTTGGCAACAACTGGTCCAGCAGTGTCACCTGGGAGTTTGGCGGCTCCACGCAGAATTTTGAATTTAGCTTCACCAACCCCAATCTCTATGATACAGACATCCTTCTGGGCTCCAGCATCTATTATACGGAAAAAGATTGGAGCACTGGATATTACAAAGTTTACAACCGGGGTGGAAGCCTGAGGCTGGGCCAGAGCCTGCCCTGGGTCAATCGCACCAGGATCGTGGGGGGTTACTCCTGGTATTCCAAACGCTATCGCATCACAAACATGAATCAGGTGATGCAGGATCCCGTCTCTTTCTCCAATCTGATCGAGCTGGATAGTCTTTCCTGGCAATACACTTCCGCTTTGAATGTGACCTTGAGCCGGGATACGAGAGACAACGTCTTTTTCCCCACCCGCGGTACGCAGGTGACCCTGTATTCGGAGCTGGCTGGCGGGCTTCTGGGCGGAGACTTTGATTATCTGAAGAATATCGCTCAGGTGAATTGGTATATGGAAGCCTGGAAAAAGCTTACTCTGCGCACCAAATGGCGCTTTTGCTATATCTCTCCCTTTGGGGATTCCAAGGAAGCTCCGCCAGATGAAAAGTTCTATCTGGGCGGTACCGGGCCGGATGGTATCCGGGGCTATGCCGATCGTTCGGTTGGGCCGGTTGGCGGTGGTTCAAGAGCCATTCTTTTCTCCACTGAGCTGGGTTATCCCCTGGGTGGAGATCAGATCATTGGCGTGCTCTTCTTTGATGCGGGTAATTCCTATAACCACTTAAGAGAATTTAACTTCCTGAAGCTCAAGAAGGGTGTGGGAGCCGGGGTGCGGATACGCAGTCCCTTTGGCCTGATCGGTTTTGACTATGCTTTCAATCCCGAAGACCGCACTTGGGAACCGCATCTCCAATTTGGTACGACCTTCTAGCTAAATGAAATATACACATCTCTTTGGACCGGTTATGTCACGCCGTCTGGGAGTTTCCCTGGGTGTTGACCTGGTGCCCTATAAGTATTGTCCGCTCAATTGCGTCTATTGCGAGGTGCAGCGCACCACTCACCTGGAGACCACCAGACAGGAATTCTTTCCGCTGGAGGATATCTGCCAGGAGCTCAGTGCCTTTCTACGCACCAAGCCGGAGCTGGATCACATCACTTTCTCGGGGGCGGGAGAGCCAACTCTGTATAGCCGGATTGGGGAACTGATCGCTTTTATCAAGGCGAATTTCCCGGGCTACAAGCTGGCCTTGCTCACCAATGGAGTGCTGCTGGACGATCCGCAGCTTAGGCAGGATATCTTGCCTTGCGACATCATTCTGCCATCTCTGGATGCCGTGAGTGAAGATGTCTTCCAGAGGCTGAACCGTCCCAAGGCCGGGCTGCTGGCTTCCACCCTGGTGGAGTCTTTGGTGGCTCTGAGACAGGAGTATCGTGGTAAGATCTGGCTGGAAGTCTTCATTATTCCCGGCTTGAACGATCACGAGGAAGAGCTTTATCATTTGCGGGATGCGATCGGCAGGATCAAGCCGGACTTGGTGCAGATCAATAGCCTGGATCGTCCCGGAGCTGAGGATTGGGTGAAGGCTGCCGATACTGAGCTACTTTCCCGGGTCAAAGACCTTTTTTCTGAGACTTTGGCTTCTCCGGTGGAGATCATCGCCAAAGTGGAATATAAGAAATACAGCCATCCCGTGGATAGTGAAGCCAGGGAAGTGGTCAAGTCCCTCCTGGTGCGGCGTCCCTGCACTGCGGAGGACATGGCCAGCATCCTTAATCTGCATATTAACGAGATCTCCAAGATACTCAGGCAATTCAGCTCAGATGGCTGGGTGATGTCCCACCGGGAAGAGCGCGGAATCTTTTACCAATGGAAGTCCTGAGCCACAACACTGCTATCATCACTGCTGCCGGCAGCGGCTCCCGGATGGGTGGCACTATCAAGAAGCAATATCGCGAACTGGGCGGAATCCCGGTGCTGATCCGGACGCTCTCCGTATTCATGGATTCACCAATCATCTCGAGCCTATTGATCACTGCTCCGGAAGAGGATATAGAGCCGGTGGAGCGCTTGATTCAGAGCTATTGGGAACATCCCGGCAAGCCCTGGAAAGTGATAGCGGGAGGTAAAGAACGGCAGGATTCCATCTTCGGAGCCTTGCAGGCCTGTCCGCAGGAAACAGACTATGTCTTTATCCACGACGGAGTGCGACCCTTTATCAATCCTCTGTTGTTGGAGGATCTCTATGAAGCGGTGCAGGATTGTGGCGCTGTGATTCCCGGAGCTCCTCTCAAACACACCGTCAAGTCCGTGCAGGATGGGGTTGTAACAGCTACTCTGGAGCGAGATCGGCTGATGCAGGTTTTCACTCCACAGGTCTTTGGCTACAGCTTGATTATGGACGCCTACTTGAAGGCTTATGAAGACCAGTTCTTTGGCACGGATGATGCCTCTCTGGTGGAGCATTGTGGTGGGACGGTTCGGGTGCTGACCAGCTCCGAGCTCAATATCAAGCTTACCGATTCCCAGGATTGGCTTCTGGCCAAGCTACTGATAAAGAATAATATAGAAAGTATAAATGAGGACTGAATGAAACAGAGAAGAAAAGCAAATGCAGCAGTCAGAATTTTAAAGAAACTCGAGAATAAGAGCCTCAATCTCCGGGTTCCGGTTTTGGGATTGGGCTGTGGAGTGTTGGGTCTGGCTTTACCAAGAGTCAGCATTAAGCTGGGAGAATATGCTTCCACGTTGCTTAAGGCTTTGGAATACAGAGGCTATGACTCCACTGGAGCAGCCTTCCAGGATGATCAAAAGAACATCACTCTGCTCAAAGACGTGGGTGCCCCCAGCCATCTGGTGAGAACCCTGGGCATCGAAAAGCAAGCCGGTAAGATCTTTTGCGGGCAAGTGCGTTGGGCTACTTTTGGACAGGTGAATAAGACCAATGCCCAGCCGCATGAGGTGAAATGCAAGCGCCACATCTATGGCGCTCATAACGGCAATATCACCAATACCCGCGAGCTCAAGGTCTTCCTCACTCAGGAAGGACACACGGTGCTTTCAGATAACGATGGCGAGATGCTGGTGCACAGTGTGGAACACTATTTTGATATAGAGATGGACAAAGCCAGGAACCCCATCATCCCGGAAGAGCGCAAGGCCTGCATGCGCCGTGCCATCATCAGCACTGCAGACCGCATGGTGGGCTCCTATGCCGCGGTGATTGTGGATCCCGAAACGGAGACTTCCTGGGCGATCAAAGCCGGAAGCAGCCTCTATTTTGGCGTGGGCGAGCTGGAGGATTCCCCCTTCTGTTTGGCCTCGAGCGATCTCACTGCCGTCTTGCGTTTTACTAAGCGTCTGGTCAATCTGCGCGAGGGCGAATTTGCCGAATACACTGCAGAGAACTATCAGATCTATGCCGCCAAAGACCTCAACTTCAAGAAAGTGGGTCAGAAGGACGAGATCTACAAGGCCGGGGATAAGATCTACACCCAGCCGGTCTGGTCCAAGCTTCGGGCGGAAGACATTGCTCTGCTGCCGGGCTTTGAATACTTTATGGATCAGGAGATCAAGGCGCAGGTGGAAAGCACCGGCAAGCTGATCAAACTCTTCCAGGGCGGCTCCAACACCGGGAAACGCATGATTCAACTGCTCACTGAAGAGAAGCTGATGGATCACATGAATGGCGTGATGCTGGAGATTGTGGGCACCAATGGATTCGAGGAGCGTGCCAAACTCTTTAACGAACTGCTGGAAAGCACCACTTTCAAGCTCTTCTACCAAAAGGCCGGTGATGAGTATCAATCCATCCTGGCAGCAGCACAGCAGGAAGGCTTCTTGCAGAAGTACTTCTTTTCCGATGAGAAGAATATCTTCCTGGATCTGATCGGCAAAGACTATGAGATCAGCCGGGTCTTTTTGGCCAAGGTGCTGGATTCCCTCTCGGAGCGCCTGGACGTGGCGAAGTTTGAACACACAGTTCAGAGCTTCCTGAGAGAGCTGAAAAATACCATCCAATGCAGCCGCAATGCCTACTCAATAGCTTGCGGAACCTCTTTCAATGCCACCAAGGTTGCCGCTCTCTTCTTCAATTCCATTGCCGAAATCGAGATCATCCCCATCCTCCCCGGAGACTTCCGAGGAGAGTATTCCAATTGCATCAAGGACAACGATCTCATCATCGGAGTCTCCCAATCCGGCGAAACCAAAGACCTCATCGATATCTTCAACGATATTACCCACAAGGAACTGAAAGTCCACAAGGTGGTGCTGGTTAACAACATGAATTCCACTCTGGGACAGGAAAAGGCCGACACAGCCGTTCCTATCCTCTGCGGTCCGGAGATTGCCGTACCTGCTACCAAGAGCTTCATGAATCAGATCACCCTCTTCTACTATCTTGCCATCCGAGCCGGACAGATGAAGCTGGAACTGCTGGATGCCAATGACCCTGCCCGCACCAGACTGGAAGAAGATATCCGGCGCCGTCTGGAAAGCCTGGGCACCATCCCCTCGCTACTGGCCGAGACGATCGATAATACCTCGGACGTGATAGATTCCATGGCTGCCAAGATCTATATGGAACCCTCCCTGCATATTCTGGCTACCAAGATCACTGGTGTGGCCTTGGAAGGAGCTCTCAAGATCCGCGAGACCGTGCTCAATCATGCCGAAGGCCGCGAAGCCTCCGAATTCAAGCATGGCCCCAATACCATCCTGGGTAAGAATACCGTCTTTGGCCTGAAACACGTGCGCAACTTCGTAAATTCCTATGGAGAACTGGTGGATAAGGTGGATGATCTGGGACAGCAACGCGGACTCGATCACCAGGAAACCAAAGAGATCTTTAAAGCCATGAATACCTATATGTTCACCCGCAATCAGCCTTTCAACCTCAGTAAAGCAGGCCTGGAAGTCTTTAACGAAGTAATCGCCAAGCACGACTTTTTTGAGCCTATGTACCGCAGCTACCCGCTGATCTATGTGACCGGGCCGGATGAGCGGGACGTGAACCTCACGATCTCTCAGATCAATACTCACAAGATCCGCGGTGCCAGAACCTATGTGATTGCCGAGGAAAACTCCAACCTGCTGAAGAATGCCAGCACCAACCCCAATGAAGGCAGCTACTACGGTTGGGCCTACATTATGCTGCCCAAAACGGGTGACAGCCTGCTGACCTGCTTCTCCGCCACCCTTGTCCTGCAGCTTCTGGCTCTCAGAATGAGCGTCCGCAAGCTGAACAAGCTGGATCGCCTGGGCGTGATCGATCATGGTGTGCATCCGGACGTGCCCAAGAACGTTTCCAAATCCATCACGGTGGACTAAGTGATTCCCTTCCGGATTGGTTTTGGCTACGACGTTCATCGTCTGGCACCTGGCCGCAAGCTCATCCTGGGTGGCGTGGAGATACCTCACTCCCGGGGGCTGCTGGGACACTCCGATGCAGACGTTCTGATCCATGCCATCATCGATGCTCTTTTGGGAGCTCTGGCTCTGGGAGACATCGGTGCACTCTTTCCGGATAACGACATTAAATACAAGGATATAGACAGCCGCATCCTCCTGCGCGAAGCATACCGCCTGGTGCAGGACAGAGGCTACCGGCTGAGCAATCTGGATTCCACCATCTGCGCTCAGGAACCCCGTCTGGCGCCCTTTATCCTCTCTATGCGTGAAGCTTTGGCACAGGATCTTCTGTCAGAGTTGGAAGCCATTTCTGTGAAAGCCACCACCGAAGAAGGCCTGGGCATCAGCGGTTCCCTGGAAGGGATCACTGCCTCGGCCGTTGTGCTATTGGAGCAGCTTTGAAAGCTATTGCCATCATCGGTTATCATCACACCGGCAAAACCACTGCCGCAATTGCCCTGATCTCCGCTCTCAAAGCCCGGGGTTACAAAGTTGCCAGCCTCAAGGATATCCACTCCGAAGCCTATCGTGCCGATAAAGAAGGCTCAAACTCCGCCAAGCATGCCGCAGCGGGAAGCTCTGCCGTCTTTGCCAGAGGCCTCTTTGACAGCGCTTTGATCCTGCCTGGAAGCCAAAGACCCGATGGCGGCTACACCCAGCCTGATCTGGCAGAAATCATCACCTACCTCAAAGCCGACTTTTTGGTGATTGAAGGCATGAAAGACGCACCCGTTCCCAAGATCGTCTGCGCCCAGTCCACAGAACAACTGGACGAATTGATCGACGAGACCACCATCGGCATCTCCGGGATTATCTCCGGAGAGCTGGATTCCTACCAAGGCCTCCCCGTCTTCTGCCTGCAAAAGCATAAGGATGCCTTTGTGAACACCGTGATCCAGCGTAGCTTCGAGATCCTCCCCTGCTCTCCTCCGGAATGTTGCAGCGCCTGTGGCAAGGATTGCTACCAAATGGCTTGCGATATTGTGCAAGGCCGGGCCAAGCGTGGCGATTGCGTGCAGGATAGCGCCAAAGAGCTGATCCTGAGGATAGGTGGAGAAGAGCTGGCAATTGTTCCCTTTGTGCAAAAGCTTCTCAAGGACAGCATCCTGAGCTTTGTGCACAACCTTAAGGGTGTGGATAAAGCTGGCAGCATCGAGATCTCCATCAATCCTCTTGCCTCAGAGGAAGACCTGGGCGCTCCCTTTTAGGATCCACAGTGCTCCAAATCTGCGAGATTTTCTATAGTTTACAGGGTGAATCGAGTTACTCCGGTTTACCCTGTATTTTTGTGCGCCTGGCGGGCTGTAACCTGCGCTGCTCCTGGTGCGACACCAGCTATTCGCACTCCGAAGGCAACTCCATGAGCCTGCCGAGTATCCTCAGCGAGATCAAAGCCTATCCTGCCCGCCTGGTGGAAATCACCGGTGGCGAGCCGCTTTTGCAGAAGGAAGAGCTCCTCCCCCTCTTTGCTACTCTCCACCCCGAAGGCTACACCATTCTGCTGGAGACTAACGGTTCTGTTTCCCTGCAGGGACTGCCCGACTACGTGACGGCCATTGTGGATATCAAATGCCCCGCCAGCGGCGTTTGGAACACCGAAGCAGACCTTTCCCCTTGGCTGGAGAATCTGCCTCATCTACGGCCTCAGGATGAGCTCAAGTTTGTGCTCGCCACCAGGGAAGACTACCTCTTTGCAGTGGATTTTATCCAGGCTCACAGCTTACAGGCATATCACATCATCTTTTCCCCCATAGCGGAGCGCCTTGCTCCCACCCAGCTTGCCGCCTGGCTGCTGGAAGACGGCCTGCCCCACAGGCTTCAGCTCCAGCTCCATAAGCTCATAGACCTCAAATAGTCCTTCCTCCCTCCGTTTTTCACCTCGCTTAAAAAAAGTGCTTGCAGGAAACTGCGCTCTTTTTGGTATTGGACTCAGATTACTGTGGAGAATAAATGAAGAAAGAGCAGTTTGAGGATTTTCTCACTCAGCACGAAAGGCGGATATACAATTATATCTGGAATTTGGTTCGCAATGAGGCAGATGCTCAGGACCTCACCCAGATCACGTTTCTGTCCTTTTATGAACACATCGAGAGCATAGATGGGGAGACCTCCCTGGCCTATCTCTACCGCATAGCACACAATAAGAGCTACTCCCACCTCAAGAAGAATTCCCGCTTCATCAGCAAGGACCCGGGAGATTTCAATCTGATGCCGGCTCCCAAAGAGTATTCCGAGCCGGATTTCTCTCCCCTGCATGCCGCCTTGGCAGAGCTTCCTCCCAAACTCTCCGGAGTCTTGCACCTGCAATACTTTGAAAAGCTTAGCTACAAAGAGATTTCAGCCCGCATGGGAATATCTGTGAAAGCCGTGGAGTCCCTCTGCGTTCGCGCCAAGAAGATCCTTCGTAAAAAAATGATGAAGGATGAAGGCAGCCCGGAGGTATAGACTATGAAACATACTAAAAAGGAGACACAGCGATGAGATGCTTAAAAGCCGAACAACTGATCATCAACCAAGTCGCCGGGGAGTTGCGTCCCAGGCTCAAGTTCGCTCTAAACCAGCATCTTGAAGCTTGTCTCGCCTGTCGCGACTTCCAAAAAGATCAAATTAGACTCAACACGATGATCTTTCCCGCCTCAGCTCCGGAATTCCCCTCCGGGCTTCACGCCCGCATCATGGCAGAAGTCAGCTCCCAAAGAGCCGGGAAGATCCATCACTCCAACCTTTTCACCCAAAAGCTCCCGGTTGCCGCAGCTCTGATCCTCAGCCTCTGCATAGGCAGCCTGGTGGGCATAAAGACCTATAACAGCCAAAATCAAAGCGCAGCCCAGACTCAGAAAGAAGAGAACACCGAGCTCGCCACCTTTGGCGAAAACAGCATCCTGGAAGACTACGCTTATGGAGATGAGAATGAGCAAGAAGCTTTCTAATATCCTGCTGCTGGTGTCCCTGGCCTTCAATCTGGCCGTCGTGGCAGCATTTATATATTTGACAGTGCGGGGACCAAACCATCATCACAGAAACCGTCCCAGACCAGATACCGAATCCCATCACCGCAGGGATAGAGACAGATCCTGGGCAGATTCAGACAGTATCCGCACCCTCAGAACCACTTTCCGTGAAACCAAACACGAATTTATGACCGAGCTGGCCAAAGAACCCATCAACGAACCGGCCTTGAACACCATATTGGAACGCTCTCTGAGTGAACAATCCCTTCTCGAACGCGAGCTCGGCAAACGCCTGATCGAACGCCGTAAAGAGATGAGTTCCGAAGAGGCAAAAGAGTTTTTTAACCGCAGAGCCGAGCGCATTCGCCGTCGCTCTGAAAGAATTGACCGTATGAACTGGAGAGACCGGGATGGGGACAGAGATGGATTCCGACGCCCCGCCCGCAGACTCGACCGGAATCAAGAAGGAGAATAAATGAAAAAGATAATCATTCTAGCACTTGCACTTAGTCTGATGACTGTGATCCTGCTGGCTCAAACCAGCGAGCAAAACCAAAACGAAACCAGCCCCGCCCGTCCGGGACAAACTGAACAAAACCACCGCCCCGGCCATAACCACAATATGAATCACTCCCAACAAAATAGCCCCAGGCCTCCCATGCACATGGGTATGGATTGCGATATGCAGAATGGTCAAAACGATGGCATGGGCATCTGGAGTCGTCTCGACCTGAACCGCGCTCAACATGCAGAGATCAGAGGCATGGTGGAACGCTTTCGTAACGAACAAAGACGCAACCATGAAGCCATTCGCACCCTCAGAAATGAGCTCAAAGACGCCATGATGAACGAAAACTTCCGCAGAGCGCGCAACTTGAACCGCAGAATCAACAACCTGCGCACCGAGATGTCCGAAGCCAGGCTGAATCATCACGAAAGAATCATGAACCAACTCAACCGCGAACAGAAAGTCCAGCTACGCCGCATCATGCAGGAAATGCGTGAAAGAATGCAGAACCATCGTCCTAACGGAATGGGACACGAAGGAATGGGCAATGGCATGGATTGTCAAGGTATGGGACACGGCGGAATGGGTCAAGGAAACCACAACGGACAGGGTCAGCACGGAAATTGCACCGATTGCCAATCCGAACAGAATTAATTTACCCTCCTCAGTAAACCAGTAACCGCCGGTGGCTCCCAAGTCATCGGTGGTTTTTTTTAGTGAACAGTGAATAGAGAGTGACGAGTGACGAGAGAGTAAGCGCGAAGCTGGGAGATTGCGGCTTAGCTCTATTCACCATTAACTTTTCCCTTTTAACTTGTAGGGGCAGACCTGTGTGTCTGCCCGCCAGCTCCGGAGGAGCGATATTCTATAGCCCGGGGTGAAGCGACCGGGGGGTCCCCGGAAAACCGCTTGCGGTTTTCTGGGGTGGAGGAGCGGAACCCCGGGTCATGCGTCGGATAGACAAGATTTATGGTTTAATCCCTCACCCCCTGTCATGAAAACCAGGGTTTTCATGACAGGGGGTGAGGGATATTTTTTATGATGAACGCAAGCTGGCCTGGTCGATGGGCTGCCGCCCATCGCTTTCAGATGGTCGCCCCTTCAGGGCTTGTCTGCCCGCAAGCTCCGGCGGTTGGTGTGGCAATACCTGCCTTCCCACTTCACCAAACCGCAAGCGGTTTGGCGATGCCGCGGTCGCAGGTATGACGGATTTACCCCAAAAGCCGCAGGCCTTTCCACTGTTTCTGCCAATTCGGAGATATCGGGGTCCCCGAAGCAGAACGAAGTGAGGATTTGGGGTGATTTGGCAGACCAATACGCGAAGCAGCGCATCTCTTGTCACTGGTTACTGGTCACTTGTCACTTCCATAAAGCGGAGCAGCGCAGCTCTGTTCACTGTTCACTGCTCACTGATCCCTGACATGCGCATTGACAAAAACAGCTATCTTAAAAGAGTTGCTCCAAAAGCAGTTATGCGCTTCCACTGCCTGCAGACAGGCGGAACACTCAGCGCTAGTTGCAAGGAAATAAATGAGAAAACATATAGTGTCAATCGTCGGACGTCCCAACGTGGGCAAGTCCACTCTGTTCAACCGCCTCTGCCGTCAGCGCAACGCCATTGTCGATTTTGAGGCCGGGATCACCCGCGACCGCAAGTATGAAGACGTGGAGTGGAACGGCAAAATCTTCAAGCTGGTGGATACCGGCGGCATCGTGTTTGACAGCACGGAAGCCATGGACAAAATGATCAAACATCAGGCGCTTCTGGCCATCGATGAGAGCGACCTGATCATCTTTTTGGTCGATGCGCAGACGGGTGTTACAGATATTGATCTGGGCATTGCCAAGATCCTTTTTCCGCACCGGGATAAGGTGATGCTGGTGGCCAATAAGGCCGATAGCGAGAAGTTTGAGTGGGAAGTTTATGACTTTATGCAGCTCGGTTTTGGCGATGCCTTCCCAATCTCCGCTTCTCAGGGCAGAAACACCGGCAACTTCTTGGACGAGCTGCTCAATCTGATCCCTGAAACCAAGAATGTGGAAGACGAAGTCAAGCCCCAGTTCACCCGCATCGCGGTGGTCGGCAAGCCCAACGTGGGTAAAAGCTCGATCGTGAACCGCATGCTGGGCAGCGATCAACAGATTGTGACCGATATTCCGGGCACCACCCGGGATGCCATCGACACCATGTTCCGCTATCACAACAAAGATTACATGCTGATCGATACCGCCGGACTGCGGCGCAAAACCAAGGTCAATTACGGCGTGGAATACTTTTCCACCATGCGCACCATAGACGCCGTGGACAGATGCGATATCGTGGTGCTGGTGCTCACTGCCGATGAAGAGATATCCATGCAGGACATCAAGATAGCCTCCTATGCCAGGCGCAAGATGAAGGAGATCATGATTGCCTTCAACAAATGGGATCTGGTCGAAAAAGAGACCAATACCACCAAGAAGTTTCTGGAAAACCTGCATGAACAAATGCCCTTCCTCCAATTTGCCCCGGTACAGTTTATCTCTGCCAAGACCGGACAGCGCATCAACCGCGTGATGGAGCAGATCGTGCAGATCGAGGAGGAGAGCGAAAAACGCATCCCAACCTCGGAACTGAACCGCTTTATGGAGACCGTTGTGGAGCGTCGTCCGCCCACTCATCCCAGTGGCAAGCATGTGCGCATCTATTATCTCACTCAGGCCGCCAGCAAGCCGCCCACCTTCATCTTCTTCTGCAATCAGCCCAAGCTGATCACAGAAAATTACCGCCGCTTTATCCACAATCAGATCAGAGAGGTCTTTGCCTTTGAAGGCGTGAGCATCAAACTGATCTTCCGAGGCAGGAGCAAGGACGATGACGAACTGGATTAGCACTCTTCTGCTGCTGATCTCTGCCTATCTGGTGGGTTCCATCCCGATGGGCTTTATAGTGGGGAAAATCTTTTACCACGTGGATATCCGCACCGCTGGCAGCGGAAACATCGGTGCCACCAATGCCCTGAGGCTTTTCGGCACCCGCACCGGGATCATTATCCTGATCCTCGATATGCTCAAGGGCTTGGGAGTGGTGCTGGCCTCCAAAGCGCTGCTTCCGGCGCAATCTCCCTTCATCGTGCTGGCAGCTCTGGTGGTGATTCTGGGGCATATCTTCACGATCTTTTTGGGCTTTAAAGGCGGCAAAGGCGTGGCAACGGCAGCCGGAGCCTTTCTGGGCTTGGCGCCGGCGGAGCTGGGACTGGGGCTGGTGATCTTCATCGCCGTGGTGGCAATCTTCCGCTATGTATCGCTGGGTTCCTGCACTGCAGCACTATTTTTCGGGCTGCTGGTGGTGTTGAGGCAGGTTTATTCTCCTTCTCCGGATTGGGTGAAGGCAGGGTTCTGCGTCTTCGTGGTAATCCTCATAATATTCAAGCATAAGGCAAATATCATGCGTCTCTTGCAGGGTAACGAGAATAGGCTAAGTTTTACAAAGAAAGGAAGCCTCTGATGTGCGGAATCATCGGTGTATTTGGTTCTCCTGAAGCTGCCCGGATGGCGGCTCTGGGGATGTTTGCGGAGCAGCATCGGGGACAGGAAAGCTGCGGCATGGCGGTTAGCGACGGCAAAGTGATCCGTCTGCGCAAGCTGATGGGCTTGGTGAAAGAAGTCTTTCATGAAGATGCTCTGGATCAGCTTCCGGGGGCTCTGGCCATCGGACACGTGCGCTATCCTACTCAGGGCAGCGCTACGGCCTACAACTCTCAGCCGCATCTTCTGGAAACGCTTTACGGTCCTGGCTTTGCCCTGGCTTCCAATGGCGATCTGGTGAATTACCGCGAGGTGCGCCGGGAATTGGAAGAGAAGGGAGTTTATTTTAATAGCGAAAACGACGGCGAATTGCTGCTAAGGTTTTTGGCCTGGCAGATGGAGCAGGGACTGGGCGTGATCGATGCCATCCAAGCGCTGATGCGCCGGATCAAAGGTGCCTATTCCTGTGTCTTTGCCACTCGTAACGAGCTTTATATGCTGCGCGATCCCTATAGCATCCGTCCCATGGTTTGGGGACAGAACGGAGAAGGCGTTGTGGTCGTGGCCTCGGAAAGCTGTGCTTTGGATACTCTGGGCATCCAAAACCGGCAGGAAGTGCCTCCGGCGGGGATCATCCGCGTCAATAAGCACGGCATCACCATCATCGAGAACGATCCGGCGCTCTACCGTCAGCACTCCACCGATAAACACTGCATTTTTGAGCATATCTATTTCTCCCGGCCGGATAGCCATCACTTCTATGAGGATGTCTTCAGCGTGCGGGAACGGATCGGAGCGCTATTGGCAGAAAATGACCGTGAGATAAAGCCGGATTGTGTGGTTCCCGTGCCGGATTCCTCCAATTTTATGGCGCTGGGCTATGCCAACCATCTGGGCATACCGCTCTCGCTGGGGCTGATTCGCAACCACTATATCGGGCGCACCTTTATCAAGCCGGAACAGACCATCCGGGATGAAAGCGTGCGGCAAAAGTTTAACGTGCTGCCTCATTTCTTTGAGGGGAAACGCATAGCCTTGGTGGATGATTCCATCGTGCGTGGCACCACCATCCGCAAGATAGTGGGGCTGATCAAAGCTGCCGGAGCCGCAGAGATTCACCTTCGGATCGGCTCTCCACAGGTGATCAATCCCTGTTACTACGGCATCGATACTCCCAGCCGGGATGAATTGGTGGCCAATCGCTTTGAGCTGGAACAGATCCGACAGCGCACCGGGGTGGACAGCCTGCGGCACCTGTCTCTGAACGAGCTGCATCAGGCTGTGGCAGAGCCAGAGAGCTATTGCTATGCCTGCTTCAATGGTGATTATCCTCTGGGGATAGTCCAGGATTAGGATCTGTCTATGAATACACCACTTGTCACTGGTCACCCGTCACTCGTCACTTTGAATGCTTTCTCCGGAAAGCGCATCCTGGTGATCGGCGATCTGATGCTGGATCACTTTGTCTGGGGTGAGGTCAAGCGCATCTCTCCGGAAGCTCCGGTGCCGGTGTTGGAAGCCGAGCATGAGGAATATCGTCCGGGTGGAGCTGCAAACGTGGCTCTGAACCTGAAGTCTTTGGGTGCCGAGCCTCTGCTTCTGGGGCTTGTGGGGGCAGATTCTGCCGGCGAGATCCTGCAGGAAGCCTTGCTTTCACGGGGGATTACTGCCTCTTATCTGGTGAAGAGTCACAAACGGAAGACCTGTCTGAAGACCCGGATGAATGCTGCCGGACAGCAGATTCTCAGGATCGATTACGAGGATAGTTCTGCACTTTCCACCGATGAGGAAAGCCTCTGCCTGCAAGCTCTGAACCGGGCTCTGACCGAGGCGGAAGCGGTGATTATCGAGGATTACAACAAGGGTTTGCTCAGTCCTGCTTTTATCGCATCGGTCTTGCAATTCTGTAGTTTGAAAGCACTGCCGGTGGCAGTGGATCCCAAGTATCATAATTTCTTTTCCTACAAAGCTGTGGAGATCTTTAAACCAAATTACTCAGAGCTATTGGCTCGGCTGGAAAACGCTCCGCTCACAGAAGAGGACTTCCTGGCCTCTGCAGAGGCTTTCCGCCAGAAGCAGGGCATCAAACATCTGGTTGTGACCCGGGGTGCCAAAGGGCTGATCATCTTTAGTCCGGATTCTCCTCCTCAGCAGCTTCCCACCTATGCCCGGGAAGTCTTTGACGTCACCGGTGCCGGAGATACCGTGATCAGCGTGCTGGCTTTGGCCTATGCCTGCGGAACCGATATTCTGGAAGCAGCCCGGCTGGCAAATCATGCTGCGGGCGTGGTTTGCGGCAAGAAAGGCACAGCAACTGCCAATCCGCAGGAGATTATCGCCAGCATAGCCCGTCAGGAATCCGAAGATGCTCAAAGCTAAGATTCTTGCTCCCCTGGAGCTGGCAGACGTTCTCAAACAGAGGCTGGCACAAGAGCCTGCCCTGAAAGTGGTCTTTACCAATGGCTGCTTTGATCTGGTGCACAGTGGGCATGTGCAATATCTGGAAGAAGCGCGTAGCCTGGGCGACATCCTGGTGGTGGGCGTCAATAGCGATGCCTCCGTGAAGCGGCTCAAAGGCGAAGAGCGTCCCATCAATCCTCTTTCCCGGCGTATGATCCTCCTGGCAGCTCTCGAATCTGTGAGCTACGTTACATGTTTTGAAGAAGATACACCCTACGAACTGATCAAGCTGCTTCAGCCCAATATTCTGGTGAAGGGTGGGGATTGGCAGCCGGAAGAGATTGTGGGCTCAGATTTGGTGCTGGCCCGGGGCGGTGAGGTGCATTCCTTAAGTTTTGAAGCCGGGATTTCCAGCACGGAGCTGATCCGGCGGATCCGCAGTGAGTATGAACGATGATCCGGAGAACAGCTGATGCATGAAGAAGTAAAAGAAGATACCGGAATCGTCGTAGCCGTCGTGGATGGTGTTTACCGAGTTGAACTGGAGCGCGGTGGCGGCTGTAAGAGCTGCACCATGCGGGGGATGTGTTTTGCCAAGAGCACTCCTGCGGTCTTTGAATTGAAGAGCGATCTGGCTCTGAAGGTGGGAGACAGAGTGCAACTGGTGGTGGCTCCCGGGGATCGTATCCTGAGCTCGCTTTTGATCTTTCTGATGCCGGTGGTCTTTCTCTTTGCCGGGTTCCTGATCGCTTCCAGCTTTCTGGCAGAACTACCCAGTATCGGGGTGGCTTTTGGAGCTATGGGCTCTAGCTTCTTAATCCTGCGTCTGATCGACAGACGTATTGGCGATAAACTTAAGGTGCAGATAGGAGGTCTTTGTGAAGATCAGACTGAATGAGATGGTTTTTTACGGTTATCATGGAGTGCATGCGGAAGAACGTAAGCTGGGACAGCGCTTTATTGTGACTCTCACGCTGTTCACCGATCCATCCCGGGATAGATTTATCGAGCATCTGGATCAGACGGTGGATTACACTCTGGTCTATGCCAGAATCAAGCAGATCTTTGAGACCGAGCAGTTTATGCTGCTGGAGGCTTGTGCCAATCGGATTGCTGATGATCTGTTGCAGGATTTTCCCCTGATTGAGCGGCTCAAACTCAGGATAGAGAAGCCCTCGGTCCCGATTCAGGGAAGCCTGAAGAGCGTGGAAGTCTGCCTGGAGCGGGAACGCTGATGGAATCCCCTCTCCCTCCTGCCGACGGTCTGAAAGCCAGCTTTCCGTATCGGGCACTGCTCTGTTTGGGCAGCAATCTGGGTCCCCGAGACCTGCTGATTTACCAAGCCCTGGAAGAGATCAAGCTCCTGCCGCAGAGCTCTCTGGGCAGGCTCTCATCTCTTTTGGAGACCGAGCCCTATGGTCTGAAAGAGCAGCCTTCCTTCATGAATCAAGTAGCAGAGCTGTTTACTGCGTTGGAACCTACCGAGCTGCTGGCCTCACTACTGATCATTGAGAACAAGCTTGGACGTGTCCGGGAAGTCAAATGGGGGCCGCGCTTAATTGATATTGACATATTACTGATGGATAAAATCATATACAAAGACGACTTTCTCGTTCTTCCGCATCCGGATTTTCACAGAAGGAGCTTCGCTCTGCAGCTACTCTCTGAGCTGGAGCCCGATCTGGTGCATCCGGTGCTGAATAAAACTATGCAAGATCTATATCAAGACCTGTTAAGGGGAGGAATCAAATGAGTTCAGTGGCAGCGATAGTATTAGCTGCAGGTAAAGGCACCCGGATGAAATCCAGCCGTGCCAAGGTTACTTTTCCATTGGCGGATAGACCCATGCTGCAAAGAGTGGTGGATACAGCCGTCAAGCTTGATTGTGGCAAGATTGCCGTGGTTGTGGGCTTCCAAAAAGAATCAGTTATTGCTTGCCTGGAAGAAGATGACAGATTGGAATTTGTGGAACAAACCGAGCAGCTCGGCACCGGCCATGCAGTCTCAATCTGTGAACCCAGCTTCCAGAGCTTTGACGGAGATATCATCATTCTCTGCGGAGATGTTCCTCTCCTGAGAGCGGAAACCATCCAGGAACTCTATAAGAAACACACCGAAAGCGGAGCCGTTTGCACCGTGCTCACCGCCGTGCTGGAAGATGCCGGACGCTATGGCCGTATCCTGCGGGATGCAGAGAGCAAAGTCTGCGGCATCGTGGAATATAAAGACGCCACTGCAGAACAGCGCGCCATTGGTGAATTTAACACCGGGATCTACGTCTTCAATTCCCGGGAACTCTTCCGCGTGCTCAAGCTCACCTCAAACTCCAATCAGCAGGGCGAGTATTATCTCACCGACTGCCTGGGACTTTTTTACAACGAAGGCAAAGTCGTGAGCAGCGTGGTGCTGGAAGACCTCATGGAAGTGGCAGGAGTGAATTCCCAGGAACAACTGGCCGAGCTGGAAGATATCTATCTGGATCGCATCCGCAAACACTGGCTCAACAGCGGCGTGGTGCTGCACAATCCCTCCAGCATCCACATTGGAGATAAGGTGACTATCGAGCCGGACGTCGAGATAGACTCCGGCACCATTATCAAGGGCCACACCGAGATCGAGCGGGACGTCAAGATTGGCCCCAACTGCTTGATAGTAGATTCCAAGATCGGCCAGGACAGCATCCTGAGAGGCTACAACGTGCTGATCAATGCCATCGTGCACGAAGCTGAAGAGCTGGATTATATGCTTTGTCACGAGGATGAAGCCTTCACGGAATAGGGGAGAGAACTTGAAAGAGCGGGATTATCTCTATTCACCCTGGAGGCTGGAATATGTCGCCGGAACCAAAGAACCCGGCTGCGTGCTCTGTCGCCACAAAGACGAGAGCAAGGACGAGGCTCATCTGATCATCGCCCGCTTCAAGCACTGCTACGTGATGCTGAACCTCTATCCCTACAACAATGGTCACATCATGGTAGTGCCCTATGCGCACCACAGCAGTTTGCCCGCTCTGGATGAACCCACCCGGGCTGAACTGATGGAAGTGATCAGCCTCAGCGAGAGTGTCTTGCGCCAGCTTTACCGCTGTGACGGGCTCAATATCGGCCTCAATCTCGGCAAAGCAGCCGGAGCAGGGATCGACGAGCATCTGCACTTTCATCTGGTCCCACGCTGGCAGGGAGACGCCAATTTCCTCTCTGTGGTCTCCGGTGAACGCGTGATTCCGGAATCCCTCGAAGCTGCCTATTCCCGCCTGCGGGAAGCCTTTCTTAACTACAAGCTTTACAAGGATTAAGCTAATGAGTTTGACAGACAGCGGCTCTCCAAATAAAGTGACCAAACGGCGCTTCCCCTGGTGGATACTGATAGTTATCTTGCTGATAGCCATTGGGATAGTAGTATATCTCAAGGGTTGGTATCCTCATGGAGACCAGCCTGGCTGGACTGAAGACAAGCTTCCGGCAGTCAAGGTTGTGGTGCTCAATGGTTGTGGCTTTGTGGGCTTGGCTTCTGAGTTCGCAGAGCATATAAAAGATAAGAATATAGATGTGGTGAGCTTGGGGGATACTCCCAAGCCGATCTACGATAAAAGCGTGATCGTGGTGCGCAAAGGCGATGCTCAAGACCTCAAACGTCTGCAAAAGATGACCGGGATCGAGCGCTCCACCCTGGCAAGAACCGAGTACTCTCTGGCCGATTTTGAGATCATCATCGGCAGAGATTTTGAGCTATATATGAACTGAAGCCCGGCCCGCAAAACAGCGGCAGGCCGGCTCTTATCCGATGGAGGATAGATTGACGGATCAAGCGAAACTAAAGACCATCCTGGAATGGTTGAGCGAGAAGAAAGCTGAGAACATCAGGGTTTACGATGTTCACAAAACCAGCAGTTACACAGATCTGATCGTGGTCTGCGAAGGCACGGCCGACGTTCACAACAAGGCTATCGCTGCCCACCTGATAGACATGGCCAAAGAACATAAACTCGGCGTCATCAGCAAGGAAGGCGTGGAAAACGGACAGTGGGTTCTGATCGATACAGGAGACGTTATTGTGCACATCTTCCTGCCTCAGATCAGGCAACACTACAAGTTTGACGACCTCTTCGACAAAGTCAAAAGCCACCACGAGCAAGAGAGCGAATCATGATCAAAGAAATACTCCGCACTCACATCAATGCAGCCCTGGACAAGCTGAACTACCTCCGCCCCCGCGATTTCATCGTGGAAGTGCCAAACAACACCGAATTTGGGGATTACTCCACCAATGCAGCTCTGGTGCTGGGCAAAGCCAACAAGCTGGCTCCCGCGGAGATGGCCAAGGCACTGATCAAAGAGCTCAAGAAAAACAAGAGCTTCAAAAAGATAGAGATAGCCGGCCCCGGTTTTATCAATTTCTTCCTCTCACCTGCCTTCTATCACGAGATCGCCTGGCAGATCCATGAGCTGGGTGAGCAATATGGCAATAGCGAACACGGCAAGGGCGAGAAGATCCTGCTGGAGTTTGTCAGCGCCAATCCCACCGGGCCCTTAAACATAGTGAGTGCCCGTGCCGCCGCTTTTGGCGACACCCTCTTCCGCATCATGTCCAAAGTCGGTTACGACCCGGCTCGGGAGTTCTATATCAACGACGCCGGCAACCAGGTGGATATCCTGGCGGAATCCCTCGAGCTCCGCTTGCGTGAGATTCAGGGCGAAAACATCGGTGACTTCCCCTACGAAGCCTATCATGGCGAATATGTGAAGCACCTGGCGCAAAAGCTCAATTCCACCGAAGGCGTCCGGGTCTTTATGATGACGGAAAAAGACCGCATGGAACACCTCAAAGAATTTGCCCTCTCCGAACTACTGGAAATGCAACGGCTTTCCCTGGAGAAATTTGGCGTGGTCTTTGAAGGCTGGGTCTCCGAGAAAACCTTGCGCATGGAAGGCGTGGTCGAAGAAGTGCTTTCCTACCTTACAGAAGCAGATTGCACCTATGAAAAAGACGACGCTATCTGGTTTTGTTCCACCAAATATGGCGACGATAAAGACCGCGTGCTCATGAAGTCCGACGGCTCTATCACCTACTTTGTGCCCGATCTGGCCTACCATCTCACCAAGGTGCAGCGGGGCTACACCCAGCTCATCGATATCTTCGGTCCGGATCACCATGGCTATGTTCCCCGTCTCAAAGCCGCCTTCAAAGCCCTCAAATACGACGACAACATGCTGGAAATCATCTTCCTGCAACAAGTCAACCTCTTTGAGAGCGGCGAACGGGTCAAGATGAGCAAACGTGCCGGCAAGATTGTCACCATGGACGACCTTGTCTCCGTGGTTGGCAAAGACGCTGCCCGTTACTTCTTCATCGCCCGTAAAGCCAATGCCCACCTCAATTTTGATCTGGAACTGGCACTCAAGCAGAACAACGAAAATCCAGTCTATTACTGCCAATATGCCCATGCCAGGATCTGCAGCCTGATCAAAAAAGCCAAGAAAGACAAGCTGCTGCCCAAGACCTTCAAAGCTGAGATGCTGGACAAACTGGTGAAGCCGGAAGAGCTGTCCCTGATCCAAAAGATTGCCGATCTGCCCGAGCTCCTGATCTCGATTGCCGATAGCCGGGAACCCAACCGCCTGGCCAATTATATGGAAGAACTCTCTGCCATGCTGCACAAGTTCTACGCCAAGTACCAGATCTCCAACCCCAAAAATAAAGAGCTCTCCCAGGCCAGAATCCTGCTGATCGATACCGTTCGCTCAGTCATGCTGATCTGTTTTGACCTGATGGGCATCTCCGCACCTGAAAAGATGTAAAGTCCGGGGCTGCCTTGCTCAGTCTTCGCAAGCTTCTGCCTACTGATCTCGACCGGGTTCTGGAGATAGAAGCGCTTGCCTTCTCGGATCCCTGGCCCAGAGCCGCCTTTGTGGACACCCTGGACTGGGGCTACGCTCTGCAAAAGGACGACTCTCTGGTGGGCTATGTCTTTGCCCTCACAGTGCTGGACGAGTGCTCCATTGCCAATATCGCCATCGATCCGCTCTATCAGAAGCAAGGCCTGGGCGAGTATCTGATGACGGAGCTGATCTTTGAGCTCTTCCTGATGAAAGGCGTGCGCCTCTACTATCTGGAAGTGCGCCCTTCGAACGCGCCCGCCCGCAAGCTCTACCAGAAGCTGGGTTTCAAAGAGCTCGGGCTCCGCAAAGCCTATTATCACAATCCTCCCGAAGATGCACTCACCATGGGACTCAGCGTTCCCGACGAACTGCTGGAGTCTCTGGCTGCCAAAGCCGGTCTGAAGCTGAAGTGGGAGACAAAAACGGTGAATACATGAAAGACTATGACTTTCTGGTGCTGGGCAGCGGGATTGCCGGGCTCGTCTTTGCTTTGGAAGTATCCAGGCTGGGACGCGTCGCAGTGGTGACCAAACGTAGCCTGCAGGACTGTAACACAGAATACGCCCAGGGCGGAATTGCCGCTGTTTTGGACGAACAGGACTCCTTTGAACAACACCTGAACGACACCTGGATAGCCGGGGCGGAACTGGGCAAAAAAGAAGTGATCCGCCGCGTCATTGAAGACGGCCCCAAGCTCATTCAATACCTCATCGATCTGGGCACGGATTTTACCCGCCTGGACAATACTTACGATAAACGCCTGGAAAACCTCTCGCTCACCCGTGAGGGTGGACACAGCCACCGCCGGGTCGCCTATGCGGCAGATTCCACCGGACATCAGATCATGCAGGCCCTGATCGATAACTGCATCAAAAACCCCAATATAGATATTTACGAGGATCACATCGCCATCGATCTGATCACTCAGCACCACATTCCCCAGCCCGATAGTTTCCTGCCCGGAATCACCTGCTGGGGAGCCTATGTGATGAATACCGCCACCAATCTGGTGGAGGTCTTCCGAGCCCGCAAAACCCTGATGGCCACAGGCGGAGCTTCCCGGGTTTATGCTCACAACACCAATCCCGAAGTTGCCACGGGTGACGGCATGGCGATGGCACGCCTGGCTGGTGCCCGGCTGGCCAATATGGAATTTGTCCAGTTTCATCCCACTGCCTTCTGGACTGCCGAAGGCGAAACCTTCCTGATCAGCGAAGCCCTGCGGGGCGAAGGAGCTGTGCTCAAGCTCACCGATGGCAGTTGCTTCATGGAAAACTACCATCCACTGGCCAATCTGGCACCCCGAGACATCGTTTCCCGCGCCATCGATGCCGAGCTCAAGAAACGCGGTGAGAAATATTGCTGGCTGGATGCCCGCCACATCGATCACGACAAGCTCAAGCGCCATTTTCCCTATATCGATTCCAAGCTGCGCGAGCATGGCATAGATTTCACCCGGGAGCCCATTCCCGTGGCTCCAGCGGCTCACTATTTCTGTGGCGGAGTGCTCTCCACTATCGATGGCCTCACCGATATCCGGAATCTCTATGCCGCCGGAGAAGTTGCCTGCACCGGCCTGCACGGCGCCAACCGTCTGGCCTCAAACTCTCTTCTGGAAGCCCTCGTGGTGGCCTGGAACGCCTCCAAGCATCCTTCCATTACCGAAGCGGTGGATTTTCCCATCATCCCGGATTGGCAGCAGATGAATAGCTTCTACGAGAATGAATGGGTGATCATCTCTCACAACCGCGAGATTCTGGGCACCATCATGCACGGCTATTGCGGGATACGCCGGAGCCGGAGACTACTCAAATATGCCCTCTCCCGCCTGGAAAACATCTACAACGAAGTGAATAATTTTTACCAACATAATGCCGTCCGCAAGGAAGTCGTGGAGACCCGTAACCTGGCAGTGATCGCCATCGCCGTGGTGCGCAGCGCCCTGATGCGTAAAGAGAGCCGGGGAGCCCATTTTCTGATCGACAATCCCGAGCGGAACGACGAGATCTTTAGACGAGACACAGTTATATAGAGTGAACAGTGAACAGAAAACAGTAAGTGACGAGTGACCAGTGACAAGAGAGTGGTGACGTGGTGACGTGGTGACGAAATCGGCAGGTGCGTAGCTGGGCGGCTACGGATGCGCCTCTATTAACCATTAACCTATCACTATTATCTGGTAGGGGCAGACCTGCGTGTCTGCCCGATAGCCCTGAAGGGGCGATCATCTGATAGCCATCGAAATGGAGCCTCCTGGCCCGAGACCAGCCCTGCTTCGCCCTTTGGTCTGCCCTATATTTGGTCTGCCAATCTCCGAATTGGCAGAGGCAGTGGAGCTGCCTGCAGAGTCCCGTAGGGACGGTATTTTAGATAGCAAACAGAAAAAGAATCATTGGACAAGTCCCATAGGGACGACATTTTAGATACGTTAAGACCAAGACATTGAGAGCAGAATATATCTTAAATGCCATCCCTACGGGACTATGTCCGGTGCTATATGGACACGACCTTCTAACTCCTCACTTCTCACCCCTAACTAATACGACACCCATGAGACACCCATGAGACACCCATGTGACACCCATGTAAACTCATGCGTGTCACATGGGTATGAGATGCGTTTGGGATAGGTGCGTTATTGGGGAGTGACAAGTCCGTTAGGTGCGAAGTAGGCGGCAGACCAGTTATGTGCAGGCGGTACGGCGACCGCCTCTACAAAGCGAAGCAGCGCAGCTCTCGTCACTTGTTACTTGTCACCGTTCACTGACCCGTCACTCAAGAAGTAAAGGAGCCAAAATGCAAGGCAAATTCATCACCTTTGAAGGTATCGAAGGCAGCGGAAAGAGCACTCAGATCCGGCTGCTCACTGCAGCGCTGGATGAGCGCGGGATCCCCTATGTTCTCACGCGGGAACCGGGTGGGCCGCCCATCTCGGAGCGGATCCGTCAATTGCTTCTGGACACCCGGAATTCTGAAATGCTGCCGGAAACAGAGCTTTTGCTCTATTCTGCCAGCCGCGCTCAGCACACCGGAGAGGTGATAATCCCTGCCCTAAGAAGCGGGAAGCATGTGATTTGTGACCGTTACTACGATAGCAGCTATGCCTATCAGGGAGCGGCACGTCAGCTCGATAAAGAATGGATCCGGGTACTCACCTCTTTTTGCACATATCAGACAGATCCCGATCTCACAGTGCTTTTGGATATGGAAGTGGAGGCCGGACAGGCCAGAATTCAGGATCGCAAGCTGGATCGGCTGGAGCTGGAAAGCCTGGAATTCCACAAAAAAGTGCGCCAACAGTATTTATATATTGCCAAAGAAAACGCCTCTAGATATTTTGTATTGAACGGTGCAGATGAAAAAATGAACCTGCATCTCAGCATTCTTAACACCGTGCTGAAGCTAATAGGAGTATGAAAAACATGACAACAAAGAAACAGCGCTTTACCCTGATAACCATTGCCAGCGTCTGGTTTCTGCTGGGTTTACTTCTGTTTGTGGCCACCGATTCCTATGCCCAAACGCAAGCTAACCCTTCCGGAGGAGATCTCTATTCTCAGATCTCGCTGTTTAGCGAAGTTCTGATCAAACTGCGTGACGCCTATGTGACCGATCTGAGTGATGAAGAGCTCATCAAAGCAGCCATCGAAGGCATGCTGGGCTCCACCGATCCGCACACCAACTATTTCACTCCGGATGAATTCAACGACTTCACCACCAGCACCAGAGGTTCCTTTGGCGGCCTGGGGATTCAGATAGATAAAAAGGGGGATTACATCACGGTAATCTCTCCCATAGAAGGCACGCCCGCCTTCCGCATGGGCATCTCTGCGGGAGACCGCATCCTCAAAGTGGATGGCCAAAGCGTGGTGGGCTCCAGTACAGACGAGGCAATTCGCCGCATGCGCGGAGACGTCGGCACCAAGGTCACCATCACCATCGGCCGCCCTGGTGTGACTGATCCTCTGGATTTTGAGATCACGCGTGAAGTGATCCAGATCAAGAGCATTCCTTACTATTTTAGGCTCGATAACGGTGCTGGATACATCCGCATCTCCCAGTTCAACGAAAACACCAGCACGGAGTTGCGTACTGCTCTGGCCAATCTGGAAGGTCAGAATATCCGTGGTCTGATCATCGATCTGCGCTGGAATCCCGGTGGCCTGCTGGATCAGGCTGTGGATACCGTGAACGAATTTATCGGCTCCAACAAGCTGGTGGTCGAGACCCGTGGCCGCAGGGAAAACCGCCCGATTTACACGCGCCGGAACACTCCGGAGCGCTCTTATCCCATCATCGTATTGGTCAATGAAGCCTCTGCCAGTGCCTCCGAGATCTTTGCCGGAAGCCTGCAGGATTGGGACAAAGGACTGGTGATGGGCAAGACTTCCTTTGGCAAAGGCAGTGTGCAACAGCTTATTCGCCTCGGCAATGGCGGTGGCATAAAAGTCACCACGTCCTACTATTATATCAAGTCCGGCCGCTGCATCCACAAGATGAGCAACGACAAGCTGCTGCTGGGCAAAGAGATTTCCGAAGCTGAGATCGAGCAGGAAGAAGTGCGTAACCACGAGCAGATTTACCGCACCGTGAATGGCCGCGAGGTCTTTGGCGGAGGCGGAATCGCTCCGGACTATACAGTGGAAGCCAATCTGCTCACCAATCTGGGTGTGGAGCTGCGTCGTAACAATGTGTTCTTTGATTTTACAGTGGATTATCTGGTGGATCGGGGTCATGACATCCCCTTGGATTTCCAGGTTTCCAATGCTTTGTACAACGAGTTTTTGGGCTATGCCCGCAGTAAAGGACTGAGCTTCAATCAAGCCGAGGCTGATAGTGCTCAGAGTTTCATCCGCAATACTATCCGTAGTGAATTGATCGGCAAAGTCCACGGCGATCTGGAAGCTTACAAGGTCACCATTGCCAATGATGTCCAGCTTCAGACAGCAATAGATTTCTTCGATCGCTTCCGAACTCTGCAGGAAATGTTTGACTACGCGGCCTCGCAAGACCGCAGAAGGTGAAAAACAGGTATATAAGATGTTTGACGACGTAGATCTTCAAGGCATGCTCATCTACATAGTAGATGACGACTTGAACAATCTCACCCTGGTATCGGCTGTGCTCGGACAGTGCAACTATAATCGCTTGGTCGAGGTCAGCTCCGGGGAGCGTCTGATGCAGCTTGTTGATCAGCAAGTGCCCGATCTGATCCTTTTGGATATCATGATGCCCGGCATCAGCGGCTTCGACGTGCTGGAGCTCCTGCGCGCCAAGCCGGCTACTCAGTTCATCCCCATCATCATGCTCACTGCGGCAAATCTCTATGATAAAAACATGGAGTCTCTGCGCAAGAGTTTTGAGCTGGGAGCCTGTGACTACATTAATAAACCTTTCACCCGGGTGGAACTGGAGATGAGGGTCAAAGCCGCTCTGCGCATGGAAAAACACCGCCAGATGCTCAAGGCTGCCCTGGTCAAAATCCACACTCTGGAAAAGCTCCTGCCGATCTGTTCATATTGCAAGAAAGTACGTAATGACGATGATTATTGGCAGGAGGTGGAGGTTTACATCTCCGAGCACACGGATACGATGTTTTCGCATTCTATCTGTCCCAGTTGCTACGAGGTACACGTTCGGCCTCAATTGGATAGTCTGCGCAGTACCAGAAACAAGTATTCCTGATTTCCCATATCCTGGCAGAGGGGCGTAAAAGCCTCTTCAGATGAGGGAGATGGGAAATCTGTGAAAAGAGCTTGTCAGAAGAATGCACTCTGAAATAATGACTCACAATAACTATTGGTGGAGGTATCAATGGAACCCGTAATTTTCGTTCTAGTCGTACTGGCTATTCTTGTTTTATCGATCATATCCAAGGGATTGATCATAGTTCGGCAAGCTGAAGTAGTGATCATCGAACGCTTGGGAAAGTATTACAAAACTCTTGATTCCGGTCTGCATCTGATAGTTCCGATCTTTGACCGGGCGCGTCCCATCCAGTGGCGCTACACCCGGCAGGATTACCGCGGGCACGTTGTGGTGCAACAGAAATCGGAGAACCGTATTGACCTGCGCGAGACTGTTTATGACTTCCCGCGGCAAAACGTGATCACCAGTGATAACGTGACCATCAATATCAATGCCCTGCTCTATTTCCAGGTCACTGATCCTTACAAAGCCGTCTATGAGATCGGTAACCTCCCGGAAGCCATCGAAAAGCTCACGCAGACTTCTCTGCGTAACGTCATTGGTGAGCTGCAACTGGATAAGACTTTGATCTCCCGGGATACTATCAATGCCAAGCTGCGGGACATTCTGGACGAAGCCACCGATAAGTGGGGCGTGAAGGTCAACCGCGTGGAGCTGCAGGATATTCTGCCTCCCGAAGAGATCAAATCTGCCATGGAAAAAGAGATGCGCGCCGAGCGCGACAAACGTGCCAAAATGCTGCAAGGCGATGGCGAAAGAGAATATCAGATCAGAGTCGCCGAGGGTGAACGTCAGGCCAAGATCGCCCGTGCCGAAGGTGAAGCTCAGTCCCGTCTGCTGGTTGCCGATGCGGAACGCAAGTCCATCCAGATGATTCAGGATGCCGTGCGTGAGACAGGCACCGATCCGGCTCAGTATCAGCTCGCCATGAAGTATATCACTGCCTTCCAAACCATGGTTCAGCAAGGCGATAAGACCGTTCTTCTGCCCTATGAATCCTCAGCCCTGCTGGGATCGCTGAAAAGTCTGGAGAGTATCTTCAAGAAGTGACTAGGGACTAGTGATTAGAGATTAGAGAGGCTAGTGCATTGTCTTCGCATAAAGATCTGAAAGTCTGGAGGCAGGGGATTGAGCTTACCAAGATAGTTTACCAGCTCACTGCAACGTTTCCGGAATCAGAGAAATATGGTTTGGTAAGCCAGATGAGACGAGCTGCGGTGTCTATTCCCTCAAACATAGCTGAGGGAGCCGCCAGACACTCCAAGAAGGAATTTGCTCAGTTTCTGTATATTGCCATGGGCTCCTGTGCTGAACTCGACACACAGCTAATAGTCAGTGAAGAATTGGACTTTGTCTCCTTTGAGTCTGCTCAGCAAGCAGTTCAACTCATAGAAGAGGTGAAGCGTATGATTCAAGGATTAATAAACTACAATAACACCAAGGAACGAACAGAGAATTAGTATATGTGATAGATCACCAAGCAGTGGCTCAGAGTTACTTCGGCCTTTTACCTTGTGTATTGGCAGCGAAGCAAAATCTGTTCACTGTTCACTGTTCTCTGTTCACTTAATAAGGAGTGAAAATGTCCGAAATAGTCCACCTCAAAGCCCGCGAAATCCTCGACTCCCGGGGAAACCCCACAGTGGAGTGCGAGATTCAGCTTGATAACGGCGTCTTTGCCGTTGCTGCCGTTCCCAGTGGAGCCTCCACTGGTGAGTATGAAGCAGTCGAACTCCGGGATGGAGATAAAGCCCGTTACGGCGGTAAAGGCGTGCTCAATGCCGTTGCCAATGTCAACGATAAGATAGAGCTCGAAATCCTGGGCTTTGACGCCTCAGAACAAGCCATCCTGGATCGCACCATGATCGAACTGGATGGTACTCACAACAAAGCCAATCTGGGCGCCAATGCCATCCTTTCAGTGTCCATGGCTGCAGCCCGTGTCTCTTCAATCGAGATGGCTCTGCCGCTCTATCGCTATCTGGGCGGCACCGGTGCCGTCACTCTGCCCGTGCCGATGTCCAACATCCTCAATGGCGGAGCTCATGCCGATAACAACGTCGATATTCAGGAATTCATGATCATGCCACTAGGCGCTCCCAGTTTCCGGGAAGCTCTGCGCTGGAATGCTGAAGTATTCCATGCTCTGAAGAAGATTCTGAACGATCGTGGCCTGGCCACAGGTGTGGGAGACGAGGGCGGTTTTGCCCCCAATCTCTCCTCCAACGAAGAAGCTCTGATCGTGATCATGGAAGCCATCAATAAAGCAGGATACAAGCCCGGTGAAGACATCTTCATCGCTCTGGATGCCGCTGCTTCCAGCTTCTATTCTGGTGGTGCTTACGACATCGATGGCAAGAAACTTAATAGCACTCAGTTGATCGATTACTACGAGGATCTGGTCAATCGCTATCCCATCTGCTCCATCGAAGATGGATTGGATGAGAACGATTGGGATGGCTTTAAAGCTATGAATCAACGCCTGGGTGGCAGGATTCAGATTATGGGAGATGACCTGCTGGTCACCAATCCCGAACGTATCCGTCGCGGCATCAAAGAGAAAGCTGCCAATTCCGTGCTGATCAAGCTGAACCAAATTGGCACAGTGACAGAGACCATCGATGCCATCAACACTGCTCACAAGGCAGGATGGACAGCCGTGGTTTCCCACCGCTCCGGCGAAACTTGCGATACCTTTATTGCCGACCTGGCTGTTGCTCTCAACACCGGTCAGATCAAGACCGGTTCCATCTCCCGCAGCGAACGCATTGCCAAATACAACCAGTTGCTCCGCATTGAGGAAGAACTGGGCGAAGCCGCCATCTTCCCTGGCAAAGCAGCTATCAAACAACTATCCTGAGAATCTCTCACTTACCAAAGGCTGAACTTATCGGGTTCAGCCTTTTTTTTGTGACTTCACGGGAGACGCTGCCCGGTGGCTTGTATCATTACTAGCTAAGCGACAGGATGTAATTTCCACTATACAAAAGAAAAAGCCCTCATTACTGAGGGCTTATTTATATATGTTTGTTTTACGAGGATTACTTGCTGAGGACAACCCGTTGGCTATGAAGCTTGTTGCCAATCTTCACTGTGACGGTGTAGATACCGCTACTGAGCTCGGTGCCACTATCGGCAACACCGTTCCAAGCCACAGTATGTGTTCCAGCTTGCTTGGTGCCACTGAACACATTGGAGATGAGCTGGCCACGAAGGTTGTAAACGTTCACGCTAACTGCAGCATCTTCCACCAAGGTGTACATGATATTGGCAGTGGGGTTGAAAGGATTGGGGAAGATCTTCTGGATCCCATTCTCTACGGCAGGAATCTCAGGAGGTGTGTTGGGATCGCCGTAGGTCACGGTGGCAATCACAGGACCATGGAACTGAGTGTTTCCTGTCATATCGACGTTTTCCAGCCAATAGTAATAGGTACCGGAAGCATAGATCTCTTCGTCAACAAAGGTGTAGAACTGAGTATCAGAAGTGTTGTGAGCTTCAACAAAGGTGCTGAACATCTCGGCATCATCCAGATAAGGTGTGTTGGAACGATAGACCCTGAAACCGGCAACATTGGTCTCAGACTGAGTGATCCAATGCAGCTCCACAAAATACTGAGCATTGGGAACGGCTGTAAATGAAGAAAGCTCGATGGGAAGGGTTTCTACGTTATCATTACCGGGTACCCATATAGGATTAGTGAAGTTTGCATATACTCCATCCTTCCCTTCACCCGATGTATCATAGGCAGTAACTCCCGATGTCTCTTCAAAACTCCAGTTGCCAATCAGATTGGGATAAGTATCCGGAAGCATGTAATCCTTCAAGTCATTAATCTCTTGTTGGGTTTTAACATAATTCCATACTCTGACTTCATCGATTCTACCAGCAAAAGATAAGTTGGTTCCAGATCTAATAGGCCGAATGGCACCGATTGTGAGAGGAAGATTCCATGTACCAAGACCAGCATTATCAAAAGAGATAACCTCTACACCATCCAGATACATCTTTGTTGTTCCACCCTTGGTCGAGGTAACAGCTACATGATACCATTGGTTAATAGAAATAGTCGAATTGTAAACAACATCGGTGGTTGTGGTTTGCCAAGTTCTTAACCTGAACTGAGTTCCCTTCAACATAAGTAACAATGGATAGGCTGCTGGGTTACCAGTAGATGAAGAGAATATTGTCCGACCGAAGTCTTTAATTTCCTGATGGTCTGCAACATTTCCCAAATCCGTGGGATAAATCCAACACTCAAAAGTGAATGCATCCGTGATATCAAGCGTAGAGGCAACCTGAACATGGTTTCCACTCGGGTTTGCTCTCTCGATACCGCAATCAAGCGCTTGGTTAGCTAACAGTACTCCCGAAAAAGCTACGAGAAGCATCAACAAAAATAAACGTATGTGTTTCATAATTCCTCCTGAAAACACGTGTATTAAGATTCTTTTTCTAATTTTCACTTCAATGGGCTCCGACCTTAGAGTCCGAACCTGACTACAAGCTACCGCATCCCTTGATGATGTCAAGATATATTTTCAAGCTTTTCTGCTATCCACAATCCGGCTTGTCGCCGTTCTGCCATCACCGCTAGGGCTAAGACAGGTTAATAGCTTGCACAACAAGATAATAAACCGTAGTAAAAGAGTCAACAAGCAACCCAGAAACTGTGGAAATGTATAGACAAGTTTCCGAAAAATAGATTCCCGAAGTACCTTTCCAGGTAACTGGGAATATTCACGTCTGAGGCTAAGATAGATGAACCACAAATGTACTCCAGTCCAGGCTCAGAGCTTGATGGACACCAATAGATAGCGGCAGAACTTGGTCCAAACATATCCGAGATAAAACACCGCTTCAGGACGATCGATAAGCCGGATTCTGTTGGCTTGCAAGCAAGCTGATGTCTATTCCTCTGGACCCTGTCTCGCGACGCTGGCTCCCGTTTCCGGGAGAGGGTTCAAGCTGCCTACCCGAAAGCTAAGTGCGCGGGCCACGCAAGCTTTCCTATTTGGCATTGCACCGGATAAGGCTTTCCTGGCTGAGGATGTCACCACCCTCACCGGTGGTCTCTTACACCGCCATTTCACCCTTACGCAGCACCCTTCCGGGCTCTACTGATGTAAACCCCGGAGGGGCACTGCGCGGTTTATTTCTGTGGAGCTGGCTCTGCATTGCTGCAGCTTCCCGTTAGGAAGTATCCTGCCCTATGGTGTCCGGACTTTCCTCCACGTCACAAGTGACGCAGCAGACATCTTCGTCTTCCTGAAGCGGATTCTATAATAATTAAACTAATGGAAAGATCAATCTTCTGCCGGACTTACTTCGGCGAAGGGGATGATCAGGATGCGGCCGCAATTTTCACAATTGATGATCTTGCGACGAAGCTGAAGGTCGATCTTGATCTGAGGACGGAGATTAAAACCACAGATGCTGCAGGCGTCGTTCCGGATAAAAGAAACAGCTTTGTTGTTGCGGTTCTTGATCATGTTGCCATATTGTTTGATCAACGAAGTGGGCAGAGTGCGTGCCAGATCGTTGCGGGCGGCTCTGGTCTCCTCGATAGTAGCTTCCAGTTTACTGATCTGAGCCCGGAGATCACCCTCTTTGTCCTTCTTTTCCTGTTCCGCGGCGGCTAGAGCAGCCTTGTCTTCATCTATCTGTTTCTTAAAGACTGCATCTTCGTCCATAAGCTCGAGCTCACCACTCTCCAGATCGGAGATCTTACTGTGCAGAAAAGCAATCTCGCTATTCAGAGCCTTATATTCTTTGTTAGTCTTTATATCTGTGAGCTGCGTGGCATACTTTTTGGCCTGCTCCTGGTTGCTCTTGATATCCATTTCCACGGCACGGAGCTTCTTGCCCAGCTCGGCTCTTTGAGTTTCAGTTTCCAGGAGCTTGGCAGTGGCGATTTCCACTTTTTCCAGGATAGAATTGAGCTGTTTGGGCAATTCATCCTGCAACTGACGGTACTGACCAATCTTGTCGTCCAGGCTTTGCATTTGTATAAGTATCTTTAAAGTTTCTTCCATCCTTACTCCTTAAATAATAAACTGATGTCCAATGATTTATACGAGTGCGTCATGGCACCGGAGGAGATATAGTGCACCCCCGCTTTGGCCAGAATCGCTGCGCTTTCTTCGGTGATGCCTCCGGATACTTCCAGCTCCACCCTCTTGCCATATTTCTTCACGGCAGCGCGGATGTCCCTGGGCTTCATATTGTCCAGCATAACCCTGTCCACACCGGCATTGACGGCTTCCTCGAGCTCGGCGGGATTGGTGACTTCACACTCGATTTTGTAGCTGGTGTTGTGAAGCTTGACCCTGCGAACGGCTTCCGAGATGCCACCGGCCGCCCGGATGTGGTTCTCCTTGAGGAGGATCATATCGTAGAGCCCAAAACGGTGATTGTAGCCTCCGCCGATCTTGACAGCCTGTTTCTCCAGTTCCCGCAGGAGCGGAGTGGTCTTGCGGGTATCCAAAAGCCGGGTGGAAGTCTTGCCCAGGGCAGTGACGATACTGCGGGTGCGGGTGGCAATCCCGCTCATTCTTTGGATGAAGTTCAACGCAGTGCGCTCTCCCATCAAAATAGAGGAGGCCTTACCTTCGATCCGCATGATTTCCTCGGTGGGTTGAACGCTATCTCCATCCTTCTTGTAAAGAGTTACTTTAAGCTCGGGATCGACAGCCTTGAAGACCTTATGAGCAATCTCGGTTCCGGCGATGATGCCTTCGGCTTTGGCAACCATATAGGCTGTGCTGCGGACGGCTTCCAGATCCAGATAGCGGGTGGTGATATCCCCGGTGCCGATATCTTCGGCCAGGGCCAGGCGGATAATCTCGTCAATCATCATCAGAATTTACTCCAAAAAAAAAGAGCATCTGCTATGCGCAAACGCTCTGTTGGAAAATCTATCGATCTTACTTGGACAAGTCTGTTTCTTTCTATTAAAGCACATTATCTATTGAACCTCTTTGGAATGCCAAGATATCAGAGGCGCCTCTGGTGTCAATACTTTTTTCAGTTGGAAGTTAGGAGTTAGAAGTTAGAAGTTTGGGGTTTGGGGTGATTTGGCAGAACAGGGCACGGGCAGACAAACAGGTCTGCCCCTACAAGTTAATAGTGAAAAGTTAATGGTGAATAGAGGTGAGCCGCAGTCTCCCAGCTATGCGCTTACCTATCTGTTCACTAAAAGAGTACCCGTAAAATACGCATCTCATACTCATTAGACACGCATGAGTTTACATGGGTGTCACATGGGTGTCACATGGGTGTCTCATGGGTGTCGATTCAGTGACAGAGTGACAATCAGCGTCCTCCACTTCGTTCCGGACTTCCTGGCAAGCTCGGGACATTCTGCTCCTTTTGACACAGTCTCGTTCCCACCCCACCAAACCGCAAGCGGTTTGGCGAGGACCCCGGTCGCAGGAATGACGATACGCGGAGCAGGGAGAAGAAACCCAATACGCACCATGTATTGGGGCATATGCAACTGTCTCTTGTTTATTATATCAGCCCAGTCATCTGCGCAGGAGAGTTATTCTCCGCGTGGCGAGGTCTTTGCCTTGCTGGCTAAGTTTCAGCAGATAGATGCCCTGCGCACAGCTCGCTCCGGAATCGTCGTGACCGTCCCAAGCCAGACTGTGTTCACCTTCCTGGAGATAACCAGTGTCAAGGCGGCGCACTACCTGCCCGCGGAGGTTATAGACCACCAGTTCGGCGGCTCCGCGTGTGGGCAGGGAGAACTCCAAACGGCAGGAAGCTGCGAAGGGATTGGGCCAGGCCTTTAGCTGCGTGGGCATAGCGGGAGGGAGTTCCGGGGTGGAGATACCCACCGCCGGTACTGCGAAATCCAGCGCCATATACATGATGTTGCCCCAGTCTACCTCTTGCGAGGGCGGCAGCGCAGGACCCCAGTTGTGGTCGTCCAGAAACATCAGAAAGAGGCGTTTCCATTGCTCCGGATTCCCGCTATTTAGGGACAGCAGGTCATTGGAAGGATTGACCCACATAGGCGTCATTCCCGCCAGTTCGGGAGTATCCACCGCGCTGAAGACGATGGGCTCCAGCCAGTGAGCTCCATTGTCCAGGCTCACGGAGAGATATATCTCCGGATTATCCGAGTAAGGGGCATTCTGAGGATATTCATCGGGGTTGAGGTGATACATCCGCGCCTTGTAACTATCCTGCCAGAGGCAAACGAGCGTTCCATCGCCGCTTCCGGTCAGGCGCGTGTAGTTGCTTTGCGACACCATAATCCCAATTCCCTGGACCAAATCCCAATGGCACCAGGGGAAGCAGTTTAGCGTCATCTCCGGCTGGAGGTGGATCGGGGGCCAGTTATCAGCGATCAGGTCGCCGTCGGTGTCCCAAGGCATCCACCAGAGATCGTCGGAACTGGTTCCCGCCACGGGATAGACCTCGCGGATACTGAACTCGTGGGTGTCGGGATCAAACACCGCTTCCTTCACAGTTGTCGCTTCCCAGATCGCATAATTCTGCTCTCCAAGGCACAGCATCCACAGACCCGGCATGTGCAGCTTGCCCTGCGAATCTGTATAGAGGTTGAAATGGCTGCTGTTGGAGATGTAGTAGTAAATCTCCTCGTCGGGGATGGGAATCTCTTCCTCGGGCGGGGCGCCGTAGTAGAATGCATGGCGGCTCAGCACGGGATTCCAGGGGTTGGAGGAGGGAATCCTGCTGGAGAGGCTGTAATGCTGCCAGGCTCCGGCGCCGTAGTTGTCGCAGACGAAGACGTCGAGGTCTGGCCCTGCGAGTGATTCTTCGGCAACCTCATCGTAGGCATAGTGGTAGCCGGCGTAGTAGATTCTGCCGTCATCACCCACCGCGAATGAACCATGCATCCGGCGGTTGAGATCTCCAGTGTAGTTTTGCCAGTCATCCAGCAGCGGAATGGTGTTATAAGTCCAGTTCAGGTTCTGTCCAGCGTTCAGCAGCGCTTCATCGTAATCCGCGTAGGCAACCATCACGTTGTTGATGGGATTGCCGTTCGCACCGGCGGTGTTGTTCCTTGCCAGGATGTAAACTCTTCTCATCCCGGGGTTTGGGGATGGTCCCGTCTTGATGCTGGGCCAGATGAATTCGTCATTCTCGTGCCCAGAGGGGATGGCGGGCGGGTCAAACACGGTGAAGCGGTTGCTGTAGAGACCGGGGACGCCCAAGGGGTCATACTCGTGCATAAACACCACTTCCAGGGGGGTATCCGCGTCGTGGGATTCGTGCCAGGAGAAGAGGGCACGGTTGAGCGTGGGGTCAAATGCCAGTGAGGGAAAGCCCATGTTCAGGCTCACGTCCTGCCAGGGATCAACTATTGGCTGCAACTGATCCAGCCCATCTATGTAATTGAAATAAACTTTGCGCAGGCTGGAGTAGCTTCCCCGGCGGGCATGATATGTCATCATCCTCCCACCGCCCAGAGTGAGAGGAAATTCTGCCAGGGGCAGGTCGGCATAGCCGCCGTTCATATAGTCATAGTGGGTTTGGGTTACATATACTGGTGGGACGGAGATCTCCCACTCGGGCGGCTGAGCGCTCAGGGCGAGCGCACAAAACCAAACGACAAACCATAGTGCTCTTTTACGCATCGCGAACCTCCCGGAAGCCTGCGTCCCGTCCTGGGACGACGCCTCGCTATCACATGCATGTTCTTCACGCTTCCTTCCAGTTGTCAAGTAAAAAAATCATCCTTTGCAAGATAAATTCCAGCAGTTTTAGGTGAGAACCCTCACTGAAACTTCAAATTGGGGAAAACGGGTAATATAATGAGGTGTTGGCAATCCCATCTGGATCACCGAAAACAGATAAGAGACCGTTGCACATGCCGTCAAGCAAGGTGCGTATTAGGTTTGATCTCCCTGCTCTGCGTATCATCATTCCTGAGATCGGGGTCCTCGCCAAACCGCTTGCGCTTTAGTGGGGTGGGAAGGCAGGAATGACATGACGAGAACATTGGGTGGTAATGGGTGTACTCTTAAGGTTTTTAGCTGCATTTCCGGAAACTGGTAACTATTCTATAGTCTTTCTGGTTTCTATTTCAACAGATAGCGCCCCTTCAGGGCTTTCATCTGGTGGATTTATCCCCTTGGTCGACGGGCTGCCGCCCATCGCTTGCAGATGATCGCCCCTTCAGGGCTTTCATCCCTTCATAACTCATTGTGATTTCCTCTTTTCCTCTTTTCCTCTGTTTTAATCAAAAACGCACTGTTCACTGACAGAGTGTTTGTGGCGGATCGGAGTCCGCCACTACATTCTCTGCGGCAGAAAGCCTCCTGAACTCCTTGGAGAATCCTCTTTTCCTCTTATTCTCTGTTTTGATTATAAAAGCTCAATTCACTTGCGGAGTGTTTCTGCCAATTCGGAGATTTCGGGGTCCCCAAAGCGGAACGAAATGAGGCTTTGGGGTGAATTGGCAGACCAGTTTTAGGGCGAAGCACAGCACTGATCACTGTTCACTCTCTCGTCACTTGTCACTCGTCACTTGTCACTAATAATAAGAGCCCCGGAACCAGTCCGGGGCACTTTATTGTAATAGGTCTTACTTCATCAAGACTACTTTGGATTGCAGAGACAAGTCACCGCCAGATACTCTGATCAGGTAAATGCCACTGCCGCAAGGCTGACCGGAGGCATCCGTTCCGTTCCAGGATAGATAGTTCCAGCCTTCGTTAAAGGATTGAGGAGCATATTGATACACGAGCTCTCCACGGGAGTTGTAGATCGAGCACTGTCCACTGTGCTGATCCGGTAAAAATACTGCTATCCGGGTGAGCGGATTGAAGGGATTGGGGAAGACGTTCAGCCTGGCAACCGGCGTTGGCACCTCAGGAGGATTCTCCCCACCTTCCGGACTAACGGTAACCTGAGCCGGGCCGTGGTAGGCAAACTCACCATTCAATTCCACCGCCTGAAGCCAATAGTAATAGGTTCCCGGTTCCAGAGCTGTTTCTTCCACAAAGCTATAACTATGGCTGGTGGAGCTATTGGAAGCCTCGATAAAGTGCTGCAGATCGAGAGCCGTTCCCAGATCATCTGTGTTGCCACGCAGGATATTGTAGCCGCTCAGATTGGTCTCGGATTGGGTAATCCACTCCAGGCTCACCAGATTATCACTGGTCACAAACGCTGTAAAGGCAGAGAGTTCGACCGGCAGGGTGGGCTCTGTATTACCGAGTGCCCACTCGCTGAGATCAATAACTCCCCAAGCAGTGATTGTGTTTCCTGCCACTGAGATATTGGGATAAATCACCCAGGCCGCCAATTCGCTATCCCGCTTGCAGAGCCGCCAATTGGCTGGGTCTCCGAAGGGCAGGAAATCTGTGAAATCAAAAACGATATCCATGTTGTAGTTTTCGAGAGTGGTGGAGATATCCCAATAGACCGGGGCAAACTCAGCTATCCCGGCAGGTAAAGCTCCGCCCGGCAGCTCCGGAACCTGGTTGATCCAGGTATCATTGGCAGCCAGAGGTCCGCCCCCGACGGCAATAATCACATCCAAGGACAGATCCACATCGGGCAGATCAAAATGCTGCGGGAAGACAGCGTCCACATCCACTTCCGGATTGGCAATATTGTGTTCCAGGCCGGCAGGATAGACATCGATAATCATATCGTAGGAACCCGTCTCACCCTGAATCAGGTAATCAAAGGTGACGATGTCAAACTCAATCTGATGAGTGCCGTTATCCATTGCCGCCAGGAAGTTTACACTACCACCCGAGATTCTGGCCCGACCGTGACCGGTGACCGGATGCCCGGTTCCCATATCATTCTGCCAGTTTTCCGCACCGGCATACAGAGGACCAAATGCCAGGAGATTGGCACGCATGGTCTCCGCAGTGGCATAGGGCAGGATGGCATCTAACTGGATATCCGCCAAAGTCATCCATTCGCCATTACAGGTGAGAAGATAGTAAGGTGCCACATAGGTTCTGGCTTCGCCGGATTCTGCCAAAGTGCCCCAAACTCCCAAGGGATTAACTGTATTGATGCGGTTGAAACCCACTAATTCAAAATCCGTATAGTCGGACACGTGAAGATCCCCGGGAACTGCGGCAAAGGGAAGATCTTCCATCAGGCAGGAATAGTCCGAGCCCTCACCCCAGCCAAATCTGTTGTAAGCAAAGGTGTGATAATACATCGGGATCAGAGCATCCACAGTATATGGATTTCCATCCCCGTGAATAAAACCTGGATCACCCAGATCGTAAGACCAATTGGCAAAGCCGGAGGCCACCATATCATCGAAGAACAACCTGAAGCTTCCAGTGGCCTGTCCGCAAAGCACAATCGGCACAAGCACCATAACACTTAAAGCAAGTAAATATACCAAACGAAACGGAATGAGTTTGCGGTTCTTAAATCCTCCCCGCTGTTCAATTTAGGTTTTTTAAACTTATACTTTGATTCACGAGTTGTACGAGTATAATCTAGGGCAATGCGCACTCTTAGCAAGCTGAATATTTCAATTCTCCACATAGCAGTGCTGAAATTTTGCCACAAGCAGATTGGGCTTCTCTGGAGAGCTGTTTTGCCCATCCTTCTTCCTCAATTCTGCCAGCCTGCTGCTTTTTGTCCTTGACATAAAACTGGCAGTTCGGGAAAATATACGCAAATTCTGCCTGCCGGAGCGGATACAACTCAGAGAGCCCGGCAGAGCTATGTGAGGCAATGATGTTTTACGTTCCTACCAGGATATCCTTTGCGGAGAACGCCCTGTACAGAGCCAAAGGACAGCTCTTTAAGCTGGGCAATAAAGCCCTGCTGGTCACTGGGAAGAATTCTGCCAAAAAGAGCGGAGCCCAGGATGCTATTCTGGCCACGTTAAAAGAAGGCGGATTAGATTGGCACATCTTTGATAAAGTGTCTGAAAACCCCAGCCTGGAAATAGTGATGGCAGGAGCCCGGGAGCTGCTGGAAACCAATTGTGACTTCCTGATCGGCATCGGAGGAGGCAGCCCTATAGACGCAGCCAAAGCCATCAGTCTGGTGGCAGCCAATCACACCAGAATAGAGGATATATACAAGGCCTCGCTCTATACCAAAGCTTTTCCCCTAGTGGCCGTTCCCACCACTTCCGGAACCGGCACCGAGGTCACGCCCTACTCCGTGCTCACCGATCTCAAAGCTGGCAAGAAAGCAGGCTTTGGCTCTGAACTGGCCTTTCCGCATACCGCCATTCTGGAGCCCGCTTTCACGCTCAGTCTGAGCCCGGAAGTAACCCTTCACACAGGCATAGATGCCCTCTCGCATCTCCTGGAAGGGCTGTATTCAAACAAACGCAATCCCATCATGTATCCCATGATCTACAATGGAATCAAGACTATATATACCAATCTGCCCAAGTGCATGAGCCATCCTAATGACCTGGAGGCTCGCACGGAGATGATGCGCGCTTCGCTCTATGGAGGCATGGTGATCGCTCATGCCAGCACTACACTGCAACACTCCATCGGTTATCCGCTCACCACGGAATATGGGGTTCCCCACGGCCTGGCCAATGGCATCGTGATGCGCAGCGTGATGGATCTTTATTATCCATCTATCAAGAAAGAGCTGGATAGTCTCTTTGAGTATCTGAACATCAGCCGGGATCAATTTTACAAATGGCTGGAAGCCCTGCAGATCTCTCTGGACTTCCCCATCTCTCAAAGCTTTATAGACAACCGTCTGCCGGAAGTGCTCTCCAGCCGCAATATGGCCAACAACCCCTTCGAAATCTCCGCGGAAGACATCCGCAAGATTTACCACGAGCTCAAGGAAGAAGAGTGAAGCCGGAAGACTTCAAGAGAACCCGGGAAGCTCAGAACGAACTGGTGCTGAAAGAGGCCAGCCTGGGCATCAAACGCTTCTTCAACCTCGATGAGGCCGCCTATCAGGAAGGAGCTTTGCCGCGCAAGACCAAAGAGCTTCTGGGCTTGGTGAGCTCAGCAGTGCTGCGTTGTGACGATTGCATCCGCTATCATCTGGTTAGATGCCATGAAGAGGGTGTGAATGACGAGGAGCTCAATGAAGCGCTGAATATCGCCCTGATCGTGGGAGGCTCAATCGTGATCCCCCATTTCAGAAGGGCAATGGTCTATTGGCAAGAACTGAAGTCAGGAGCTTAAGACAAAAGGCCATGAAGCGGATATTGGCCATTCATGACCTCTCCGGATGGGGCCACACCTCCCTTCTGGCCTGTATCCCCATCATGTATAGCAGGGGCTTGCAGGTGGCTGTGCTACCCTCCTGCATCCTCTCCACCAATACGGATTATCCCGGCTACAGGCTGCTGGATCTGAGCTCTCAGATGCAGGATAGCATTGCTCACTGGAAAGAGCTGAACGTGAGCTTTGATGCCATATACAGCGGTTTTCTCTCCGGTCCAAAGCAGTGCCAGATGATTCAGGAAGCCATCCGTGCCTTTGCCGCCGTTGGTGCTCCGGTGCTGATCGATCCCGTGATGGCAGATGCCGGAAAGCTCTACAGCTGCTACGACTATCGGATGGTGGAAGCCATGCGCTCACTCTTACCCTTTGCAGATATCATCACCCCCAATCTCAGTGAGGCAGCTCTGCTTTTGGGCGAAGCCTACGATCCGGGCATCTCTCCAGAGCAAGCTTATGATTACTGCCACAGACTGCAGAAACTGGGTGCCAAAGCTGTGCTGATCACTTCTGCCTGCCGTCCCAAAGATGGCTGGACTGCCACGCTGGGCTTGGATTCAACTGGTACCAGGATATATCAGGAAAGCCATTATCTGCCCTCAGATTGCCCGGGAGCGGGAGATGTCTTTGCCTCCGTGCTGCTGGCCTCATATCTGGAAGGCAAAGCCCTGGCGGTCTGTGTGGAAGAAGCCGCAGATTTCGTCTATCGGGGAATCCGTCTCAGCCTGCAGGAGGGAGGTGATCCCGCCTCCGGCATGCCACTGGAGCTGCTGATTAAATACTCGGAATAGATTTATGAAAACTATCATCTTACTCACTATCTCAAATGTGTTTATGACCTTCGCCTGGTATGGACATCTGAAATATAAGAATGCTCCGCTTTATCTGGTGATCCTGCTGAGCTGGGGACTGGCCTTCTTTGAATACTGCTTTCAGGTGCCTGCCAACCGCATCGGACATGGTACCTTCAGCGCTTTCCAGCTCAAGACCATCCAGGAAGTGATCACGCTCATAGTCTTCACTCTCTTCAGCATCTTCTACCTGAAGGAGCAGGTTCGCTGGAACTATCTGGTAGGCTTTGCCTTCATAATTCTGGCAGTTTTCTTCATCTTTCGCAAGTGGTGAGGGATAATTCTGCATCTGAGGCTTGACAGAAAGCCAAGTAATATTAAGCTAGTATTATCACGATTTGTCAATCTCCGAATTGGCAGAGATGTCTGTTCCAAGATACCTGGCGACCTTCTGGCACAGGAGTATATCGGGGTTTGCCACACCAAACACAAGAACTAGCAAGGATGGATTATGGCAATGTTACTCAGGACAACCAAGTTCATAGAATCGCAGATAGATGCCTTTCTGGATATCGTCAGCGATTCCGCCACTCTCTTCCAACTGGCTGTGGAAGACTATCTGCTGGACCGGCACGAGCAGTTTGAGGAACGCCTCGCTCAGCTCCGCACCAACGAAGCCAAAGCAGACGATCTGCGCGTGGGCATCGAGCGTTTCCTCTATGAACGCACTCTGATTCCGGAGAACCGCGGAGACGTTTTGGCCATCCTGGAAAACACAGACGAGGTGATCGACAACATGAAGGATTCCCTGGTGCAATTCTCCATCGAGAATCCTATCATCCCCTCCGAGCTGGACGATCTCTGGCTGCAAACCACCCGCGCCTCTGTCAATGCTGTGGAGCAGCTCACTTTTGCCGTCCGTTCCTTCTTCCGGGATTTACCAGCTGTGAACAACTATATTCACAAGGTCTATTTCTTTGAACGCGAAGCAGATCAATTGGGAGAGAAGCTGCGCCGCCAGATCTTTGCCATAGATATTGAACTCTCTCAGAAGAGTCAATTGCGCTTCTTTGCCATCCACATCGAGAAGATCTCGGATTACGCCCAGGCCGTCTGTGACCGCCTGGCAATCTACACTATCAAGCGTCAATTGTAAGATATGGTCTTCATCTATCTGATCAGCGGCCTCTTTTTGGGCTGGACTTTGGGAGCAAACGACACCGGAAACATCTTCGGTGCCGCGGTTGAGACCCGCATGCTCAGATTCCGCCAGGCTGCTCTGATCGCTGCCATCTTCATCTCTCTGGGAGCCATCCTGGAAGGAAGCGGCCCCTCGCAGACCCTGGGACGCCTGGGCTCGGTCGATGCTCTGGGCGGAGCCTTCACCGTGGCGCTCTCGGCTGCCGCTGCCATCACCGTGATGGTGCGGATCAGGATTCCCGTTTCCACTTCTCAGACTATTGTCGGTGCCATCATTGGCTGGAATTTTTTTAGCGGCAGACTCACAGATTTTGCCTCACTTTTGACTATTGCCTCCTCCTGGGTAACGGCATTTCTGCTTTCCGGAGGCATCTCCGCCCTGCTATTTTACATCTTCCGCCGCGCACTTAACCGCAGCAAGATGCACCTTTTGGAACAGGACTATTACACCAGGATAGCATTGGTGCTGGTGGGAGCTTTTGCAGCTTACTCTCTGGGTGCCAATAACATTGCAAACGTGGTGGGCGTCTTCGTGCCCGTCAGTCCCTTCCGGGATCTGTCTCTGGGCGGGCTCTACACTCTGGATGGTGTGCAACAGCTCTATATCATCGGCGCAGTCTCAATTGTCGTGGGCATCTATACCTACAGCCACAAAGTGATGCGCACCGTGGGACGCGACCTGCTGCATCTCTCTCCAATAACAGCCCTGATAGTTCTGCTGGCCCAAGCAATTGTGCTCTTTCTCTTTGCTTCCCGGGGCCTGCATGAGGCCTTCCTGAAGCTGGGTATTCCCCCCATTCCATTGGTGCCCGTTTCCAGCACCCAGGTAGTGGTCGGCGCAGTCGTGGGAATCGGCCTGGTTAAAGGTGGTAAAAACCTGAAGCTGAATATCCTGGGACGCATCTCCATGGGTTGGATTCTGGCTCCCCTGATGGCCTTTTTCTTCTCTTTCATAGCTCTTTTCATCATCCAGAACGTCTTTGAACAGGAAGTGATGCAAAACCTGAAATACAGCTTCAATTCCACCACAGTCCGGGAGATCAGAGCGCAGAACCTCTCCGAAGGGGCTCTGGCACTGGTTAACGGCCGCACTTTTCACAGCCAGCAGGAAATCTATAACGAACTAAGCAGTTCCCATAGCTTCACCAAGCCCGAAATCCTCAAGATCATAGACATAGTGGAAGTTTATCCGCTCAAAATAGATAGCTCATTGCTATATAAACGAGGCCTGCATAAACGCTTCTCCACCGAGCAATTGGAAAGCCTCAAGAGCTTGGAAGAACGCAGCTTCAAACACAAATGGAGCCTGAAGAAGACCCTCTGGGGCAAGCCTGGCTGGGACTTTAGGGAAAAGCCTCACACAGAGCTCGAAGCCCTGCACAATCAGAAGCTGGATGCAGCGCTCGATCTGCTCTATCGCAGCTTTTATCATCCGGAGCAGTAGCCCTTGAATCCCTTTATTCAAAAGATCATTCCGCTGATTCTCGCCTTCTTTTTGGGCGTCGGGTTCAAGTATCTCAAGCTTTTGAAGAAGGACGATGCCACAGTGCTGTTGCGCTTTGTGCTCACGGTCTCGCTGCCAGCGCTCACCATCCTCTCCATCAGCCGGGTACAGCTGGGTGCCGAGATGATCTTTATCCCCATCTCAGCCATGCTGGTAGTCTTTGCCATGTATGGGATATCCGGGGCGACCGGACGCCTGCTAAAACTCCCCAAAACTACTTTTGGCAGCTTCCTGGTGGGCACAATGATCATGAATACTTCCTATGCCCTGCCTTTCTTTCTGGCGCGCTACGAGAACGAAGGCCTGGCACGTGCCACGCTCTTTGACATGGGCAATACCTTCCTGATCTTCACTTTTACTTATTACAACGCCATCAAATACGGCGATAGCAGCAAGGGCGACCACATCGACTGGAACAAGTTTCTGAAGCTCCCTCCCCTCTGGGCGATGATTGCAGCCTTTGCCTTCAAGGCCATGAACGTCAGTCTGCCGCCCCTCAGCGTGGAATTTCTGAACCTGATCGGCCAACCCACCACACCGCTGATCATGATCGCTCTGGGCCTGTATTTTGAGCCCATGCTGAAGAACCTGGGCAAAGCCTTCCTGGCGGTCTTCATTCGGATGGGGCTGGGCTTGGGACTGGGATTGCTGTTGGCGATGATCTTCGGTCTGGAAGGCATCACCCGCACCGTGGTAATCGTAACTTCGGCCACTCCGGTGGGCTTCAACACCCTGATTTTTGCCAATCTGGAGAACATGGATAAGGAATTTGCCGCCACCATGGTCTCAATCTCCATCCTGATTGCCCTGTTCTATCTGCCGTTTTTGATCTGGGTCTTTGGCTAGTCTGTCGTAAGCCCTTTATCTTCCCCTCAATTCCCTTTAGTCTCCCAGCTATGCGCTTACCTGACTTGTCACTTGTCACTTCTCACTTCTCACTTCTAACTGATACGACACGCATGAGACACCCATGTGACACCCATGTGACACCCATGTAAAATCATGCGTGTCACATGGGTATGAGATGCGTTTGAAGTGAGTGCGGATTGAGATGGGAGTTTCGATTCTGCTAGCAGGGAACAACCTAATGCCTCCATATGTTGCTACATGTGAAATGGTCTTTTCTAACAATCCATTTGATCCAGTCATCAACGTTCAAACTTCCCAGAAGAATTTCGGGACTATTGGATTTGTGCCTAATCTGTACGAAGAGAACTGGTAGCTTCTTTAGAAGCCCGTACCGGTATTGATCAAACAGGTATTGCATATCAACTGTAAAGACAAATGCATAATATAATTCAGAACTTCCCTTGACGTTTTTTTTTGTCTTCCTAGGCATCAGGTAAAAAATGCTTAAAGCTCTTGCCCTTCAGACGGATGAAGGATAGAGAGCAATATTGATAAGCAGGAGTTAGTTATGCAAAAACACAAGGATCTGGATAGACTTCACAAGCACTACAGTTCGATGCTTGCTGCGTCAAAGAATCATAACATCCTCCTTGGTGAAGCCTCGGCGCAAGGTATTTTGGATATTGAGCCTTGCTTTTGGGAGAGGGTCAACGAATATCTGGAGGGAGTGAGATCTGAGATCAACGGATTGAAAGAGCTCTACACAGACAGCAACGCATACGCTGCAAAACTGGCAGAACTTCTCACCGCCAGGTCTATTCCTTTGGAGCATGAAGGCAGCAGTATTGACATCGGTCCTATTAATTTAACCGTGAATTTGGAAGACTTCTATCTGCTCATAAAGATCGGAAGAAAAAAACAGCAGATTACAGATCTGGAACTCTCCAAAGTAGTCAAGCTGGTCGAAACACTTTACAAAAGGCTGAACAGCACCTTTAATGCCTCGGCTTTCTTCAAACGGCTTCAAAAAGCCTACATTTTTGCAAACACTCGCATGTATGGCTGCCAAGAACCCAAATATGGTTACAGTGTTGCCCTGAAAGACCTCTTTGACCTGTTTAGCCTGTCTCCCGCAGCCGCTGATTACAAGCTGGAAAACTTCCTTTGGGACCTGGGGCGCCTTAACAGCTCAGGCTCTTCATATGATAGATTCCGGATCGAACTTGGCTTTAGCAGAGACGTCCGAAAGATGTATCTGATCCGCACCGCTTCCGGTGAAACAATTAAAGCTTCCACTCTTACAATCCATTTGATTGCCGCAGATGAATAAGCCAAATCACACTGATCTGGAACTGCTACGTGGAGGCAATCCTCCACTGGATCATGAACTCCTGCAGTATCTTACCGTAAACAATGACTGGCTGCGTGTGATGAAAGAATATTGCTTGGATCAGGTGATCGCGTTAGGGGGCAGCAAGGTGAAGATCCTCTACGGAGACAGCGGTACCGGCAAGAGTCATTTTATCAACGATATCCGCATCTCTGCCGAGGAGAGAGGTTTTTTCTCTGTTAGCATTGACCTGTCCCGAACGGGTTACAGACTTACCGATACCGTGGCCTTGTACCGCGCTTTAGCATCCGAGCTTGATCTGGACGCTCTAGAGCAGGCTCTGGGTAGGATTCTATTAACTCGCCTCGGTTACGATGCCAGGCAATGGGAAGAGCATGGCGGCATTTTATCAGATTTTCTGTGCGAGCGCGAGAAGGCTGATCTGCACGAAGCCAGAAAGCATATCAGAACCTGTATCCACGAGGTCGTCAACCCCCTGGAACTGGATTTTGCCTTCAGGAAATTTCTGCACTCATTTATGGAAGCCGTGGCAGAGAAAGACAGGGATTTCAAAGATGTCGCGAGAGCCTGGATAAGGGGAGAAAAGGTGGAGCGCACTCATAAAAGTGCTACAAAACTTTATGAGACTCTGGCTCGTCATAATGCCCGTAGCTGGATCTATTCTCTCACCGAGATCATCAAGCTGATGGGCTACAAGGGAGTGGTGCTGCTCATCGACCAGTTTGAGGCTATCCTGCCTCAATCTGAAAGCCTGGTACATTATACACCTCTCAGACGCAGAGACTGCTACGAGTTTCTGCGGCAACTGATCGACGATCTGGATTTCTTTAAGAATATCCTTGTCTTGGTGTGTGGTAACAAGGCGATAATTGAGGATGAGAAAAACGGCTTACAGAGTTATCACGCCCTCTGGATGAGGATTCAGCCGGGTTTTGAGCAGCAGCCCCGCTTAAACTTGTATGCCGATTTGATAGACGCAGACCTAATCTACCGGGACCTGATAAGTGACAATGATATGGAAGCCTTAAGAGCCAAATTGATCGAACTGGGGGTCATGGATATGGCAGCAGAAGCGGAAGCTAAGCCCAAGGCACCAAACAGTTATTCAAGCTTTCGCCAGTTACTTACAAAATCCACACACGGATTCTGGGGAGTGTAAGTATGGTACAAAACTATACGGAAAAAGAGCTTAGCATCCAAGTGCTGGAGGCAGTACGGGCGGGAATCCCATCCCGGGAACTGGTTGGCCAGCTGCCAGACCTCAGGCAGACTCAGCTTAGCATTATTGACCAAGACCTCAATGACTTAGCAAAAGGAAAGCCAGTAATAGGCAGAGTGCTCTGGGGTGAGTATGGACAGGGAAAGACCCACTTTCTGAAACAGGTGGAAAAGCACATTCTCGCCCAGGGCTACGCCGTGAGCTATATCAGCCTGAGTCCAGACCTGGGATTGAACAATGTAACATCCTTTTTCCCTGCCCTGGCCTCCAGAGTAATCACCCATGATTCTCAAATCCCTGGCCTCCTCAAGAAGCTGTTGGATCATCGCATCACACCACAAAAATGGGATGAACTGCTGGAGAGTATAGACAAACTGTGTCACCCTCTACCTCTATTGATGTTTCAGAGTTTTGCAAATTTCGATTCCAGAGACATGATTGTTCTTTATAACTGCCTGATGGGGAAAAAGGAAAACCTCAGCTTTGCCAAACATCTGGTTAAGCAAGATCGTAAATATGAGTTTCAAGCCATGCCCAAGTTTTTGCTGCGTGACCATTTCAAGTCTTTCCTGGAATTCTTCCCCCTGCTAGTTAAAGCTCTGGGCTACAAAGGCTGGGTGCTTCTCATCGACGAGCTGGAGATTCTGGGACGCATGGGAAAAGTGAGCCGCCTCAATTCATACCGCAACCTATCCTGGCTGCTGAGGATGGGTGATGAACACAAGCTGCCTGTCTATACCCTTGCCGCATCTGCCAAGTCATTGCAGGAGGAGGTGTTTTGGGGAGCAAAAAAACACGATGCCAATGATATGCCGCGTTTTGCTCTGGAGCGGGGTGATGCAAGCACTCATAAGCTTTTACTGGGTTTGTTTGACCAACTTAGTGGTGACAGAGGGCTGGTTCTCAAACATGAAAGCGTTGCCAAAATCACAACTCTGTTGGAGGCTCTTCTGGAAGTGCATCAAAGAGCCATACCCTGGCAGCATGAACTTCCGCCACACATGGTGAATGACTTCCTCAAACGCAACGATCCGAGCTTCAAACCAATCCGTCAGACAATCAGGATGTTTATCGAAACCTTGGATTTATATGCTATCCATGGAGAGGTTCCGGGTAAATTTAAAGAAAAGCTGATGGAACTCTATGACTATGAAGACACAATTGAGAACAATGGAGACTGTGAATCTCCCGGTAGAGGTTTTGAAGAAACTCCTCTGACGGACATGTTTGAACGATAGTGGAAGACCAAAGCGCCAGATCACAGCTTCCCAAAGTGGATTTGGAAGCCAAGATCAAGAGCATCTTTCCTTTGGAATCCGTGCTCAAAGATCCTGCCTCTCAAGCCGTCTTTGCCGGACGCAATCTGCCTTCCTTTATCAAAGACTGGCTGATCAAATGCTTTACCCGTTTTGATGAATTTGATGCCTCGGCTTGTGCGGAGTTTATGGACGAAAAGTTTCCGCCCCGCGGGTCAGGTTTCAGACGCATGCTTCTGCAAAGCAGCGGCCCTATTCAGATATTCTCTCGCATAATAATCAACACAGACCTACTCAGAGGACAGATGAATTTTGCCATCCCCGACCTGGGGATCAATATGCGGGAAGGCGTGGTATCCATGTGGATGGAACCGGAGAAACTGGAACGCCTGCACGAAGGGGAAGTTTGGGGAGTATTAACGCTCTCGTATATGCGCCCGGACGAGAGAGGCTATGGATTTGTGGAATTGAGCGATTTCCGTCCCTTTGAGCCCTACCGGGTTGATCTTAGCTATTATCTGGAAGCCAGGGAGCAATTCAGCATCTCAGAGTGGATCGACCTCTTGATCCGCTCCATGGAAGTCAATCCCGATTATAGAGGTCCGGATGGCAAGCTGGAATTCACCTTAAACAAAAAGCTTACCATGATCTCCCGCCTGCTGGTGCACGTGGAGCCCAATCTCAATCTGATCGAGTTGGCCCCCAAAGGCACAGGAAAATCCTACCTCTTTAATAACCTCTCCAAATACGGCTGGACAGTAAGCGGCGGCTTTGTCTCCAGGGCTGGCATATTCTACAATATCAGCACCAGAACTCCTGGCGTTATCAACAATTATGACTTCCTTACTCTCGATGAGGTGGAGACTATCAAGTTTGCCAACGATCAGGATATTCTGGGGGCTTTCAAGAACTATCTGGAAAACGGCAAGGTGGTGGTGGGACATTACAAAAACGTCTCGGATTGTGGTCTGATGCTGCTGGGCAACATCGCTCTGGACCGCAGGTTGAAGCCCCGGCATGAAGATTTCTTCCGCCATCTGCCTGAGTTTTTTCATTCTTCCGCCCTAGTGGATCGCATCCATGGGTTTATACCAGGCTGGGTTCTGTTCCGCTTTACCGAAGATCTGAAGCTTCACGGCCACGCCCTTAACACTGAGTACTTCTCGGAGGTAATGCATCTATTAAGACTGGAACCTCAGTACTCTCAACTTGTCAAAGAAGCTCTGGACATCCCTCGGACAGCCGACACCCGTGATACAAAGGCCGTGATCAAGCTTTGCACCGGAATGCTGAAACTGCTTTATCCGCATGCCGTCAGTCTGGAAGATATACCCGAAGGTGAGTTTGATCAATTAATCCTGAAACCCGCTTTGAGAGCCAGGGGCATTATCCGTCAGCAACTTAGCGTGCTTGACACCGAGTTTAGCCCCGACCTTCCAAACATCACAATCAGTAAGGATTATCCTATCTAACAGCGATAAACATCAAGGATCGTTCCCCAAGTAATCCCTCTATACCAGGCACCCAAACCTAAAGACTGTTGCATGTACACCTAAACATGGCGTGCATTAGGCTTTTTCCTGTTATGCGTATCGTCATTCCTGCCTTCGAGGCTGTGTGAAAAGTACAGATGGCACCATCTTGAGTCCCAGGGGGACGGCATTTTAGATAGATTCGATGATTATTGCGATAAACCACTGAGTCCCATCGGGACGGCATATTTGATAAAAAATGCACTATAGGACAGACAATTAACTTCATCTGAAATGTCGTCCCGAAGGGACTCTATCGGCATACTTCAGGTATTCGGGTGCTATCTAAATTATCGTCCCGATGGGACTCAGAATGAGTTTTCACACAGTCTCGAAGGCAGGAATGACATTAAGTGGAGATTGAGAAATAATGGGTGTACACTGACGATTTATCGCGGCCTAACTGGAACCGGGTAATTATTCACCAGTCTTGCCTAACTATTCATAAACAAGGAATGAAAATTGCTTTACTTTACGGTAGTTATTAGCAAGCTATGGGAGTACTTATGAAACAGATATGCGTAGTTTTAGCCTTAATGTGCTGTCTTGGATTCCTGGCAGGTATGGAGATACCGCTCAGGCAAGCCTACAATCTGGAGTTCAGCGGCCTCAGTGCCAAGTTTGGTGATGGCAACCATCTGATCGTCTGGTCGGACACATCCACCGGTGACGAGAACGTCTATGCTCAAAAGTATGCTATCAGTGGCAATCCCCTCTGGACGGAGCCTTTGGTCGTGGCAAATCAGATCGGCCCTGAAGCCCCCCGGCAGGTGATCTCCACCACAGACGGCTCTTGTATAATCGTCTGGCTGCAGCATCCCCCCATCGGCTTGGACCAAACACTCAAGGCTCAAAAGTTTGATTCCCAAGGCAATAGCCTGTGGGCTGAAGAGGGCGTAACAATCTGTGGACCCAGTGCTCCCTGGTTTCACTGCCTGGCCACTCCCGATGCCAATGGTGGCTGCCACATCGTTTACAAGATCAGTGAGAATACAGTCCTCTTACAACGCTTGGATGCAGAAGGCAACCTGCTTCACCCCATGGGTGGAATTCCGCTCTTATCTTTCACCAACAGGATCGATCTGATGGATATCTATCCGGATGGTGAGGGCGGATTTGTAGCAAATTTGCACAAGCAGGATTTCGGTGATTTCGATGCCCATCTGATTCACGTTTCTGCCACCGGCCAGATAGTGGGACCCAATCCGATCCTAGCCACCAGCCCTTTTTTGGTGCCGGATTACCGCCTGGCCAAAGACCCCACCGGAAGCTGGGTGATCTACGGATGGGATGATATGGACTCTTGTGTGTTTCAGATGCAGCGCATAGATCTGGCGGGTAATCTATTGATGGATGGACCACTTGAGTACAACATGGGCAATTACAACAGGATTAAGGTTCCCCAGGTGAATTTTTATACCGATGGCAGACTGGTGCTTAGTTGGGAAGGCCATCAATCCACAAACGACTACTATGAGTTCAAAATGGTAGCCTTTGATGCCCAAAACTCTCTCGATTGGTTTGCAGAGGGAGCATATACAGAGTATCTCCTCAATGAAACTTACCAGCGCCATCATGTATCCATATCTCCCGGCGGAGCCTGCCGGGTGCTTTGCCAATCGCGTCTGCTGGCATTTAGCCCTACCGGCCAGAGCCTTACGCCTTATGGAGGCACTCTCATTACCTCAGGCACCGGAAAGTTCCCCCACGTGATCGCCGAGGATGAAGGCGCACTGCTCTTTTGGATGGAAGATGAATCTATGACTGTGAGCCTGAGGATGATGGATCTGGATGCAAATGCCTGGGGCAACACGCCTTTTGGAGGAGAGTCTATCCGGAGCGGATTCAGAGAAAACTGCACTGAGGTTGAGGTGTGCTCTGTAGGCGATCGCATCCTGGCTACGTGGACGGATAATCGAATGAGTGGCAATAACAAGAGGATTTACTACCAGATTCTTGATAATGAAGATACTGTCCTGAGCGAAGGCGGTATCCCTCTCAATCCAGAAGGCACTTTTGCAGAGACGTTTCACCAAGTGCTCGAAGTGGATCAGCAGGCTGCCATCCTTTACAATGTGTGGGATGATGGTGTTTTCAAAGCTTATCTGCAGGTGATCGACAGAAACGGTGAGAAGCTCTACGACGGTTATGGCGTGGAGATTTTTGCAGATGCTACAGAAGGCTCCATATGGCGTACACACTGCTCCTATTACAATGGAGATTTTTATATTGCCTGGAACAGGAGCGCAGGGGGCGTCGGAAATTGGCATATGGAGATCTTGGCACAGCGCATCAGTGACGGTGTATGTCTCTGGGGACCCGGCGGCATGCTGATAAGGCAAGGCACACCTTTGGCAGGTTTTTACGTAACTGGTTTCTGTGGTAACTATCTGATCTGGACGGAAAATTACCAGACGCGTGTGCTCAAGCTGGATACTCAGGGCGATCCCTATCCTGGCTGGGACCCTAGCGATTGCTTAGTGCTGGACCCCTCGCTGACCCAGAGATACGACCTGCATAGCGCTTTTCTAGCTGGCGATGACGATCTTATCCTGTTCCTGGGCATCGCTAATGGTGCTGCTGATAACTATGTAGCTCAGAAGTTCAATCCTCAGGGGCAGATGCTCTTTGCTCCCTCCGGGATAACTCTCTTTCCGGAACATCCCGGCGCAGACCTGGTTCAGGCAGTACAAAGCTTCTCAAACTTGGGCTTGCTGTTTTACGATGGTAGTGTATTGCGCCTGCAACGTTTTAGACCCGATGGCACCTTCGTTGGCTCCACCCAAGGAATCGATATTGCTCAGATCACTGGTCGTCTCTACGAAGCTCGGATGGTTTATTACTATAATGGCAATTACAACGTGTACATGAGCATAGATCCCGCTCCAACGCCCAATCACTATCAAAACGACCTCTACAGCCAGGAGATATCTTCTTACGATGGTAGTTTGGTGGGGTCTTTGGTAACGGTTTGCACCGCTCCGGGATCTCAGCACGAGATCGAAGCGGCCAGTAGTGGATATACATCTGTCCTGGTCTGGATGGATCAGCGTGCCAGAATCATGAGCTCTTCTCAGGATAATGAATCCATATATGCAGATTTCCAACAAACTCAGGGCAGCCCTACCGCTGATCCTCAGATCACTCCACCGGCAAGCCCCATCAGCATTCAGACCTGGCCCAATCCTTTCAGAACTTCGCTAGAGATTAGGCTGGATGGCTGTAAGATCCAGGATGATGCTATAGTGGAAATATACAATATTCGCGGGCAACGGCTACGCAGAATGGGGTTCGAACCCGGCTCTCAACAGATTATCCCTTGGGATGGGAAAGACCAATCCGGCAAGGCTTGCAGTCCCGGAATCTACTTAATAAAAGCTATTAGCGGGGATTTGAGCAGCAGCAAGAAAGTGATGCTCATACCTTAGGGAATGTGTTTGCCGGCTCCCCGAAGCGGAGAGGAGTGAGGGAGTTGTGGACACGACTCCCATTTGCCACAGAGGCCTTAGGCCTCTCCAGACCAGGCTCACGGGCAGACACACAGGTCTGCCCCTACAAGTTAATAGTGAAAAGTTAATGGTGAAAAGAGCTAAACCGCAGTCTCCCGGCTATGCGCTTACCGGACTTGTCACTGGTCACTCGTCACTTGTCACTCGGCGAAGCCGCTCTCTAATCCCTAGTCCCTAATCCCTAATCACTGTTAAGCGACAAGATGTCGCTTCCCAAGCCAATCATCCACTCTCTTTTACTCTTATACTCTGTTTTAAAAAAAGAAGCTTCGCCACAGCCTGCATAGTGCAGGCAGCAGCGAAGCACCACTAACTCATTCACTCATTCACTCATTAACTAATTAACTATCCTTCCACTTTCACCAGCAGCTTCTGCACGGCTTCTTTGAGGAGCTCGGCAGAATTCTGCTTGTTATAGAAGTAGATATAGGGTTTTCCGGTGTCGCAGGATTCTCCGATCAGGGGATCGAGTTCCAGCTCTGCGAGCAGGTCCAGATTGTGTTCAAAGATCATCTTTTCCAAGCCTTTACCGGCGAAGATCTCAGTCACTTTGCCACAATCCGGGCAGCGGAAGAACTTCATGTTTTCCACCACTCCGAGGATGGGCAGGTTGAGTTTGAGAGCAAAATCCACGGATTTCTTGACGTCCAGGATCGCCACATCCTGGGGAGTGGTAACTATCACTGCACCATCAAGATGCTCCAGTATTTGCACCACGGAAAGGGGTTCATCACCGGTGCCGGGAGGGCAATCGATGATCAGATAATCCAGCTCGGGCCAGAGAAAATCGCTGAAGAACTGCTTGATCAGAGCCATCTTCATGGGTCCGCGCCAGATCAGCGCGCTGCTCTCTTCCGAGATCAGCGAAGCCACTGTGAGGGCATAGAGATTGGATAGCACTTGGATGGGCATGGGCAGGCCGGTCTCGGGATCGCTGGAGATGCCAACGCCTTCAATACCAGTGAGTTTTGCCACTGATGGACCGTGGACATCCACGTCCAAAATGCCTACTTTCTTACCTTCCATAGCCAATCCGTAAGCCAGATTAACTGCCACGAAGCTTTTGCCAACTCCGCCCTTGCCGCTCATCACCATAATGCGGTGCTTGATCCGGCTCAGGTTTTCTTTGATGCGTGCGTCTTTGTTCTCTTCCATTTATTCCTCGTGATGGTGGTGATGATGACCACAGGATTGAGCGCCCTGAGGCAATTCTCCGGCAACCAAGAGCTCGATCTGCTCATCCAGGCTCTTACTCGCCTGGGCAGAATAGATCTCTATACCGTATTGTTTCATCAGGTCCTGAGCCCCTTGTCCCATTCCTCCGCAGATCACGGCATTGACAGAGATGGAATCCAGAAATCTGGGATGTGAGCCGTGCTCATGCACTGGGGGATTGAGGGTTTCTTTGTGGGTAACTTTACCTTCTGCAATGGTATAGACTGCGAAGGCTTCACAGTGACCGAAGTGGGAGCTGAGCTCTCCTCCGCTGAGTGGAATGGCTACTTTCATTCTTGTACTCCTGTTATTTTATTGAAACTCCTAACTTCTAACTCTCTCAACGGCACCTGCGGCATCTGCGGCAGCCTTTCAAGAAGCAATCTGAGAGGCTGATGATGCGTTTGGAGCCGCATTCCGGACACTCCGGGGGAGGAGTATCGCCGGTTTTGAGGACTATCTTGTTCTGGCAATCCTCGCAAAGATAGTGCTCTCCGTAAAGCTCGATCTCACCGCCTTCGATCAGGAAGCTGCGTCCTTCCACCAGAGCCGTTCCCAGCTTCTTGCGGGCGGATTCGTAGATCCGGGTGACCGTGGGACGGGAGACCTGCATCAGAGCAGCGGTTTCCTCATGAGTTTTCCCCTCATAATCCACCAGACGCAGAGCTTCATATTCTTCCAGATGCAGCACTACCGCCTGACGGTAACTGGCGCGCATCCACATGGGGCGGAATCCCTTTACCACAGGTAATTCCTGCAGAATTCTTACGGTCTTGTTTCTGGGCATTTGAGCTCCTTTTATTGCTATCTTGTTTGAGGTGCGTAATGAACTTATGTTCACATTATTAAAGCAAGGTTCTGTGTCAATAGATTTCTTCCCGGAAGGTGGAAACCTTGCAAGCGACTGCTGCCGCGCACTCAAACAGGCTAATGAAGCATTCGTCAGTTCATCGCATAAGCTTAGCTACAGCATTAATATCTTGACATCTTGCAAACTTACCATACTCTTGATTTAGCAGTGTTTTTAATGAAAATTGTTTTACTTATACTAAACTTATCCAGCTACTTAGCCCTAAAAAGCAAGTGCTGAAAATTTGGCTCGGCTCTGATAACAATGCAGAAAAAAAAGACTCAGATACCGGGCAGAGAAGGAGTAAACACTAAATGAAGAAACTGGTACTCTCGCTTGTGGTGCTGATGCTTTTTAGCTTTCTGATGGCAGATGTTTATACCATCGGGACAGGCACTGATATTTATGTTTGGATGCCTCTATACCATACCTATGATTATAGTTGGAGCAAAATGATCTATACTGCCTCGGAGCTCAGTTCCGCAGGTCTATCTGCCGGACCGGTGGTAGGAATAGCTTTTCAATTGAGCGCTACCACTTCCAACTTCCTCACCACCAGTCAACATGTTTACCTGCGCCATACTACAAGCGCCTTGTATTCACCTACCGACAACATGTTACCGGACAATGCCGATTTCCAGTCTGTTTACGCAAATGACTACATCTGGAATGGCACAAGTTGGCAATATGTTTTCTTCTCCACTCCTTTTATCTGGGATGGCAGCAGCAATATTGAGATCCTCTGGGAAAACCACGATGGTGATTATGCCGTGGGAAATCTGGTTTTTCGCTGGACCGATACAGAGTATCCCCAAGCAGCTTATGCCCGGCAGGATAATAGCTTCCCCGCCAGCGAGCCCGGAAACATCACCACCCATCGTCCCAATATCCAGTTTGTAACCCCGCAAACCGATGCCCCGGAACCGGCAATCTTAGTATATCCCGGTGATGGAGCATTAACCTATCTGAACAGCACTCTGAGCTGGGCAAGTGGGGGAGGATTTCCAGATTCTTACGATCTTTATTTTGGTGATACCATGGATCCGCCCTTCGTGGGAAATCTAACTGCAAGCTCATATACTCCCACTTTGGCTCCAAGCTCCAGCTACTGGTGGAAGGTGGTGCCCCGCAATGCCATTGGAGCTGCTGCAGATTGCCCGGTCTGGAGCTTCAGCACACCCGGTGCATACCAGCTTGCCGAAAGCTTTGAGGATCCCACTTTCCCTCCCGAAGATTGGGCAAATGACAGCATCGATCCCTGGATCCGAAGCACCGACTCATGGGCTTTCGACGGCTCTGCTGTGGCCTATCAATTTGGCTCCGATACCATCGGCTACACTCTTTCCACGCCGATGCTGACCATATCCATGGGAGATATATTCCGCTTCTCTTCCAGTGTTACACTCGCAAGCAGTACTTTGGACGTCGTTTATTCCACAGATCGTACGGATTGGTCACTCTTGCAGACCATCAATCACAGTGTAGCCCACGTCTGGCACACAAACACGATTGACCTCAGCAGCATAGCCGGAAATTACTATCTGGGAATCCGCACCGGCCTGCAGAGGGATAACTTCTATATCGATCACTTCTTCGGCCCCAACATCGCAGAGTTTCTCCCCGGAACCCCCGAACTGATCCTCCCCTATGATTATCAAACCGAAGTTAGTGAAGAAACAGCGCTCTACTGGAACGCTCCCAGTACCGGCGGAGAGCCCACAGGCTACAACGTTTATCTGGATACAAGCGATGGCAGCACACTCCTGGCCAGCAATGTGACCTCTCCCTACACTCCTGCTACGGCCTGGGATTTTGATACTACCTACTACTGGACTGTGGAGGCGTTTAACCGTGCCGGCACAGGACCTCAAGCCCCGGTCTGCAGCTTCACGACCCGCCCGGATCCAGTAGTCTCCAGCTTCCCCTGGACAGTAGATTTTGGCTCTAATTTCTGGGATTGGCCAGTGGAACACTGGAGCCAGCGCAGTGGCGTGTATCCCATATCCCCGAGCATATTCGAGCAATGGGTTCAGGACGATTGGCAAAATATCTCCGGGCAAGCCAATAAAGCTGCCAGGCTCAATATCCAGGGCAGTTCCTGCAATGGCTGGCTGGTGAGCCCGGCCATAAACATCCCAGGCGATGATTATGCCTTGACTTTCGACCTCAGTTTAACCAGTTCTGCCAGCTCAAACCCCATCCTTGATCCCGATGGACAAGCCGACGACAGATTTATCGTGGCAATGAGTGACAACCCGGAAATGTTCAACCCCACGATTCTGCGCGAGTGGAACAACAGCGGTTCCGAATACGCGTTCAACTCCATTCCCAATACCGGAACCGAGGTCATTATCCGGCTTGATGATATCACAGGCACCAGGTATTTCGCCTTCTATGGTGAATCTTCTGCAGATAATGGGGATAACGACCTCTTCGTGGATAACGTAACTGTTCTCGATTACCCCACGACACCCAGATTTGCCTACAGCCCGGATAATATCAGTTTCGGTGATGTCTTCAGTGGCATTCAGAATGGTCCGATTAACGTGACGATCAGCAATTCCGGAGTCGGAACCCTGTATGTCGATACCGCTAACATCAGCCTCAGCGGCACTCACGCCAGTGAGTTCAGCTTCACAACCGCAGATTTTCCTGCCTCTCTGGAAGGGGGACAATCCGCCTCCATCCCGGTTTATGTAACCGGAGTCAGCCTGGGTTCTATCAGTGCCACTCTCACCATTACATATAGAGGAGTGGATTTTGATGTTGCCCTCAGTGCAAACGTTTTGGCCTCCAGTTCTCCTCTGGCGGTTACTCTCAACACTCCCGAAGACAACGCTACAGGATTGCCACCAATGGGTGTTCTTCTGAGTTGGACTCCTTCCGCCAGCGGTGGCACCCCAAGTTCTTACACCGTCTATTTGGCACGTAGTGAGGCCAATATCTACACCGAAATCATCTTCGAAGATATCACCACCACCAGCTTCAATCCTTCATCATATGGCCACATATTCCAGTACCTCGATCGGTGGTATTGGACAGTGGAAGCCCACAATGAATACGGTAGCGCTGTGGTAGAAACCCCCTTCAGCTTCCAGATCGAAGCCCCACCTCCTATCGTGGTGGATAGTGAACACCCCTATAGAGAATTCTTCGATTCCACTCCCGAAGGCAGCATGCCCTCCATTTGGACAGTGATAGATTCTCACACCGGAGATGATGCCCGGGGTTGGAGAACCAGCTCAGGACTCGCCTCTTCCCTGCCCAATGCCGCCGTTGTGTTTTATCACAGCACCTTTAGCAAGGACGAATGGATGATCACCCCCGCACTCACTCTGGAAGGCGGACAGCTCTACTTCCTGTCCTTCGGATTGATGGCACCGGGTTGGGAGGGAAGCCCGGAAGCCCTGGAAGTGCATTGGGGAACCGAAGCCACAATCAGCGGTATGACTTCCAGCCCTCCGCTTTGGAACGACAACAGCATCATGCTGGATGATTACACAAATATCCTGGTTCCCTTCACGCCCCCCACCACCGGAATCTATTACTTTGGCTGGCATACTTACAGTGCGCCAAACCTCGATTATATAGCCGTTGATGACGTCTCTCTCTACATTCCCGCCAATATCGATCTCGCGCTCAATAGCTTCTACGGAGATGCCATTGCCATGGCTGCAAACGAGGCATACTACATAGTCACCGCCAACAATTTAGGCGCAAGCGAGATCAATTCCTACACCATCACACTCAGAGATTGTTTCTCCCTTGAAGCCCTTGCCTCTGTCGAGATCAACACTCCCCTGCCTTCAGGAAGCCCCACCATTCACGGATTGACCTGGACTCCCGAGGCAGAGGGTGATTACACTATCTTTGCGGAACTAAACACCAGCGGCGATGAGATTCTCTGGAACAACAGCTCCACTCCCCTGACCGTGAGAGTGCTGCCCGAAACGGTAGATCAAATCTTCGTGGGAGATTACGATTCCAGCACCGAAGCTTTTGCCTATCCCTTCAACTTCTTCTATGAAGACTTCGTGGCCGAAACCCTGTATCTGGCCGATGAAATCAGCGCCGGTTCCGGAACCATCGCAGGGCTTTGCTACTTCAATGACTTCAGCACAGCCCAAACCAAACAGGTGCAGATCTGGATGCAGAATACTACTGCCGGAGATCTCAGCGAAGCTTGGTTGCCTTGGGACAATTACAGCTTGGTCTTTGATGGGTGGATATACTTCCCCGCTGGGCAAAATATGATCCAAATCCCCATCACTCCCTTTACCTATACCGGGGCAAACCTCGCCATCCGCACCAGTAGAACCTGGGAAGGCGAATGGACCGGAGATAACCTGTGGTTCACCTCCACCGATCCCACCAGCAGAATTCGCACTCGCCACTATTGTGAAGATTCTGAATTCGTGGATCACATCAATCCTCTCGCAGTCTATGCCGAAGCCGAGTATCCCAGTATCATCTTCTACCTGGAAGCTGATGAATCGGGAAGCAGCCCCGCCACTCCCCAGCCCGAAATCTCTCTGGAGAACTCTGATATTGTCCTGGAATGGCCTCCTGTGCCCAATGCAAACTCTTATATAGTCCAGGCCTCCGCCGATCCCTACGATTTCACGGAGGCGATCTCCACCACCGTCTATGAAAACAGATTCGTGGCACCGGATGAACCCCGGAAATTCTTCAGGGTTAGTTCCTCCACCCAGGCCGATCTGCCCCGCTCCCGGCAGAGCCTCCCCGGAAGCCAGAACTCTGAGCTAAGGCTAATAGATAGTAATAGTCTCCTCAAAAGCAGAGCCAGACGCTCGGCAGCCAGATAAACAAAGCTAGCATAGTTAGCCCCGGCAGATGTCGGGGCTAATTTATACTTAGAGCAGAGTAGAACTGCTTTGCCCTTCGGAGTTCTTGCTTGACATCATCAGTAAAACAATTATAAATATCTTTGCAGCCCGTTTGGGGGAGAGCGAGGCTAGAATCCAGAAGAGAGGTAAGCATGCTACCCAAATCAGAAAAGGCGGAGCTGAAGATAAGTGACGGTGTGATGCAGGTTTGGCAGGAGTTTCTGGACGTCATAGCGGAGGTATCGGAGGTTCCGGTCGCCCTGATTATGCGTCTGGAAGATCCCTATATCAGCGTTTTCCTGAGCAGCCAGGGCGAGAACAATCCCTACAAACCAAGTGATAAAGAGCATTTCGAGAATTCCGGTCTCTACTGCGAGCGTGTGATCAAGACCAAGAGTATGCTATTGGTTCCCAATGCCTTGAGTGATCCTGCCTGGGATCACAACCCAGATATCAAGCTCGGAATGATCTCTTATCTGGGTTACCCCATCCTGAGGCCAGATGGTGAACCCTTTGGCACTCTCTGCATCCTGGACAACAAGGAGAATGCCTTTAACGCCCGGACAGAAAAGCTGATGGAGCACTATCGGCGTATGATTCAGCGAGAGCTTGCGCTGGAGTATTTTAATCAGCTTCTGGGACAAAAAAACTCCAGCCTGAACGATATAGTGGTCGAGCTGGAGAACAAAAACGAGCTCCTAAACTGGCTTGTGAAGGTAATCTCTCACGATCTGCGCGGACCCTTGGGTAGCTTCCGAGATCTGCTGAGTATGATGTTGGAAGAGAGCATTCCGGCCTCGGATTATCGGGAGCTCATCACTGCCCTCCATGAACGGAGTGGCCAGATGACCAGCATTGTGAACGAGATGCTGGCTGGCATGAAGGATCAGAGCGATAAACTGACTGATCTGCTGGATATTCGACCCCAGAACTTAGTTCCACTCTTCCAACCCATCTATGAGCTTTACCGTCCCATCGCAGCTCAGAAAGGAATCTATCTGGAATTCCACCCCGAAAGCAGCTACATACAGGCACCCGTCGATCCGGATCTGCTCAAAATAGCAGTTCGCAACCTGCTCAATAATGCAGTAAAATTTACCGCATCCGGCGGTAAGATCAGTTTGAAGCTCCGGGCTTGGGGCTCGGGAGCGGAAATCAGCGTGTCAGACGATGGAATTGGCCTGCATAGTACAGAATTGCTCGCACTCCAGGAAGGCCTCAAACAGCCGAATACTCATGTTGAGCTGGATTCAGGCTCCAACCATGGATTTGGGTTGCAGCTTTGCCGGGACTGTGTGAACCGAATGCATGGCAAACTGGAAGTCCAAAGCCAACCCGGACAGGGAGCCTGCTTTATAATCCGGATCCCGGCTTGAGTTCTGCCCAAGCGAACTAAAAGTGGGGAAGTGGTGAAGTGAGGAAATCCCCCAGTGTTGAGGATGCCCCACGCCCCCACGTCCCATCTCATTCCGCACTCACTTCTAACGCATCTCATACCCATGTGACACGCATGAGTTTACATGGGTGTCACATGGGTGTCACATGGGTGTCTCATGCGTGTCGTCTCAGTGACGAGTGACAAGTGACCAGTGACAAGTCCGGTTAGCGCATAGCTGGGAGACTGCGGCTTAGCTCTATTCACCATTAACTTTTCACTATTAACCTGTAGGGGCAGACCTGTGTGTCTGCCCCTCAGCTCCGGAGGAGCGAAGCTTGTTGACAAAGCCTCTTGCGGGCGAAAGATCATAGCGAAGGTGCGTGAGCCCCTCGGAAAAGAACCTTTGGTATGATTTATTAGTTCTAATCAATACCCCCAGCCTTGAAAACAATCGTTTTCAAGGCTGGGGGTATTGATATTGTTTTACTATACTCTATCTAATCCCTTACCAGGGGTTTACACCCCTGGCTATGGAATATCACCCCTACCGGGGTTTCCGATTATGGACAAAACTTGGTGATATTACAGACTTTATCAACAGGCTGAGTTCCGGAGGAACGGCATTTTAGGTAGCCAGCAAAACCACACACAGCCGAAATAGAGCCCTGAAGGGGCGGACACACAGGTCTGCCCCTACAGGGGACGATAGCATTCTATCCTGTAGATCCAGTCATCCGTGTTCTATTTCGATAGCTTCCCAGCGAGGCGACAGCAGCGCAGCTCTCGTCACTCCCCACAAGCGACAAGATATCGCTTCCACTCTCATCTGTGTTCTATTCCATCAGGTAGATCAGGTTATCAGAGTTCTATCTATCCTGTTGATCCGTTTCATCAGTATCATCCGTGTTCTATTCCGGTAGCTTCCCCGCGAAGCGCCTGCAGCGCAGCACTTGTCACTCTTTGTGTCCTCCGGTGCGCCACGAAGCGTTGTTTGGGAAGCTGGTGAGAATCCAGCACATTTAATTGTCCGTTCGAATGTAAGCGAAGAAGATGGCAGCAGCCGTAAGGCGAGAGTCAAAGCTCTTCTTAGCGGTAAGTAAGCCGTAGCGAAAGCGAACAGGTTAGCCTCGTTAAGCTTAGCAGTTGGTCAGAC
>JAEZUG010000070.1 GCA_023421135.1 Candidatus Cloacimonadota bacterium | reverse complement strand
AGCATTATGTATCTGAAATGCCGTTCCTACGGAACTCTGGAAAACTGCTATTGCTAGTCATAGTTACTATCTAAAATAACGTTCCTACGGAACTATTCGTTAAGTTTATGACTTCTCACACAGCCTCCTTCGCAGGAATGACGATGTTTGGAGAAAGTGGTGAAGGTATAGATGGGTTGGCTATTCTTGGGTTGGGTACTGGATGTTTTGCATCCCTGCCTTCCCACCCCACCAAACTGCAAGCAGTTTGGCGAGGCCCCAGTCGCAGGAATGACATCGTTTGAACTCAGGCTGTAGGAGACAAAACGCGCCTTGCTTCTCTGTATGTGCAACGATATTTTATATATGTTGCTACGTGAAGAGTTATATGCCAAGGCACCATACTATACTAATTTCCCTTTATCGCTTCACCATGCCCACCGTATGCTCGTTACAGAGCCAGTATAGGATGGAGACGACATCACCAATACAGATTACAGATCTTGCAAAACTGGAAATCCCTTCCTCATCTCCTTTGCTTCTCTTGGACTATAGCTTCTTATTGCATAATTGTTCCAGATTATCCGATGCTATAGCATAAATCTATATAAGAGAGGAGGCTGGGACATCGGAAAGATGCTCCAGCCCCTCATAACAGTTTCCAATTTTCTAAGCCCATAACCCCAAACGCCTATCCAAGCTCAGATGATCTTCTTGGTTGAGCGGTTCGCCTTGCTACGGCCAGAAGCTTGTAATAGCGGGCTTGCAGACTGCACAGCAGAGACTTCATAGACATTCTTGGTCTGACCATTGATCTGCTTGCTGGGCACATGAACAAAGCCTCTTTTATGCAATTGCTTAAGATACTTAAACAAGCGTTTGTTGTATTCTTGTGAGGTCGTGTTATGGACAGTCGTGGCGAAGTCCTTTACATCGTCTGTAAGGTTGATCACAAAGTCCTGTCCAGCATCCAGTAGAGGCAGATACTTTTGGTTAAAGTAGTCCAGATATTTTTCCCCAATGTCATGGGTCACCACTTCCTGGTAAAGCAGCTTCGCCATCGCTCCCCGAGGCATCACGTTCTGGCTGTAAACCTTTGAAAGATAGGCATGGATCTGATGCATCATCACAAAGAAGTATTTGTTCCATTCCTCGGCAGCAAAGTCCTTATCAAACAACCTGCCCACATCATCGATGGGACGGTGATTGTTGTTGTAAAAGCGATGTAAAACGATGTCAAAGCGTCGTCTCAGATGCGAATCATCTGAACCCAGGGCAAGGTCATTGGTAGTGATCACTATTCTAGGCATATTTTCTGCACTGATGAATACTTGCTCTCGGCCTTTGGGATTGGACTCCGTTCCTTCCGTGAGCATACTGAATGATTGCTGTAACAGCCTTTTGGTAGAGTTTGGATCATCGAAGATCAGCAGGTCTGTCTCTGGCTTCAGGTTTCCCAAGCTGTGTTCATAATTTAGATTCAGCAGCTTACCATCTTTGCGGCAACAGCTTAGTCCCAAGTTTGCCAAACATTGTAGATAGATGCCTTTACCAGTTCCACCAGCGTTTGTTTCACCACTGTTTGTTTTCTCAGATAAGATTACCGCACAGGGGTCTGCAACGTTGTTGAAGCTATGTGCCAGCTTTGCCAAACCCATCATATTATGCTCGAGCAAGTCTTGATCAAGCTGATTGTTATTGGGATTGGTGCAGGTGTTTTGAAAGAACTGCCAGACTTTGGAGCTTTCCCAATAGCTGGGCTGAGCCTTCTCGGAAGCAAAGTCCAGGTTATGTGGGTTGATCTTCTCTGCACGCACCAGGCCTGGCAAAGCCTGATAGGCAATTGGCTCCAATCTCGCACCCGTGATCTTGATGGCAGTATCGGCAAAGAAGAGCCACTTGGTTTTGGCATCATCCCTCAGAAACTTAGATTCAGGCAGGGGAAGCTGCTCCAGATAGTCCTGCTTCTTGCGTGAAGCAGGAGAGCTAAAGAAACTATGAGGCTTCCCGCTATCTGCCGCAGAGAAGACATTGTGAAAGAATTGGGGGAAGAACAGTGGCGAACAGCTCCAGGCGATATTATCCTGAATGTAGAGGCATTCGCCCTTGTAACTGCGGAAGCCCAGATCTATCAGCACTTTGCTGATGTTGAATGAATGGGGCTGTGTGCTGAGCTTATCTGCCAGCTTCTTGAGCTGAGCCTTGGACAGCTCAATCATATCTTCTTGAAGTTGCTCCTGGTGAGCGAGGATCTGTGCCTGCTGGCACTTGATCAGCTTGGTTAGTTTCTTCATTCTTTGTCCTTTGTGGAGTCATCCACTTGTTTGCAAGTTAAATACTATGTCCTGCCTTGCCACAAGGCAAAGGCAGGTATAAATCTTGAAGTTCAAAGCTATGGGCATTCATTATATTGCTGCCCGTGAGTGTGATTCATATAAGCAAACGAGGTCCCTCGCCTAGATCTCCATAAATCAAGGGCGTAGTAGTGGCCAGGAAGTAATTGTTAGAAGGTGTTGAGGATTAGTTAAGGGAGCGTTTGCTACTTGTAGAGCAGATTTCTAACAAGCTTAAATAGCATTTAGTATGTGCTTGTTAATTAGTAACTTATATGCTTAATAGCAATACTAAGCTATTATAGCATAATTATCGGATTTTGTCAACACCTCTTTTTGTATCTAGAGATTAGTGATTGGTGAGTAGAGAGTTAGTGTGGAGCGAAAGAGCTATCCTGGCTCTGGGATGAATACGTCATTCCTCCTAAGGCAGGTATATCCACCCCAGTCCCCCTGCTCCCTCACTCCTGGATGTCCATCTTATGGAGGTTAATACGCCATCTAACTGAGGAAAAGCCCAGTCTGATCCCCTTTTAATGGTGAGAAGAACGTTAGGCTGGAATAGGAGAAGAGAGAGTGAGCAGTGAACAGAGCTTCGCTGCTATCACTTGTCACTTTCTGATCACTTCAGCACTTTATGAATTGCTTTACAGCCTGCTCCAGACTATCCACAGAGATGGAATTCATGCAATTGAAGTGTCCCAGTGGACAGCACTCTCCCCCATGCAAGCTGCAAGGTTGGCAATCCAAATCCATGGAGAGGATGGAAGCTTGAGAGTTCAGAGGCCCAAAGCCCAGTGAGGGATGAGTGGCTCCAAAGACGGCTATCTGAGGCTTGCTCAAGGCTGCTGCCAGATGCATTGGACCGCTGTCGTTGGAGATCACCAGGTCAACCTGTTCCAAAACAGCCAGGAGCTTAGGAAGGCTGTAGTGTCCACAGTGGTTCTGACAATTCTTGACAGTATGACTTAAACATGCTCTTGAGGCAGCTCAACCGCTTCAATCTGATCAGACAGCCGATCCTGCAGTTCAGAATTCCTTTCGTCCAGACCATCCACCAAATCTTCTTCCGATTCCCCAGTCTTGATCAGTATCTTCTGTCCAGCGCGCACAAAGAGCATGTCCTGAGAACATTCAAAGCTCTGTAGGAACTTACCACCATCCTGACGCAGTTTCTTCAGGGAGTGCCCCAGAATGATCAGATCCGATTCGGAGGATTCTCTGGAGACAAGGTCACTAAAGCTTCCACCCTCGTTAAGATTGATTTGCTGCACATTGGAAAGTGATATGGGCAGTCTTCCCGAAGAGATGAGCTCCTCGAGTTGATTAACATTCTGCCCCAAGCCAGGGCTCAGCACATCAAAGACTCTGATCTGTGCGTGACTCCAGTCTGGATGTCCGATCAGAATGTAGGCCAGAAGTATCATCAGGTTGGCATTACGATAATCACCTTTGTTTAACCATATGTCTATTGTGCTGCGAAACCCAAAGTGCCTGGTGCCTGATCTCAGAATTAGGGTGTTCAAAGAAGTCACCGCAGCAAAATAGCTGCCTTCGATGATAGGCTGAATCTCTTCAGTGTTATTTTTACAGAAGTTAAAAAGGATCGTATTGTTATCCATACCCGTGATTCCTGGTATCTGCACTATCTGAGCCACCGCTGTCTTAAAAGTCGGTGCCACTATAGTATCCACATAGAAACCTGCATCTGATATTTGTGATTGGCTGATCAGATGCTGTAGGATTTTCTTGGATTCATTATGAGTCGAAAGATTCAGAGGACCTGGAATGTAGTGTATGTAGGAACCAAAGCCATAGTGATAGCTGAGCCAGCGCAGCATATTGAACGAAGCCAGACGATCTTCCGTGAACTGAGTTATGGCAATGATCGAAGGACGCCAGTTACTCATATCCGGCTCAGCTGCTCGTTTCTGGATTGACACCTGCAAAGTTCTGGTGGTTTGGAACAGCACTCCTCTAAAGACCATCGCAAGGTTACGTTCTCCCTTCTTGGTCTTATTCAACCAGATATAGATAGCCACAATTACTGAGATGGAGAGAATGGCATAGACTGGCTGCATCAGGAACATCATCAGAATGCAAGCAATAGCTCCCAATAGAGAGGCATACCACTTGGTACGAAAGGTGGGACGATAGGATGGATTGCCCGCAAAGTGCTCCAAAAAGCTGATGGCACAGAGTGCGCCGTAGGTGATCATGAAAAACATGGAAATAATCTGAGCTACAAAATCCACATCGCCCAAAGCCACAAAAACTATCATTATGGCTGCTGTTACCCAGGTGGCGTTGACAGGTTCATTGGATGCCCCCACTCCTTTACTGAGGAAGCGGTTCCAGTGCCCCGAGGGAAAGAAACTATCATTACTAAGTGCTTGCAGGGTACGAGGAGCTACCAGTATCGAACCTAAAGCAGAGGAGAGAGTAGCTGCTCCCAAGCCAATAAAGATGGAGGGACCCCACAGCGATATCTTGCTCATAATGTATTGATCCCCTGCCATATCAGCAGGCAAGGCAGATTTGCTGAGCTTGATGACGATCAGGATGTAAACTACCAAGCCGGTCAGTGTTGCAGACAGAGTTCCCAGAGGTATGGATTTGCGTGGATCCTTCAAGTCTCCCGAAAGCCCCACTCCTGCTGTCATGCCAGTAAAAGCTGGAAACACTATGGCAAAGACTCTGAAGAAGCTATGAGAACCTGGAACCTTTTCGATCAATGCAACATTGTAGCCTTGAGGCAGGAGACTCTTGCCTGCAAAGAATAGGGCCAGCGAAAGGCCCAGAATCATCACAATCCCCCATAATGCTCCCACGCCCAGAGAAGCTCCCTTCTTGGTAATCAGCACAGCCAGAAAGATTGCTACAGGTAGGGAAATCATGCGAGCATCTGGCGTAAAACCTGTGAGAGAAGCGATCCAGGGGAAGAGAGGACGAAACGCTTCTGCAAAAGCTATCAGATAAAATGCCACCGAGATGGCTTGAGATAGATAGAGCGAGATGCCAATCGTCCCTCCCAGAGTAGATCCAAAGGAGCGGCTGATGATATAGTACTCCCCACCACCTTTGACTCTTAGGTTGGTGGCAATTTCTGCAATTGCCAATCCTGTGGGTATGGTGATCATATGGCCAATAAGGACGATCATTATTGCACCCATCAAGCCTGTGTGACCCACTGCGTAACCAAAACGCAGAAACATCACAGCACCAAGGATCGTGCTGATAGCTGCCAAATACACCGGGGCAGTGCCGAAACCGTGACCGCTGGTTGTTTTTTCTGCTGACATATGTCTCTCCTTAGAATCAGTCCACAATATCAGATCTACGATTGATACATATTATGCACCCTTGGGAAAGAAGTCAAATCATTTCTTTCTTACAAGTCTCTCATTGGATTCTATAGCGGCTCTTTAGCGATCCCTTAGCGATCCCTTAGCGAAAGCTAAGGATTAGCTTGTCCTATAGTATGTTAAGACTATTGCGTTGAACAGGAGAGCTAGGAGTGAGAGCTAAGCTGCTGTCGTACGTGGGGAAGCTACCGATAGAACGCAGATGATAGTAGAAGCGTCATCTTGACGCTTTCAAACAACACGTCAAGATGACGTGTCCACTATACTGAATTGAACGCAGATGACCCTTATGATTATGATTAACGCTGATCTTCATGCTTAACGATTCTGGATTCGAGACGTCCTCGTCTCGATTGACCGCTTGCGGGCAAGCCTTTGGAAATACAGATTCTCTCAGACCTTCTGCTGGCGACTCCGTCACCACGTAAACGGGGACGTTTACGATCCCGGAACGCGTAAAGGCTAAGCTCGGAAAGCATGGAACAACCCAACCCATCCAATCCTTCTAATCCTGAAATCCTTAAGTCCTTGTTAGATAGCTTTAGTCTCCCAGCTACACACTTACCGGACTTGTCACTCGTCACTTGTCACTTTCTGTTCACTGTTCACTATTCACTTACTGGCGAGCGCCGCTACGGCCTGCTCCAGTGCTTCAACAGAGATGGAATTCATGCAATTGAAGTGTCCCAGTGGACAGCACTCTTCCCCATGCAGGCTACAGGGTTGGCACTCCAGATCCATTGAGATGACTATAGCTTTGGGGTTCAGGGGGCCAAAACCCAGCGCAGGATGCGTGGCTCCAAAGACCGCTATCTGAGGTATTCCCAAGGCTGCTGCCAGATGCATGGGACCGCTGTCGTTGGAGATGACCAGATCAGCCTGTTCCAATACACATAGAAGCTCAGGCAAATGGTAGTGTCCACAGTGGTTCTGACAATTCTTACTAACTTTACACAGCAAATCGCCCAGGTAGCTTTCAGCACTTGTCCCCAGCACAATATATCGATAGGCGTCACCCAGCTTGTGAATAAGTTCCTGAAGCTTGTTAATAGGCAGCATCTTGGTCTGATGCGTAGCTCCTGGGAAGATCGCCAGCAGAGGTTTGTCATGCTCGAAGGCTAGGCTGGGATTCTTTGGAACAATGAGTTTGGGAACTGGAATTACAGCAGAAGCCTTGAAATCAGGAAGCTTTTGCAGGCAGTTCAGATAGAGCTCCACTGTAGATAGCCCGGACTGCTTGAGGTGCTTCTGAACAATGTTCTTGCGTCTGCCATGCTGCTTTTTGTAGCGCAGGAGCTTAGTGTGGGGCACCAGAATTCCGATGATATAGGTGGAAAGCTTGGCATGCAGGTCGATTACAAGATCATACCTCCGTTTGAGCAGCCCCAGATGAAAGCCAGGGCTCTTCTCGTAGTTTATCACCTGATCAACAGTGCCAAAGGACTTAACAATATCCACAAAGCCAGGCTTGGTGAGAAAGTGGATTTCTGCAGCCGGATAGCTGCGCCTCAGTTCCGAGGTAACTGGCTGAGTGAGCACAACATCACCCAGAGAACTAAGGCGCAGAACGAGTATTTTCATTAGCTGGAGATCAGCTCCGGTAAGCGGTGAAGTAAGTGCTCCAGCTTGCCAGTGTCTTTTCCTCCACCCATGGCAAAGTCTGGGCGTCCTCCGCCTTTGCCAAAGAGTTCTGCAGAGATCTTCTGAATTATCTTGCCTGCATGATACCGGTTGGTGAGGTCTTTAGCAACCACACAGATCACAGAAACGCCTTCTCCGCTCTTGCTGAAGAGGCAGGCTATGCTACCGTGAAGCTTGGCAGCCAGAACATCGCGGTAGGACTGCAACTCTGTATCATCCTTCAGAATGGCTGTGATCAGCTTGTAATCACCTTGATCAGTTGCTGTGGAGATCAGCTCCTCTAGTTCAAAGCCGATCAGCTTGTCCTTCAGGTTCTTGATCTCAAGGGTCTGTTGCTGAAGCTGTTGAATCAGGCTTTCTGCCTTCTGGTGAAGTTGATTGGCATTGCAATTCAAGATGGTGGCAAGCTCGTGAAGTCTGCCTTCCTGATCCAGAGTTCTCTGGTAGGCAAGCCTGCCTGTGACGGCTTCTATTCTGCGAATCCCTGCAGCAGAAGAGCTTTCGGAGATAATCTTGAAGAGTCCCAGCTCTCCAGAGGCATGCACGTGTGTGCCTCCACAGAGTTCTTTGGAGTAATCCTGTACGGAGACAACTCTCACCCGCTCACTGTATTTCTCGCCAAAGAGGGCAGTAGCTCCGGCAGATTTGGCTACCTCGAGCTCCATCTCTTCTGTGGTGACAGCTCTGTTTTCGCGAATGATCTCATTTACCCTACTTTCTACCTTGATCAGTTCATCTGGACTGAGGGCTTTCATGTGGGTAAAATCAAAACGAAGATAGTCCGGAGATACCAGCGAACCTTTCTGCTGCACCGCATCGCCCAGGGTTTCGCGTAGTGCTTTGTGCAGAAGGTGCGTAGCTGTGTGGTTACGAGCAGTATCTCTTCTTAATGAACTGGAAATAGCTGCTGTGGCAGGTTGGTTTGAGATCATACCCCGTAGCAAGTTCCCAGTGTGAATGATGCCTTCGGGAGCCTTACGGACAGAACTGATCTCTATTTCAAAGTCAGATGAGCTGATTCTGCCTGTGTCTGCTACCTGTCCGCCTGATTCGGCATAGAAGGGAGTGGTGTCCAAGACCAATTGCAGAGAGGAATCCTCAGCCAGACTATAGCGACAAATCCGGCAACTACACTCTTCCTTTTCATAACCCACAAAGCTGGTTTCCTTGCAGGAAGATAGCTCTATCCAATCTGTATCGGCAAGGTTTTGGGCAAATTTGGAGGCAGCTCTGGCTCTTTCCTTTTGCTTTTGCATTTCCTCATCAAAGCCAGGAGTATCCACTTCCAAGCCCTGTTCTTCTGCCAGTATCTGAGTAAGATCGAGGGGAAAGCCATAGGTGTCATATAGCATGAAGGCATCCTTGCCGGAGATCAGCTTTCCAGAAGCTTCTTTGAACTCGTTGAACTTCATAAGCCCCAGATCAAGAGTCTTATTGAAGCGTTCTTCTTCAGCTTTGATCACCATCTTGATGAAGTCTGCTTTGCCGTTCAGTTCCGTGAAGTGTCCGCCCATCTGCTGAACCAATACATCCACCAATTTCCAGAGGAAAGGCTCAGCAAAGCCCAGCAATCTGCCATGCCGAGCGGCACGACGCAGGATGCGACGAAGCACATAGCCACGTCCCTCATTGGAGGGGAAACCACCATCGGCAAGCGCAAAACAGAGGCTCCGGATGTGATCTGCTATAACTCTGTGGGACACGCCTGTTTCCTGGCTATAGGGAACCTGACTGAGCCTCGAGATCTCCTGAATCAGAACTTGGAAGAGGTCTGTATCGTAATTGGAGCTAACTCCTTGCAGTATCTGACATATTCTCTCCAGGCCAGCTCCTGTATCCACATAAGCATTGGCAAGAGGTATCAATTCGCCTTCTTGGGAACGGTTGTATTGAATGAAGACGAGGTTCCAGATCTCGATGTATCTGCTGCAATCGCCATTCACGGCACAAACATGGCCGGGAACACCTGCTTTCTCGCAAGAGTGCTCTCCTCTATCGTAGTGAATCTCAGAGCAGGGACCGCAGGGACCAGTGTCACCCATCTCCCAGAAATTATCCTTATCACCATGATATGTGATATGTTCAGGATTAATGTCTGTGAGACTCTTCCATAGCTCGAAGCTTTCGCTGTCTGAATCGTGAACTGTGGCATGCAGCTTGGTCTTATCTAGCTTGTAAACCTCTGAGAGCAATTCCCATGCCCATGAGATGGCTTCTTTCTTGTAATAGTCGCCAAAGGACCAATTACCCAGCATCTCGAAAAAGGTGTGATGATAGCCGTCTTTACCCACTTCCTCCAAGTCGTTATGCTTACCACCTGCCCGTATGCACTTCTGGCTATTGACAGCACGTCTGACATCAGGCTTCACCTGCCCCAGAAAGATGGGTTTGAACTGGTTCATGCCGGCATTGGCAAAGAGCAGCGTGGGATCGTCTGTTGGAACCACCGAAGATGAGTGCACAAAGGAGTGATCCTTGGAGAGGAAGAATTCAATGAACTTGCTGCGGACTTCGTTACTGTGCATTATTTATGCTCCGCGGTAAGCTCGTCGAGGTGTTCAAGAATCCATTTCTCTGCACTCCAGGAAGCAACCGCTCCATCTGCCGCAGCAGTGACTACTTGTCTGAGAACTGTCTTGCGAATATCTCCTGCTGCATAGATGCCGGGGATGTTGGTGTGCATATTCTCGTCTGTGATTACAAAGCCGCCTGAGTCCAGCTCTACTCTGGATTCCAGAAGTTGGTTGTTGGGCAGGATACCCACGTAAACAAAGATACCATCGACCTTGATAGTGGAGACTGTATTGGTCTTGCGATTGAAGAGCTCCAGTTCTTCCACCCGCTGTTCGCCCCGAACTTCCTGTACCACTGTATCCCAGATGAATTCCATCTTGGGGTTTCTGAAGGCTCGCTCCTGGATAATCTTCTGGGCTCGGAGGCTGTCTCTGCGGTGGATCACATAGACCTTTTCAGCAAATCGTGTCAGGAACATGCCTTCTTCGACGGCTGAGTCTCCTCCGCCCACCACTGCGACAGTTTTGCCGCGATAGAGAGCTCCATCGCAAGTGGCACAGTAGGATACTCCTCTGCCGATAAGTCTTTCTTCGCCTGGAACGTTCATCCTGCGGGGATGAGCCCCGGTACAAAAGATGATGGATTTGGTGCGGTACTTCTCGTAGCCTGTTTCCACTATCTTACACAAGCCTTCCAAGCCTATAGCTGTCACTTCTTCATCGATGAACTCCGCACCAAAGTGCTCCGCTTGTTTCTTCATCCTGTCTGTGAGTTCAACGCCATCGATGGGTTCCGGGAAAGCAGGATAGTTCTCTACTTCACTGGTAACGGTTATCTGTCCACCAACAATGGCTTTTTCAAACACTGCAGTCTTCAGACCTCCGCGAGCAGAGTAAAGGGCAGCAGTTAGTCCGGCAGGACCTGCACCTATGATTATAACATCGTAGTTCATTTTTTACCTCTTGATATCTAATAATATTAAAGTCTTCTAGTATATATTACTCAACCGTCACGCTTTTTGCCAGGTTACGGGGTTGATCAACGTCCAAACCACGCAGATCAGCAACGTGATAGGCAATAAGCTGCAAAGGAATCACGGAAAGCAGTGGCTGCAGATTTGTGAGTGTGTCTGGTATTTTTATGATGTGTTCGGAGATCTTTCCCAGCTCCATATCTCCCTCTGTGGCAATAGTGATGAGCCTGGCACGGCGAGCACGGACTTCCTGCAGGTTGGAGTATATCTTGTCATACAAGGGATCTCGAGTAGCAATCGCTACCACAGGCATGTGTTCATCAATCAGAGCAATGGGGCCGTGCTTCATCTCTGCGGCTGGATAGCCTTCGGCATGAATGTAGGATATTTCTTTGAGCTTGAGGGCTCCTTCCAGAGCAACGGGATAATTCACTCCGCGTCCCAGATAGAGAGCGTTTGTGGAATCCATGATCGAGGCGGCTATCTTGCGAATATCATCATTATGAGCCAGGATCTGCTCCACTTTCTCCGGGATGCGTTCCAGCTCTCGGATGTATTCCATTCCCTGCACTGTGGAGAGCGATCTCATTCGACCCAGGTACAGTGCTAAAAGGCTCAGGATGGTAACCTGAGAGGTGAAAGCTTTGGTGGAAGCCACACCAACCTCACTGCCGGCATGGATGTAGGAGCCGCCATCGGACTCTCTGGCAATTGTGGAGCCCACGACGTTGGTCAAGGCCAGCACTGTGGCACCTTTGGCTTTTGCTTCTCTCAGGGCTGCCAGTGTATCAGCCGTTTCTCCCGACTGACTGATCACAAAGACCAAGGTGTCATCTGGGATAATAGGGTTTCTATAACGATACTCGGAAGCATATTCCACTTGCACAGGAATACGCGCCATGTCTTCTATGATATACTTTCCAATCAAAGCGGCATGATAAGAGGTTCCACATGCCACCAGATGAATCTGCTTGACCTTGCGAAGCTCGTGAGCCGGGACGTTCAAACCTCCCAGCCTGCTTGTGCCAATCAGTTCATTTATCCTGCCCCGGAAGGCATTGCCAATCGTGATGGGCTGCTCAAATATTTCCTTGAGCATGAAGTGTTTGAATTCTCCCTTTTCGATGGCAGAGATGTCCCAATCCACTTCCGATATCTTGGGTTCAATAGCTTTGTTCTGAAGGTTGGTAACTTCGTAGCCGTCCTTTCTGATCACACAAAGTTCGTTATCTTCCAGATAGATTACTCTCTTGGTATGGATCACTATGGCTGAGACGTCTGAGGCAATAAAGTGTTCGTTTTCTCCAATCCCTATCACAATGGGACTACCTTTGCGGATGGCAATGAGCTGTTCTGGTTCGTTCTGAGAGATCACTACCAAGCCGTAGGTGCCTTCCACCCGTTTCATTGCTTCCCGAACCGCTTCCGTGAGAGTGGCTTCGCTCTTACAAAACTGCTCAATCAGGTGAGCTACTATCTCTGTGTCGGTCTGAGAAACGAAGACATGTCCCAGCTTCTCCAGTTGTTCACGGAGTAGTTTATAATTCTCTATGATGCCGTTGTGCACTATGGCCAGTTCTTTGCTGCAATCCAAGTGGGGATGAGCATTTACTTCTGTGGCTTCACCATGTGTAGCCCAACGGGTGTGAGCAATGGCAACCGAGGAAGTGCATTTGCTGGGTTCTGGAAGACTGCGCTCCAGCTCGATGATCTTGCCTTGTTTCTTATAGACTTGCAACAGACCATCGTGAATAATGGCAGTCCCGGAGCTATCGTAGCCTCTGTATTCCAGACGCTTCAACGCTTCTATGACGATAGGAAGTGCATTGCGTTCTCCCACATAACCAACTATTCCGCACATGCTTCCCCCTTGTTTGCAGTAACTCTGTGGAACAAGATAATTGCCACCACAAAGATCAGTATAGCCGGAACAAAGAGCCAGAAGGTCAGATTGTCTCCCCCAGTGGATATCTTCTTCATAAGGGGATGAGTAGCAAAGCTCATGGCAAGAAGAGCCGTTCCATTGTTTAAGGCATGAGAGAGCATGCTGTTGTAAATAGAGCCTGAACGCAGGGTAAGATAACCCAAGAGCAGCCCCAGAGCAAAGACAGGCAGGAATCTGAAGGGATCAAGATGGAAAGCTGCGAAGAGCAGAGCGGTGATCACGATCACAGCCTTCTGAGAGCTGCCCTCAAAGAACCTGGGCATGAAGCCTCTGAACAGCAGTTCTTCACAGACTCCAGGAGCAACCGCAATAATCAGGAATTGCTGCCAAAGCGGCATCTTCATCTGAAAGAGCTTGCCCAGTTGCTCCAGATATTCCGATGGGAAAGGAAAGATCATATTTACTATCTGACTCAGGAGACTCACTATAATGGCAGCAGGAATGGCTATAAATGGGATGAGTACCAGCTCCTGCAATCTGGGAGCCTTCAGCCTTAGAGTCTTCCGGGAGTCTTGTTTGAGGATTCTCAGGATCAAGAGCACCGGCAGGGCAATGATAAAGATTTGAGTCTGGATTAGTCCTGATCCCAAGTCTTTTGCTTGCATATAAGATCCCAGATAGAAGAGAGCAGCGAGTCCTATCAGAAAATAGATCATCCCGTTGAAGGGAGTGAAGAAAGCCTTCTTGTTCTTACGAGCTCCCTTGACTGAACTGTCTTCTTCTGTGCGGAAAAGCACGGACTCTGTATTGAAGAGCTTGATCGTGGCCCAAAGAGCCAGGATATCCAGCAGCAAAGTGGAACCGATGGTAATAAGTATGTGACTGATCTGATACTCTCCGATCATCACAGCTTTGAAGAGCAGTGAGATGTTGATCACAGGCACCAAAGCCATCAGATTATTGAGCTCGAAAGCAGGGAAGAAACTAATCATCCCCAAGAGCATGGAGATAGTCAGGATGGGCTGTTCATAGCTGTGAGCTTCCTTCATGTTGCGCGAGAAAGTGGAGATGGAAAGCAACACTGCAGCATAAAAAGTAGCAAGCGGTATGAGAGCCAGGAACAGGATAAGGAAGTTGTTTATTGGGAAGCTCACCCCTGCAGTCTCGAGCCCTGCCTGGGAAACCATATAAGTAGCCGAGAAGTATAGAGAGACCAGGTTTGCCAGCACATTGACCATAGACATAGTGATGATAGTGAGATACTTACCGATCACAATCTCGGTTCTCTGTGCAGATGAGACCAGAAGTGTCTCCAGAGTGTGCCGTTCCTTCTCTCCTGCCACCAGATCAGCCGCAGCAACCGCAGCCCCTGAGATCAGCAGAATAATCATCAGATAAGGCAGAATCATCCCCAGAATGGAGCCCAGCTTCTTCTGAGCTGTGGAGATATCAGTCTCCACCACGCTCACAATCTCCAATATGCCTGGATTCAAGCCTTGATCCACTAAGCGCTGCTCCACCATCTTCTTCTCGGTGGCTGTGAGGCTCTTATTCAATTTGCCGATCAGCATCTGTCCTTGATCAGAGGAATTATCAAAGCGTACTTCCAGCTTGATCAGATGCATGTTTTCGGCATTGACTGAATCCGAGATGGTTATGATGGCATGAACGTCTTTCTCTTCGAAACGCTTCTCCATGACTGGTGAATATGGGAGGAAGGAGAAATGCTCAATACTGGAGAGATCATCAATAATCAGGGCAGAACTTTCATTCATCAGGCTATCCGCTATGGCTATGGTAGCACCCTTTTCTTCCAGCTTAACTTTCTGCCGGCTCATCAGTGAACTGAAGCCTACAAAGATGAGAGGATAGAGTATGATGGGCAGCAGGATTGTAGTAAAGAGAGTACGCTTGTCCCGCAGCATCTCCATCAGTTCTTTTCTATAAACGATTAGAGCTTTCTTAAAATTCATGTTCTTTCACCTCCATATCCTGACTGAAACGATTCACATAGAAGATGAAGACATCGTCCAGATCAAGTGCCCCACTCTCAGCTCTGAGCTCATCAAGACTGCCATTGGCAAGCACCTGTCCCCTGTGGATCATTACAATCCGATCGGCCAGACGTTCTGCCTCACGCATGATGTGTGTGGAAAATAGTACACACTTTCCCCTAACTTTACAATCTCTGATGAATGAAACGATGTTTCTGGCTGTGAGAATATCCAGGCCAGAGGTGGGTTCATCAAAGATCATCACCGGAGGATCATGAATAATGGAGCGAACGATAGAGACCTTCTGCTTCATACCGCTGGAGAGCAGATCAATCTTTTTGTCCAGGAAGTCTTTCATATCCAAAAGCTCTGCCATTTCATCTATTCGGCGGTTGATCTCAGTGTTGTTCAAACCATATAGACGTCCGAAGTAGCTAATGAACTCCCGGGGACGCAAGCGGTTGTATAAACCAGTGTCTCCGGAGAGGAAACCCAGGTTCTCCCGCACTTTCTGAGCCTCAGTATTGATGTCGTAACCCTGTACAAAGGCTGTACCAGAATTTGCTTTGAACACAGTAGAGAGAATCCTCATGGTAGTAGTCTTGCCGGCTCCATTCACACCCAAAAGACACACTATCTCACCATCTTTGGCTTCAAAACTAACGTCATTGACAGCCCGGTAAACGCTGCCGTCTTTCTTGTTAAACTCTTTTACCAGATTCTTTACTTCTATCATTAATGCTCCATCTATGGAATGTATCTGTTTGGATTCACTATGGCAGAAGGGGAGTTTTTGTCGAGACTTTTCTATAGATGCGGTATCTGCTGGACAAAAAAAACCGGGGGCGGGGAGCCCCCTTGTGTGTGTTGAGGTATGTGTTGAAAACTATAAGGCTATTCTATTGAAACTCTTCGCAGTGCCATACTCCGCCCCTAATGTACTTCAAAGGGCAGATATCTCTTCTTTGACACTCTGCACAAAGACCATGCAGCTCTTCCTCTTCTTCATACTGAGTTTCCCCCAGAGTGGAAAAGCTAACGGTTGGCAGTTCATCAGAAGAGGGACGATAATCTGCACAATCAAAGACCGTGCCGGAGTCCTCACAAAGGGAGCAACTGTACTTGGCTTCGCAGTAGGCGCAGAGACCGCTTTTATTGAACGCACGGTCCAAGACAGCTACAGGAACAAATTCCTGAACTTCAACCTTCTTGAGCACTGTTCTGCTGGCCATTATCTATGATACTCCAATATCGTCATTTGTTCTATATAGCTGCATTTTGTGTGCCAATCGTCCACAATAAATAGACACCGCTCTATCTATCAGTCATTCATGGTATTAGAGCATCATGCCTTCTCATGGCTAGCCATTTGAGAGTCATAAGTATTGGGTAAATACTCCGCACTGGGTATATTTGCCACACATCACGCAGTAGCTTAGGACTTGACGATTAATGGCAGTTCACCAAGCTGGATCAAAATAAGAAAAGAGGTATCAAATGGAAGATACTAAGAGTATAGAGACAGTCCCTGAGAAGGAACAAATTTCAAACTTCATCCGCAATATCATAGACAAAGATCTGGCCAGCGGAAAACATGTGAAGATCATCACCCGCTTCCCTCCAGAACCCAATGGTTACCTTCATATAGGTCACACCAAGTCCATCTGCCTGAACTTTGGTATAGCCAGAGACTACAAAGGCATCTGCCATCTGCGTTTTGACGATACCAACCCAACTGCTGAAGATGTGGAGTATGTGGATTCCATCATGGAAGATATCCACTGGCTTGGTTGGGACTGGGGAACAAAGCTCTTCTTTGCCTCCGATTACTATGATAAGCTATATGAATATGCCGAAACCCTGATTCAGGATGGCAAAGCCTTCGTTTGCGACCTCTCTCCTGATGAAATGAACAAGCTACGTGGCACTCTCAAGGAACCCGGACAGGAAAGCCCCTGGCGCAATCGCTCCAAAGAAGAGAATCTGGATCTTTTCCGCAGAATGAAAGCTGGCGAGTTTGCAGAAGGCTCCAAAACTCTGAGAGCCAAGATAGACATGAGCTCCGGAAACATCAACATGCGTGATCCCGTGATCTACCGAATCAAGAAGGCTCATCATCACCGCACTGGGGATAAATGGTGCATCTACCCCATGTACGACTACACTCACTGCATTTCAGACGCTCTGGAAGGAATTACCCACAGCATCTGCACTCTGGAGTTTGAAGACCACAGACCACTATACGATTGGTTTCTGGATCAGCTCCCTGTTCCCTGCCATCCCCAACAGATAGAATTTGCCCGCCTGAATATGACCTGGACTGTGATGAGTAAGCGCTTGCTTCTTACCTTGGTCAAGGAAGGATACGTAAGCGGCTGGGACGATCCCCGCATGCCCACCGTGGCTGGAATGAGACGTCGTGGCTTTCCTGCTGCAGCCCTGCGTGAGCTTTCTGAAAGAATTGGAGTCGCCAAGGCATCCAGCACTGTGGATTTTGAGCTATTACAATTCTGCGTGAGAGAAGAACTAAATAAGACTGCCAAGCGTGTAATGGCAGTGCTTGATCCTCTTCCCATCGAGATTGAGAACTATCCCGGTGATAGCATAGAGAACCTTCCTGCAGAGAATAACCCCGAAGACCCAGAGGCTGGCAACAGAGACATCCCTTTTGGGAAGCATTTGTACATAGAGAGAGATGACTTCAGCGAAAGCCCTGCCAAGGGCTGGTTCCGCCTGGCTCCCGGAGCAGAAGTACGCCTCAAACACGCCTACTACATCACCTGTAAGGAAGTGGTAAAAGCTCCTGATGGAACGATAGAGAAGCTGATCTGCACCTACGATCCCACCTCCAAGGGAGGCTGGAGCAACGACGGCCGCAAAGTGAAAGGCACTCTGCACTGGATAAACCGCGATACTGCAGTTCCCATCGAGACCAGGCTCTACAGCCATCTCTTTACCATAGAAGACCCCATGGCTGCCGCAGAAGGCAAGACTTTCCTGGATTATCTTGATCCCAACTCTCTGGTAGTGAAACAAGCTTGGGGCGAGCCCTCCCTCCTGGAAGCCAAGCCCGGAGAGAGCTACCAATTCCTCAGACTGGCTTATTTTTCCTGCGATCCCGACAGCAAACCAGGAATACCTGTTTTTAACCGCGTCGTGCCCTTGAAGGACAGTTGGGGCAAGAAAGCTAAAAGTTAGAGGTTAGAAGTTAGTAGTGACTGCTGCTCCGCTGTCGCTCGTGGGGAAGCTACCGATTGAACGCAGATGACTGGATCGACTGGATCTGAAGGATGAATAGAACGCAGATTGAGCAGATGATCATGATTTTCACAGATATATTTCCTTCTAATCCTGTAATCCTGAAATCCTCGTGAAAGAATAGAACACAGATGACTCAGATGATTATGATTTAAGCAGATCTATACGTGAAGAGTTCTGGATTCGAGAGTGACGAGGTTGCAATTGGTGTGGCAAACTCCTTATTGCCACAGAGCTCTCCGAGCTCTTCTGCAGGCAGCTCAGCTGCCTCCGCCAAATCGGAGTTTGGCAGACCAATAACGTTCAGCGAAGCCTTTGTCACTTGTCCCTCGTTACAATCACTAATCATAAATTACTGTAGAACTAGCTTTTCCTTAGCTTTCGCTAAAGAATCGCTAAGGGAACGTTAAAGCAACGCTAAAGCAGCGAATGAGGGAGCAAGGGGAAATAAGCTCTTCATCACTTACTTTGGTTTCTGCCAATTCGGAGATTGGCAGACCAAGATGCGGGTGCTAAGCAGCGCAGCTCCCGTTACTTGTCACTCGTAACAGGTTACTCTCTGTTCACTGATCTCTGTTCACTGTTCACTAAAAAGGCCGGATCGCTCCGGCCTTAGTATCAAGGTGTTCTGATGATTGTAGTTTAGCTGGTGTAATCCATCCCGGCTTGTAGGGCACGAAGATTGGCTTCCACGATCAGTTCACCCTTGCGGGCAAAGATCTTTTGGATGGAGGCAATAATCTCTGCGGCACTGAAGCCCAGATGTTTGATAGCTGCGCCAAGAACCACAATATTCATGGAACGGTTGGCCTTCACTTCTTTGGCGAGGCTGTCTGCATCCAAGAGCAGGTGGTTGTGAATTTTTTCTATCTCTGCATAAACTGACTCGATGGCAGGGTAGTTCGGGATATTCACAAAGGGAGTCTTGTTGCTGATAATCCAGCCACTTGAAGCCAGATAGGGCAGGTAACGCAAGGCTTCCATAGGCTCGACTGAGAGGATCATATCTGCCTGTCCCATGGGAATGAGATCAGACCAGATCTCCTGATCGGAGAGCCTGAGATGGGATTGCACATCTCCCCCACGCTGGCTCATACCGTGAACTTCTGCTTGTTTGAGCTGCCAGCCTCTGGAGAGAGCTGCATCGCCCAGAATTGTAGCTATGGTCAGGATGCCCTGGCCACCAACACCGGCAAGTATGATATCCTTCTTCATTGTGGGGTCTCCATTTTGTTCTTTTTCTTCAGGATCTGGACGCACTCCCGGCGCGGAATCACAACTGATACGCCTTCGTAGGCAATCTCTTCTTTATATATCTGCACCATCTCATCGAAGTTCTTCTTGAAGGGGACAAAGGTGCGGATGTGCTCTTTCTCCACTCCCAAGCCTTCACAGATCGCTTCCAATCTGCCAAAGGCTGTGTAATCCTGTCCCCCGGTCATACCTGTGGTGGAATTATCCAGAATCACGATCACGACATTGGCTTTATCGAAGATGCAATCCATCAGACCAGTCATTCCGGAATGTGTGAATGTGGAATCTCCAATCACTGCAATTGCTGGGAAAAGTCCTGCATCTGCAGCACCTTTTGCCATTGTGATGGAAGCACCCATATCAACACAGGAATTGATGGCATTATAGGGAGGCATGAAGCCCAGAGTGTAGCAACCAATATCGCTGAAGACATGGCCTCTGCCATAGTCTTTAACGGCCTCATTTAGTGCCAGAAATGAGTCTGCGTGAGGGCAGCCCACGCAGAGAGCAGGCGGACGTCCAGCTACAACCTCAGGAACATCCTGTCCATAGGAATCTGGCAGTCCCAAAGCAAGAGCTATCTTATTGGGATTCAGCTCTCCATCACGGGAAAGAGTGCCGTCCAGGCGTCCATGAACTGGCTTCTGAGTTCCCAGCCTAAAACCTCTGATCTGTTCTTCCAGAAGTGGCATTCCCTCTTCCAGAACGACCAGAGATTCACAGCTTTGGTAAAGCTTCTGCACCAGTTCTTCCGGCACAGGATACTGAGATATCTTCAGAACAGGATAAGGTAGTTCCTTGCCTTGGAAGACTTCACGTAGGTAGTTGTATGCAAGGCCCGTGCAGATGATGCCCTTGCTGTGGTCTGTAGCTTCCTGTTTGTAGCTGTTGAAGGGGGAGTTCAGAGCTTCCTGTTCAAAATCCTTCTGCAGCTCGATGTGATGCTTGTACTTCTTTCTGGCTTGGGCAGGTAGGAGCATGAATTGGAAGAGATCCTCCGGTTTCTGCATTTTTTTCTGCTCTTGGATTGCCCGGGTGGTCACACCAGAGCGTGAGTGGGAAAGGCGGGTGGTCAAACGAATCATCACAGGAACTTTGTATTTCTCAGAAAGCTCAAAGCCCCAGAAGGCCATGTCGTAGCATTCCTGTTGGTTGGAGGGCTCCAGAATGGGAATCATGGCAAACTTGCCATAGAATCTGGAATCCTGCTCATTCTGGGATGAGTGCATCGAAGGGTCGTCTGCAACGGTGACGATAAGTCCACCGTTGGCTCCAGTGAGAGCGCTGTTCATAAAGGGATCTGCAGCAACGTTCAAACCCACATGCTTCATCATGACCATGGTGCGCTTTCCGGCATAAGACATGCCGATAGCTGTTTCCATGGCAGTTTTCTCGTTTGAACTCCAGGTGCGATGGATGTTTTGTTCAGCAGCTTGTTTACTGCCCTGAACGTACTCCATGATTTCTGTGGAAGGAGTTCCCGGATAGGCATAGAATCCGGAGATTCCAGCATCCAGAGCTCCCTGTGCCAAGGCTTCATCGCCCAGTAGCATCAGTTTTTCCATACTAACTCCTATATCTTTTTTTGTTGATCAAAAATATGCTCTTAGTTCTGCCCAAAGCTCTCTTCCCCTGTAGGGCAGTCCAATATACTGGGTGGCTTTTGAGCCAAAGACACGCTTCAAGCCACCAGAGAGATGAAAGTGTTCATTAATCTCGTAATTTGCTGTTATACTGAGATCCACATCCTCTGGAAGCTTACTGCCGTTTGTGCCCAGGATATTGTAATGCTGATCCAGATCAAAGACCAAGCCAACCCCGGAGTAGTCGTATGCCAGGCTGGACTTGAGTGTGAATAGCGGACTATAGGTTAACCTGCGGTAGTTATCACAGGGAAGATAATCCAGATTCAAGTATGCTGTCTGGGTCAATACTGCATCCTGCGTGGTAAATCTGGCTTCCGCTCCCAGATAGGAAGAGAAGAGGTCGGTGGAGCGGGCTTGCGGAGATACACCGTTGAAGGATAGCTGATCTGAATTTACGGTGTAGGAATTACCTACCCGGAATGAAATGTGTTTGAGATTGTGTGTTCCGGGGCTCAATCGATGGTAATCTGCCTCCAGTTTGTAAAGCTGTAGTGCGAGGCGTTCCTTCGGGTTCCTGGCCAGATGTCTGTAGCTGGCAAAACGATCGTTCCAATTATGGCTTACAATGCTGCTGTGGTTCTGCACCAGGAGGTATTCCCTTTCTCTCAGGATGGGACGGTAGCTCATCGAGATAGCTGGAGCAATTCCGCGAAAATCTGTGAGCAGTCCTATTCCCAGATCCTCCAGAGCAAATCTCATCTGAGGCAAAATGTAGAGAAGCTCCAGTGCTGTTTCTCCCTCCTGAGCCAGGATATCAATATCCACTCTATGATCTTTGTAGCTCAGCTTACTGGAGTGTTTGAAATAGGGAAAGCTTGCCTTTTGCTTTATTCCCGCCAGTTCCTGAGAGTAAGAGCCGAAACCCAGGCTAGTTCCGGGATTTGATACAAGAAAGCTACCAAATGTATAATCTTTTGATCTGTGGCTGATCTGGGCATTAAGATTGGACTGCTTCAAACCAGGGCTGGAGGAGTATTGGTGGATCAGTTCAGGAAAGAGATAGTGCTCTTTTATCTGGAGATTGATGCCCAGCTCCAATTGATGGGACTTACGATGTGCATTGGTGATTGCTGGATAGTAATCCACGCTGATCAGTTTAATGTTCGGATCCTGGGGGTAGTATGAGAGGTGATTGCGTAGTAAGCCTTCGGTACTGAGGCCAGAAACCAGATAGAACTCGAGGGGAGCCTTACGTCGGAGTATCGGGGCTTGGCGCGGTACCTGGCGCAAGATAGGCAGGAAAGCAGGGATAGAATCATAGGCAGGGATCTCTGTGCCAAAGCGCATAGCCTTCTTGTAGAGATAGGCCTGAATAGCAGATTCTGCGGTTACTTCGACATCCGGCAGTTCAACTACCTGAGCCTGGAGAAGGCTTAAGAAAAGGACGGAGATGATTAGGAGGGTCTTTCTCATCTGATCCCCTCAAAGGTTCTGTTCAGCTCTTCTATCTGTTCGTCCGTGAAGGACTGGCGATTCTCCCAGAAACTCATCTGAGCCTCTGTCACGGCTCCGCTCCTCAAGAGGGAATAGACGTTCAGGTAGGCAACCCGGGCTTGAACATCGACTATATCCGGGAAGAGGAACTTGATCCTGTTTTGGGTACGGATGGAGTTCTGATAATCTGCAAGGGCATAATCTGCTTCTGCTATGGACAGATAGGCTCTGGCGTGAATGTAATTGCTGTATTCTCCATCCAGAACTTGATCCGCAAAGCTCTTGAGCTCATCATAAGCAGTGCTTGCCAGCAAATAGCGAAGATGGATCAGCACAGCCTGGGTCTGGCTTAGGAGGTATTCTCTCCCCAGCGCCAGATAGTCCGGGTAGTTCTGGTACTCCAGCAGCTCCGCACATTCCAGCACTTTCACCCAGGCATCGGCATTACGGGTGCTTTGATAGGAGCTGAGGTAGAGGTCTAGCGCTTCCTGAGTATTGCCTTCCAGTAGATTGATCTCAGCTCGTTTGAGCAAGGCATCGTTTGAACCAGTGGCAGAGAAGACTCCCGCCAGCAAGCTATCGGCGGCGGAATATTGGTTTAGGTTGATCAGGGATTCAGCCATCAAGAGCTCAATCTGGCTCTTTTGAGAGCTGTCTGCTGCCTGACGGATGCTTTCTGCTTCGCGAAGCAGTTCTTGCCACAGTGAGCGGGATGCATAGTTCTTCACCAGGATGTACTGCAGTTCAAACTTGATGTAATCTGAGTTATAGCGATCTATCTCTTCGACCAGAGCTTCTGCCATATCATTTGATCCGGAACGGTTCAAACAGAGCTCGATTCCTGTGAAGGTAGTTCTGAGGGTTTGTCGTTCTGAGATGGTGAAGCCTGTTTTGGTGTTGTACCTTCTCAGCAGGTTGAGCCAGCCCGTGAAAGACTCTGTGAAACGCCCTGCATTGTAATCCATGGTGGCAAGATCAGCCATAGCGTCCTGGATGTGAGTGGAATTGGGATAGAGGTTCAGGAATCTCTCATATAGCTCTTTGGCTTGGCGCTCTGAGCCAGATTGCATGGCAGATTTGGCAGCCAGAAAGAGATATGTGTCTGGGTTTGCTTCTTCTCCGGAGAGCTGTAGATACAAAGCAGAAGCTTCTGTGAAACGCCCCATCTGATAGAGTGTCAGAGCCACATAGCTTTGTGCTTCCTTCTTCTTCAAAGGCTCTTCTGTAAGATGATAGGCAGCCTGGAAGTTCTCCAAAGACAGAGCATAACTGCGCAGGGAGAAGTGACAATTGGCTTTGAGCAAGTGAAGATCGTAGCTGGGAGTGGAGATGCTGTCTGCTAGAGCCAGAGCTTCAGAGAAATTCTGATTGTAAAAATGGCTCTGAGCGATGCGTAGCATCAATCCTTCATCACTCGGATGTTGAGATAGCAGTGAACGATAGGCTTGGATAGCCAGGTTGTAGTTTGCCTGATAGAAATCAAACTCTGCCAGATAGTAACGAGCTTCCTGCATGAGGGCAGAATTTGGATGGCGAGTGGCCAGATTGCGGAAGTAGATCCGGGATTGGTTGTAATCCAGCTTTTGGAAAGCTACGACCCCGAGGTTAAACCACGCTCTGTCCCGATACAAGCCTTGAGGATAGAGATTTAGATAACGGTTGAACCTCTCTTCTGCCTGTTCCAATCGTTGCAGTCTGAACCAACACTCCGCCGTCATAGCATCAATTCTATCTGCCTGATAGCGGTTCATCTCGTAGTTGCGGCTTCTGCTAAAGTGCCTGATGGCTGGCAGGTAGTCACTCTTCTGATAGTAAAAGTAGCCAAGGAGATAGTTCAGCTCCCCCAGATACTCGGAGCCCTGGTTAGTCTCCAAAAAGGCTTGTAACTGCACAATGGCCTGCTGGGGAGATGTGGCAAAGAGGATCTTGAGTCGTTCCAGATAGCTCAATAAGGCTATGTCAGAATCCGTTGATCTCACCAACAGTCCGAAGATACTATCTGCCTCGGTTGTATTGTTCTGAGCCTTGAGCAGGATCGCATCATAGTAACGGCTTTGATCTGTTGGTTCGGCGATGTTGTCCAGGTAGTGACCTGCCTCGGAGAACCAATTCTCAAGCAGCAATCTCCGCACGATAAGGATTCGAAGCTGATCCCGGCTTTGCTCGGGATCGACGTTATAGGTGCGTAGTGCAGCATCAAACTCCTGATAGAGCTCATTATTCAGATAGTAGCTAAGCAGAGTTTCCAAAAAGAGAGGGAACTTGGGAGAGCTTTGGTCTATCCCACTTAGGATAGCTTCAGCTTCCTGGGTCTTATTCAGACTTAAATAGACAGAGTAGAGCTCCAGCTTGAGATCCACATTCTCCGTGTAAGCAGCAAGTGCCAAAGTGAAGTTACGCTCGGCACTGTAATACTGGCCTCCCTCAAAGAAGATTCTCGCCATCCATATGGCAGAATCTACTTTATAGGTGTCAAAATCATACTCGGAACTCACTACTTGGAAGAGCTCGAGAGCTTTGTTGTAATCCCTCAGGTAATAGTTACTGATGCCATAATGGTAGAGCAGTTCTGCTTTGATTTCCGGCTCCATATCCAGATACCGCAGCTCCTCATAGATTCGAGACGAAGCATCAAACTGACCCTGATAGTAGAGTATCTCCGCCTGCATGAAGCGGATGGAGGTAAAGAGCGTACTTTGGGGATAGCGGGTGATGAACTGGCCTATCTCAAGCAACGCTTCGCTATCGTTTTGCCGGTTGTACAAATCATAAATGTAGTCGTAGTCACGCTGTTCCCGCTGAGACTGACCAGCCAGCAGGCTTGCGCTCACCAAGAGTATCAGTATCAGGCAGTATTTCATGTATCCGGGCAATTAATCCTCCTGTCTTACTATATGGGAAGGCTCACAAACACAGTTGTACCTTCTGTCTCTTTGCTTTTAATCCAAATATCTCCATTATGGAGCTCTGTAATACGTTTTGAGATCGCTAATCCCAGACCCAACCCACTGGATTTGAACTCAATCAAGCCAGATTTGTGAGAGTATATCTCGTTGAGTTCATAGAACTTCCTAAAGACATTCTTGAGCTGATGCTCTGGAATTCCAATGCCATTGTCCTGAATAAAGACCACCAGGGAATCCTTGCCATTGATCTTCTCCTGGGGGAAAGCAGAGCGGCGGGCACCAATAACCACAGTACCAAAATCATTGGTGAAACGGATGGCATTAAGCACCAGATTATAGATCATCAGATGCATAGCTTCCCAGTTAGCATTCACTTCCGGGAGATCCTTCTCAAGCTCTATCTTGATAAACATCCGACGGTTTCTGGAGAGAATCTCCACCTCCTGATGTATAAGCTCGAGAATCTCCTGAATGTTGATCTTCGCCAAGACCAATGACTTGGTGAGATTATACTTGTTCATAGTTGTGATGTCATTACTCGCCAGAATCAGCTTCTTCACAGACTTCTCTATCTTCTGCAGAATGTCAGCCTTCTCTTCTTCATCAGAATATAGATTCCGCTTGAGCCTCAGGACATAACCTTGCAAGGTTGTGAGAGGAGTGTTCAGCTCGTGAGCCACGATAGCCATAAACTCATTCTTGAGGTCTTCGAAAGCATTCAGTTCTGCACTCTTTTGCAACACAGCAGAATACTGCCTGGCGTTCTTCAAAGCCACCGTGATCTGCTCCATGAAGAGATCCACAATCTCTTTGTTCAGGTACATCTCACGATTGGTTTGGTTCATATTATCAAGATAGATAAAGCCATAGATAGTCTCATCAAGACGGATGGGAGCACAGAATATGGCATTGATCTGAAAGTCCTGAACACTGATTGAACTCTTGAATTGATCATCTTCTATAGCGTTGAAGGAATACACTGCCTGGCCTGTGCTCTGACAGGTGCTGATCACAGATTTACTCACTCCACTGATAGAAGGAATCACCTTGCCACTGCTATCCAGATGCACCTGATAGATGTTGTTGCCATCCTTGTCTTTCTTGATCAGAAACCCTCTGCTACTCTCCGAAAAAGCAATGGCAGCAGAAACAATCTCCTGCTCCAGATCGGGTATGCTGACTATCCTCATCAGGTTGTGAGAGATCTGCATCAGAAGATTCATCTTCTCGATCCGTTTGGTGATCTGTGTGTAATCCCTGATACGAATCAATAGAGCAGAAAGATGCTGCTTGATGCTCCTGAGAATGCTCAATTCCTGCTTGGTAAAATCTAGCTCACTATTATCTGCCAAGATCAGCAGACCAACGGCTTTAGCCCCTGTTACCAGAGGAACGATACAGGTGTTTTGTCCCTTATGCTTTGTAATGACCAGTGTATCATTCTTCACAGCTCTCTTGGCATGATCGCTCAGTTCAGCATCATAGACAAATTCCTTCCCGCAATTGTAACATTGCACGTTAAAGAAATCCTGATAGCGTTCCGAATACTCCAGGAGCATGAAACGATAGGGTGAGATCACTTGCTGGAGGCCTTTCTCGATCAAAAAATGAATTCGCTCCACAGAGTTTACGTTGGCAATGTTGTAGAGCAAGTCGTTCCAATTGTTCCTCAGATCCTTCCTGCGTGAGGCTATCTTGACCAGATCAAACTTCTTGAGATTCTTCAGACCGTAATGGCTGATAGCAAGGAAATTTTGCCGATCGTCTTCAGCTACATCTTCTGTCACAAGATCCAAGTATGTTCTATACTCCTCAAAGAGCTCTGCTGCAAAGGATTCTGCCCCCATTTCAAGCAGAATCTGGAGCCGCAGCTGATAGAGCTCGATTATGAATTGATAATACTGCTTGGCCATGCAGCTAGAGAACACTTCGTTCGCCCGTCTGAGGATGGAGCGCAGAGGTATATCCGGATTCAGGAGATTGAGCTTTATCTCCAGAACATGGATATTGTGGAGCCAATAGCTATAGTTTTGCTCCACGATCAAAGGCTTGGCTTGTTCAATCAGCTCGCTGGCCTTCTTGATGTCTCTGAGCCCATAGTAACAGGTAATCTGCAGTATATAGAACACCGCTATAGCATAGTTGTTGTTTATGCTACCGGCAAACTTGGTAGCTGTCTTAAGCTCGATAAGTGCCTTCTCATAATCCTTTTCAGCCAAAGCCAACAGGCTGAGGCTATTATGATAGAATTCTTCTTCATAGATGTGTTTGTAGTTGATGTGCACGTTCTTACGGATAAGTCTGCGGAGTTTCTTGGCATTGCCCAGTTCGTTCAGATAGTAGAAATAGGTTTTCACCAGAGGATTGATCTGTTCAATATAACCTGTGGTAAGTCCTGGTTCATTCTCCGTAATGAAGCGGTAGTAATGCCCAAAGCCTTTGATCTTGCTGCGTGCCAAAGCCAGATTTGTCTTCACGGCAGGTTGATACTTCTTACTACCAACCGCATCCATGATTTCCTGGCTGGCTTGTAGCCGCTGCTCGGCTGTGAGAAAATCGCCCAGCTTGATCATAGCTTCCGCTTGGTTCAGCAGCGACAATGCTTTGTTCATAGGCAAGTTGAGCTGATCTGAATACAGATAAGCCAGGCCTGAATACTCCAGAGACTTGGTTGTGAGCCCCTGCTTCAGATAGAGGTCTGCCATATTGTTGTAGATAAGCCCCAGATATCTCTTGATATTATAGCGTTTCCAGATATTGAGAGCTGCACCCAGATGCTCGGTTGCCTCCTCAATATTCTTTTGATCACTGTAGAATACTCCAAGATCATTGTGCATTCCTGCCAGCCTGATCATCACATTGGTATCGTGCTCGGGAGGAAGAGTCTCAAAAAAAGTCTCTATCGTCTTAATCGCTTTGTCTTTATCATTATTGGAAGCATAATAAACTGCCAGCCTGTCTGTGTATAGGATCTGCATATCCAGCGGTAAAGGATACTTACCCAAGAGATCCAGATAGTCTTTCATCTTTTTAAGATCAGCACGGGAGTAGATCTGGGTGAGATACTGCCATGCGATAATGCGCTGTTTCCCTGTTAAGGCCAACAACTCTGCTTGAGTAAACAGGTCTATCGCATTCTTCACATTCTCAGCCAGTAGCTGCATTGTGCCCAAGAGAATATACTTCTCAAAGATCTCGGGAATCTTCCCCAATTTGCCCAAGAGCGGTTCCACTGGCTTCACAAAACCAGTGATCTCCATCTTGGACTGCAGACGATTCATATCCTCAATCAATTCTTTCATGGGCACTTCCACCCCGGAATCAATATCGAGATCAATCACTTCCAGTATTGTGGCAAAGGCCTCTTCCTGCAAATGATCCGAATCCTGTAGATAATACAAGCGAAGCATGTAGTCCCGGGTAGCTTTCAGATCTCCTGCAATGCGCGCATTCCGGATAACCCCGCGACAAACTTCAGAATCGAATATCAGATTATTCTTGTAGAAAGACAGCACTTTCTTCGAAACCTGAACATGCACCCTTGGATCCAATTCACTTTGCAATCTCTGCACAGCTTCAATAAATGAATAACGATAGTCCTTACCCTCTTTGGAAAGGAGCTCATTGTGCAGGCACTCATTCAGGAACCCATACAACTGGATGTCCTCAAGCTTCAGGATATGCACTATCAGTTCTCTATTCAAAGGAGTCTCCACTACAGAGAGCTTTTGCAAATAGAGATAATTGTTCTGGCTCAGGCGGCTCATTCTGCCATATATGGATTGTACCAAACGTGGAGGAAGCTTGTAATCCCTGATGATCTCATCGTTCTTTACAATGTCATTGAGATTGATCTTGTTTTTCACAAAATCGACCAGGATCTCACGGATAAAGTGGGGATTGCCAGCACTCCTCTGATAGATGATAGGAATTATACTCTCCGGAACAGGCTCATACCAGAGCTTTTGTATGTACTTGCCTGCTTCCTCGAGATTAAGAGGGGGAACTGAGAGTAATATTGTATGTTCTATCTGCTTGATCTTGGTAAAATCGTTGCAGCTCAAGATAATCATGACCTTGCTCTTGACCAGGAAGCCGGAGATATAGTTCAGAAAGTCGATTGTATAGCGATGAACCCACTGGAAATCACGAATGATAAAGATAACTGGCTTACGCTCTACCAGGGCTTTCAATAGAGATCGGACTATGTCAAAATCAGCCATAAGTTCGTCACGGGATTGGCTGATTCCTTTTGCTTCCTTCTCTGATTCAAAGAGGAAGCGTTTGAACTTCCCGGATATCATTGCCAATTCCTGATTGGCAGCCAGCTCTTCTTCACTGAGTGAATTCACATATTCCTTCACCAGAGAGAAGAAGGCCTCATGATCTGTGCGGGTGCAACGGTACTCAAAGAGGAAGTAATCCCCAGAGAGCAAATGATAGCGAAACAGCGAAAGCACACTGTCTTTACCGAGGCCATCACCACCAACCACGGAGATTATCTTGCCATTACTCGCCTCAACTGCTGGAATGAAATCCAGAAGCTGATGTGCCAGGTTCTCACGCACTATGTAGCTATTGAACTTTAGAGTATTGATCCGATTCCAATCCACCGAAAAGTCATACTGCTTGGCTTGGATGCGATTGATATAGGCAATAATCTCCTCCGCATCCCTGAACCTGTTCTCGGGATATCTGTCCACAAGCCTGAGAATGAAGTTCTCCAGTTCTGGGGGCAGGTCAGGATTCAGCTCAGAAGGGAAGATGGGAGCAAAGATGGTCTGGTTACCAGTTAGGAGCGCATTGATTTTATCCACGCTGAAGGGTAAAGATCCAGTTGTTAACTTATAGAGCATCACTCCCAGAGAATAAAAGTCACTCCCTATGGAGGGAGCTTGCCCCAGATAAATCTCTGGAGCTACATAAGGAAGTGTGCCAGAGATAAGGTTACTATCCTTGCCAGATTCTATCTTGGAAAAGCCATAGTCGATCAGGCGCAGCTCGATCTTGTTGTTCTCAATCCGATACAAGACGTTTTCGGGCTTTAGATCCTTGTGAAGTATCCTTTGGGTATGAAGAGCATTGAGAGCATAGGCGATATTTACAATAAGTTCGTAGAGCAAACTGATTCTGTTTTTGCTGAAACGAAAGTGGTTTAGGGTGTTGCCTTCAAAGTAATCGCTGATGAAGTATATATGATCGCCCACATGGCCAAAATCCACCACTCTGCTCAGATTGGGATGCTCAATCTTGGTGATGTGATGCATCTCTTCTGCAGAGAATCTATTATAGAGCTCTTCTGAGGAAATGTATTGAAAAAGCTTTAGGGTATAAAGCCTGTCGGTGCGAACGTCTTTTACTTTGTAAACTCTTGCCCAGGAACCTGTTCCCAGGCTTTCCAGTACTTCGTATCTATGATCTATAAACATCCTAACTCCTATGGCATCTCAGTTTGTCAAGCTCTTGGTTCTCCAGATATTTGTCAACAGATAGTTTTTTCGGCGCTCTCCCCCTGCCTCTCCCCTATTCATGGACTCTGTAGCTTTTGCGCTTAGATCAGGGTCTGCCCCTGCTATTCTCCGGACTGAGCCTGCTTTGACCACCTGGAGATGGCTTGCCAGGATTGAGTGAGGTGTGATAATTGGACGGTGCATCTTCGTCAATTGTTTCTCGTTATTCCCCATAGTTCCAACTTACCATAGAACAAGCTTTTCCTTAGCTCTCGCTAAGGGTTCGCTAAAGGATCGTTAAGGAATCGTTATGGGATCGATTGAGGGAGCAAGGGGAATGATGATGTGTTGATAAGAAAAGGTGCCTCAAAATGAGGCACCTTTTTCTATATACTAGTATTACAGAGTATTAAAGACCAGATGTCTGAGAAATCAGGCCCTGTACACGAGTGATTCTGGTGTTCAGGTCATTGACAATCTCGTTGTCGGTTGTGCGGCTGCGAGCACTCTGCAACTGATCCAAGGCTCTGCGGAACTGAGTGTTGGCCTGAGTCTTGGCCGCATCTCTGTCACGTCTGAGGTTGGTAGCAGTTCTGCCCACGGCACGTGAGGCACGTTGTTCAAGATCTATGAAGCGGTTGTAAGCCTCTGTCCCTCTGGATTGAGAGATGGTGGAGAGGATCACGTAGGGCAAGTAGAGAGTCGGATCCTTGGTGAGCGCTGTATTGGCATTGGTCTCTGCATTGGTATTATCGTTTTGAGCCAGGTAAATACTGGCCAGATTCAGATAAGCCAGAGCATTATCCGGAGCAGCGGTTTTCAGACGATTCATCAGTTCTATTGCTTTACGGTTCATTTCCTGTGTGACTGCTGGAGTACCTGCATCACTTGCTTTAATGCGATATAAGCTAACCACATTCAGATAAGCCTGCACGCTTTGAGGATTGCTTGCGATTGCTGCTTCATAACGAGTGATTGCATCGTCGATACGACCGCTTCTCTGATAAGCCAGAGCCAAGCGGCGGGAGATGAGATCGTTATCAGGATACTGGTTTGCAGCAAACTCAAGGTACTCGATGGCATCAGCATAGTTCCCCTGATCGTAGAGCATGAAAGCAAGACGATATTGGGCAAGAGCAAATTCCGGATCAATTTCTAAGGCCTTACGGAAAGAAACAACTGCCTGAGCATTGTTACTATTCTCGGCATAGAGGTTACCAATATTGAACCACAGCTCAGCATTGCGATTCTTCTCTGCAATGCGGGACATGGTTTCGATGCGGCGGATAGGCTGATTGGAGGCGGCATAGACTTCCACCAATTGGTTCAAAGCTTGATCGTAGTCTGGATCAATTTCCAGAGCTCTATTCAGAGATGAGACTGCAAGATCGTATCTTTGGGTACGGAAGTAAACCTGACCCAGGGTGAAATGAGCTTCTTTCTTCTGAGCATCCAAGCCCAGGACTTGATTCAGAGAAGCTTCCGCTTCCGGGTATTTCTCAAGGATGTAGGCATTTTGAGCCAGGTTGTACATCTTCTGTACTTCACCCGAAATGAATCCATCAATCTCTTCCATGAAGGTGCTGTTTAGAGTGGCAAATCTGGTGGTGCGATCTTTCACCATGCTAAAATTAGCTTGTTTCAGTTCCTGAGAACGGGGGCTGTAGAGACGAACTGAAAGTCTGAAAGTGCTGGGGCCGACTGTGCTAACGTTTCCGATCACGAGAAGGTCTGCTCCCAAATCCTGGGCAACTTCCTGCATCTCTTCGGGTTCCAAGCCTTCCACATCGCGATGGCCAGACTGTTTGTACAATCTTTCCACTTCCCTCATGTCTAGCAAGCTGTACTTGGGATGATCGTTGAAGACCATAGCCAAGTCACGCTTGGTGAGGATGGTTTTGATATATCTGCTATTGCTGTCCAAAGCCTTTATGGGTAGGAAGGCGACTTTGGTGACGGTGCCAATAGCTTCACCGGAGTTATTGGAATTTTGGGTCATGCCCGGATTGCGAGTCATGGTAGAGCACGCGCTCAGGATCATAAGAAGTCCCAAACTCAGCATAATCACTGCGAATAACTGGACTCGTTTTTTCATTATTCCTCCATCGAACTAATCTTTTTTTATCATTCCTTTTTTCGAAGTCTTATCTGTCAATAAAAAAGTCCGGAGTCTGAATCTGATCAAAGCTTCAGAAAGCGGAAGATGCTATCACCTAGCTTCATATAGTATATCCCAGAGCTGGATTTGGCACCTTTGAGATCCGTTCCGTTCCACTCCAGATAGCCTCTTTGGATATCTTGAGAAGGAAAGGTATGGATAAGTTGGCCACGCAGGTTATAGATCCCGGCGCTGCTGCCGATCGTATTGTCTTTCAGCTCAATACAAAGCCTATCCCCGCATGGATTTGGGAATAGCCTCACCTCTGGCTGGAGAATAACCTGTTCATCTGTCCCGCTGGGCTGAGGTGAATACAATGCCACAAAGCCATTTTGATTTGAGGAATTGGAACTGTCTATGAGGTGAGATCCAAATCTGCTCTGTCCAAAATGCCAGCCCGCCACAACAATCTCGCCACTCTCAAGCTGAGCGACTGCACTGGGAGATTCATTATCCAAGCCCCCTGCTGTGACAAAGACTGGCTGTCCGCCTAGTCTATAGTAGAGAAAGGCATCTTCTGATCCAAGACTGGTGTAGGTGTGATCACCAATCTGCAGGCTTTCCTCAAATGACCCTACCATTATGGGATAGTTTTCAAAAGAGGCATCCCGTGATTTATCTGCACCCGGGCCTCCGAAGAATTCCAGATGCATCCACTCGCCATCTGCCAGATCAAACTCAGCCCAATAGGCATCGTTGGATAGATTATTGGTTTCGAAGCTGAACTCTCCAATGGAGCCAGCTCCGGGTAGTCTGCCAGAGACCAATCCTCTTTGTCCCGGGCTAGTGCCGGCTTGTGCTTCTATACAGATCACTGCAACGTTGTTGGAACCGTTCAACCATTGGATCTGTCCCTCAGAGTTGTATTTGGCAATATACATGCCGCTGGAGCTCAAAATATATTCACCAAATTCTGCTCCAATCCCTGCTGAACCTGTGATGTATGTATTCCCTGTTTCATCGTTGGCTACCTTGTAGGCATAGTCAACCCCTATGGTGCCAGCACGCTCTGCCCATAGTAACGCACCATTACTACTGCAGGCGAGTGTGAAGATATCGCTGCCTCCAGCACTGATCAGGAGATGGCCATCACCAAAGCCTATCTGATCTGCAAACCATCCGGTCACACTGACCAGTCCGGCAGAATTAACGTCTATCCCATAGGCTATATCGTTGAGGATACCGCCAAAGGAGTTGAGCCACAGTAGTTGTCCGTTGGGGCTGAACTTTGCAACATAAGCATCCCACAGTCCACTGGAGTTTACTAGTGAACCCTGGCAGTTCATCGTGCCGATGAAGTATCCACAGACGTAGGAATTTCCCTGGGCATCTGTGCCCACTCCCAGAGCGACGTCCTCTTCTGTAGAACTGAGGCACACTCCCCACAGAGCTTCTCCCCCACTGTTCAGTTTCAATATAAAGCTGTCTGAGAGACCTGAGCCTTCCAAAGAGATATCATCAAGAGACAGTGAATCAGATAACTCACCAACAATAAAGATATTATCTTCCGGATCGGAAGCCATATCCCAGATTCTTTCCATACCTTCGAAGCCGATACTTCTGGCCCAAGACCAATCAGCAAATAGAGTAACAGCGCAGGACACAGCTATTAGAACAAGAATATATCTCTTCAAAGCTTCACCTTAGGATCAACTGCCAGACCACCGGCATTAAAAGCTATTGTCTGCCCGTCAGCCGTCTCGAGCAGCACTGCTCCGGTTTCGTCTAAACCTCGGATTATTCCACGACTCTGGTTCTCAAACATGCTCACAGTAGCCATCCTTCCCAAGCCGTAGAGATTGCTGTTGCAATAATCCAAATACAAAGAGGGAGTCTTTATCTGAGAGAGGTTTTCCTCCACAATCATGATGAAGAGCTTCATGAGTTCAGTGTTTGAAACAGGAGCACCGATAATCTGAGCCAGAGATGCTGTATTAACAGCCAGGGAAGGATTCTCAATTGTATTATTAGTATTTATCCCTATTCCAATCACATAACCTGATTCAGAGCTATGCTTACACAAGATACCAGCAAGCTTACGGTCTTCGAAATAGAGGTCGTTTGGCCACTTGATCCGTAGCTGAGGCTTGAGTCCTTCAAACATATTCAACAGGCTTCTGTGCAGGCACACGCCCACATAGAGAGCAAACGAATCCACCAGATCAGAATATGCCAGATCAAAGGTGAACCACAGCCCCCCCAGTGAGGAATCCCATTGGTTGGTACCTCTACCCAGCCCCTGAGACTGTCTATCTGCAGAAATAATCTTATGGCTATTGATTTCAATGCCGCTAAGTCTTTCAAACTCCTTCATTGTGCTATCCAAGACGTCGTAGTGAAACAAATTTCTCTGCATTGTTACTCCTAGAAGATATACATGGCATCGCCATAACTAAAGAATCTGTAGTCCCTGTTCAGAGCCTCGTTATACGCCATCCTGGTAAATTCATAGCCGGCAAAGGCCGATACCAGCATCAGAAGTGTGGACTTTGGGAGATGGTAGTTTGTGATAAGACCATCGATACTGCGAATACTCTTCCCAGGATGCAGGAAGATATTTGTCCACTTGGAGCCAGCTTCAAGTCCTTTATCTGTATAGAAGCTTTCCAAAGTCCTGAGGCTGGTGGTACCAACAGCAATCACGCGATTTCCCCGACTTCTGGTTTCGTTATACAAGTTCACCAGTTCTGCTTTGATTGTGCACATCTCAGCATGCATAACGTGCTGATCTATCCTTTCGGCCTGAACCGGAAGGAAGGTGCCCATGCCGACATGAAGCACCAGGTTGGCCACGTTTATTCCTTTATCCTTGATCCTGGTCATAAGCTCGTCTGTGAAATGAAACCCCGCTGTGGGAGCAGCAATCGAACCCACTTCATCAGCATAGATGGTCTGATAGCTTTGCTTATCCAGGAGCTCGTCTGTACGATCTATATAGGGAGGAAGAGGTATGTGCCCAATCTCTTCTATCACTTCAAAGAAGTCGCCTTCGTGCTTGAACTGTACAAGCCTCAAGCCATTCTCGTCTGCCAGGGAGATTTCTCCTGAGAGTTTATCGGAGAAGAAGAGAGTCTGCACCTCTTTCAGCCGCTTCCCGGGTTTGACCATAACCTTCCAGAGGGAAGGCTCCACCTCATTGACCAGCAAGACCTCAATCTGTGTGCCGTTCTCCTTGGTGGCATAGAGCCTGGCAGGAAAGACTTTGCTGCTGTTTATCACCAGCAAGTCTCCCTGGTTAAGATAATCCACAATGTCCTTAAATACTCGATGCTCGATGCTCTTCTCTTCCCTGTTTAGGACCATCAGTTTAGAACTATCCCGGGGATTCAGCGGATACTGCGCAATACGCCCCGGGGGTAGATCGTAGTCATAGGACTTTACATCAAAGAGATCAGGACACACTATTGAATCCTCAGTGCCACGTTCCGGGCTTCGGAAAGAGTTGCCACAAATGAACCAAATGTAACTGCACTATCAAGCTTCACCGGAATCTTGTATTGGTCATCAGTGAGCCAGATCAGAATTCTGCCGCTTTGTTTGAACACGCCTTCACCCGCCAGCTTTGGTTCAATCACCAGACACTGCTTTCGACCAAAGATGGTGTTTATGGTCTCTCTGCGGTGGATCACAACTTCTGTATCCATAGAGCGACCATCAGCAGTGATATTCACAAACAGAGAGCGTCCGGGACTTAGGTTCTGCGTTCTCACCCAGAAGAAAGCACTCAGTATATCTTGAGATCGTGCTTCCAGGGGCAGGGTTTCGCTTTCAAATCTATCATCTCTGAATTTATACTTCTGAAACGTCGTAGTTCGATTGGCATGGTTATAGAGATGGATCCTGTATTGCCTGTATCTTCCTTCTTGCAGATTCTTGGAGAACTTCATAGGCAGGAGAGTATCCTTTCTCCACCAGGATTCCACGCGGTCCCGAACCCTAAAGAAGGAATCGAAGAACCTGTGGGTATTGGCATTAATTCTCAGATGCCAGACAGGAGTTCCCTGAAAAGAGCTGCTGCCGGCCTCTACAGTTGCCTGTGCTGCATTTACAACGCCATAGCGTACATTGAAGACCAGCTTTTCTCCATCCCTAAAGGGAACTTGTTGAGCTAAAGCCAAACCACATATCATTATCAGTGCAGAGAGTATCATTAGTCTCTTCATTGTTACTTCCTATAATATAATTTCTTGTCCATTAAGGTTATTAGTATTCTCGGATAACAGCAGGTCACAGAGCTCCGTTATCTCAGACAGAGAACAAAGGCTCTTGGCGGGATTGTCTCTGAGATATCTTGCAAAGTAGTCTCGGCGAAACTCCAGATACTCACCCTTGTAATCATCTTCCAGCTTTGTCTCTATCGGGCCTGGGGATATGGCATTAAACCTGAGATTCTCTCCTGCATTCTCCAGCATCAGGGATCGCACCAAATTCACCATGGCAGCTTTGGAGGCAGCATAAGCAGTTCCTCGCGCCAAACCTTTGCCAGTTACATCGCTTCCCATAAGAACTACTCTGCCGAAAGCTCTTTCCTTCATTCCAGGAAGAATCACTCTGAGGATATTGGTAAAGCTGTACAGATTGGTCGAAAAGACATCCGACCAGACTTCTGGATTTGTCTCCTCAAGATATTGAGCATCGGCACTTCTCACAGAAGCAGTGTGAATCAGGCTGTCTGGAATCCTGCCAAAGTAAGCACAAGCTCGCTGATATACTTCCCGGAGTTTGGCCAGATCCCGCAGATCACAGGCCAAAGCAAACACGCCCGGCTTCTGCAGCAAGGCTTCCAGCCTGTCTGTTCTATTGTGATAGAGTAGAATCAGGCTGGCTCCTTGGTTGAGGTAGTGACCAGCCAGGTGTGCACCCGTGGAGCCATTGGCTCCTGTGATCAAGATGAGTCTATGCTTCATAACTGCTTTATCAGATCCAGTATTTTGTGAGCCACATCAAACTTCGTCCCAGATAGCTCTATGGATTTTGTTTTGTCTAGCGCAGTCACAGAGGTGGAATCCTGATCAACCACACTAAGGAGATTTGCTACGATCAGATCGAGCTTCTTAGCTTCCAACTTCTTCGTAGCATTGGCTATCAGGTCATCAGACTCTGCTGCAAAACCTATCAAGCGCTGCTGGGTCTTCTTCACTTGTCCGAGAGAGGAAAGTATATCCTGAGTCTTCTTAAGTTCCAAGCTAAGTGTATCCTGTTTTTTCAGTTTAGATGAGGAACTATTAACTGGTTTGTAATCGGACACTGCAGCAGCCATAATGATCCAATCGCTGTCTTGAGCTTCCCTCAGAATTGCTTCTGCCATAGCATCAGAATCCAGCGCAGCAATAGACCTGGACAGATAGTGAGGCAAGCTGACGCTTATGCCTCCATACACCAAGCTTACAATTGCACCTCGCAGTGCTGCAGCTCGGGCCAGAGCCAAGCCCATCTTACCACTGGAAAGATTGGTGATGCAGCGCATGGGATCAAGCATCTCCCGGCAGGCACCTGCAGAGATCAATATCCTCTTGCCACAGAGATCAGGTTTATGCTTCAAGTAGGTCTGGATAGCATAGAGAATCTCTTCATTGGGAGGATACTTCCCTGCCCCTTCATATCCGCAAGCCAGAAGTCCACTATCCGGCTCCAGAAAGAGATAACCACGCTCTCGGAGCCTGGAGATATTCTCTTGAGTCACAGGATTGCTGTACATATGAACGTTCATGGCAGGAATCCATAGAATTGGCGAAGTCGCAGCCAACAGGCAGGAAGAAAGCAAATCATCGGCGAGACCGTAGCTGGCCTTGGCAATCGTGTTGGCAGTGGCGGGTGCGACAACAATGAGATCAGCCCAATCAGCCAAGTTTATATGAGGAATTGGGTCGCTATCGTCAAAGAGCTCTGTATGGACTGATCCGTGCGTGATAGCAGAGAAATTGACCGGGCTCACAAGCTTCAGTGCGGAGGCTGTCATGATCGTCTTGATCTGGGCACCAGCTTTATACATGCGGCTAGCCAGATCAATAGCCTTGTAGGCAGCTATCCCGCCACTGATGCAAAGTAATATTTTTTTATCTTTCATATCAAACCACTTCTTTATAGGCTTATAAGTAGCTCAATCTCACTGCAAGGAGCCTGAATCTCTTCTTGCACGGATCAAGCTAATTTTACATTGTTTAAAAACATATTCCAATCGTCAAGTATTATTCCTCTGACTAACCTCTCCCCATTTGCCTATCAAGCTTTTATCTTCTATCTGGGCTGGATTAGAAAATACATCCCTTGTGTTGTAGCTTTTCGGAGTTTCTATGTTCTAACTTCTTACTTCTAGCTGAAACAATACGCATGAGACACCCATGAGACACCCATGTAACACCCATGTAAACTCATGCGTGTCACATGGGTATGACATGTGTTTCTTTTGAGTAACGAATTAGGGAGGAAGCACATTCACAGATTCTGAGAGGGTTATGGGAAACTGCGCCACAGCATTGGAAGGATATCAACAATCATTATTTCCAATGTTTGAATACCATAATCACCCTACATAACATGCAACTATGGCAACCTCATGCAGAGCGTTCAGAAAAGACATGTATCCAGAATTCACAGATCAGACCTGCTCTCATGATATTTATGCTTGACTCCATAATAAGTCATGAATTACGAGTTTGACTAGATACTAGATCCTGATCATGTTATCACACTTATTACTGAAATTGAGGTTATTATTATGCGTTATCTCTTACTGATTTGTCTTATTCTGAGTGCAGTATGGCTACCTGGCCTATCCGGCCAACACAGCGTAGGTGGCTCCGGAGCAAATTATACTACTTTTACAGAAGCTCTCACCGTTCTAGATAGTGAAGGTTTGAGCGGAGACTGTGAGTTACTTTTGAACACCGGCAACTATGTCGGCCCCTACATATTGGATTATGAAGACAATGGCTATAACCTGACCATCAAGCCAGCCCTGGGACACAGCCCCAGTTTCTCCAATCCCAATTCCTCATCCTCACAGAACTACATTATCAAGATAGCCGCAGTGAGTGGAATCAAGCTGCAGAACTTGAGGTTTACCCCTTCCGGTACTTATTCCCGATCCCTGCAGATAGAGAACAACGCTGATGATCTGCAGATCACCGGTTGTACTTTCCAGGGAGTACCCAATGCTCCCACTTCAAACTCTGAAGCAATCTACTTTCTCACTTCCGGTGGTCAGGATGCAGATGATGTTTACATAGCATTGAATACATTTTATGATGGAAGTTACGGCATCAATGTAAATAGCACAAGCTACAGTAACAGCTTTAATAACTGGGAGATACTGAACAATGCCTTCATTAGAAACTACGCAGGCATATACCTGACAAGAATGTACAATCTCAGGATCGCAAGTAATAGCATTGATTATGCCAGTTATGGAATGCTGATCTCAGGCTGTTCAGGGACTTTCGAGGTGAGCCGAAACAAGATTACAAACAGCAATTCCGGCATCAAAGTCGAGTACATCGACCCGAGCCCTGCAAATCACATATACAACAACATAATCAGCGTGTATGGCGCATATGGGCTCAGTGCTCATGGGCAAGGCTTGAACATCCTCCACAACAGTGTAGAGAATTCAAACAACCAGACTTATTCAATCTTCGCTGCTGTGCTAAATGGTACAGACATGAGAATTCGCAAGAATCATTTCTACTCATCAGGAGATGCTGCAGCAGTGAACATCAGTTCCATCGATCCCGGCTATGCCCAAAAAAACATCATGGAACACAACAACATTTACACCAAAGGACGTTACTTAATCAGAGTAAGTAACGATAACTATAGCTCAATCTCTGAGTATGATGCTTACACAGAGTGCGAGAACATTAGTTGCTTTCCTGGGTTCTATGGTGATTTCCTTCAGACATCTTCTGCATATCTTGATAACGCCTATCCCTCTACAGACCTCCTAGTAGATTATAACGATCTTCCTCGAGATCCCACGAACAGCGATATTGGTGCCCATGAATACAGCTCAGATCCCAGCCACAGTCCGATGGTAGGACAATATAGCATTGGCAGTGGACAGGTCTTCCCCACCCTCGAGTCCTTCGCTACAGCCCTTCATCAAAGAGGAATCGGTGGAGATGTATCTGGCTTACTTACCGATCCTTTGTATGCAGAGCAAGTTGAGTTTTACTTTATTCCAGGGGCAATAGGAGATAACCAGGTAACACTCCTCTCTACTCAGGTGTCCAATGCCATACTAAGCTTCTCCGGTCAGACTCAAGTGAATAACTATATAATCAGCTTGAACAGAATCTCAAACCTCACCATCAGAAACATCAGTTTCGAGACCACCTCCACAACATATTCCAACATTATTCTTAACAGAGGTTACAACAATGGTTTGGAGCTGAAGTATTGCAGTTTTACAGCTCCGACCAACGCCAGTGGAAGCAGCATCGCCACTCCCTATGGTTATGAGGCAGATAACTACAATATTTTATCCCTGAACTTCACCGGAAATTCCTACGGTATGGAGATTAGAGGAAAAAGCTGGGACGTGTTGTCCTGCAACTTCGATAATCAGTATCAGGGGATATTCAGCCAAGTTTGTGAAGATATCCGAGTGGAGAACTCAATCTTCGAGAATGCTCGCTACATATCATTAAACCTGAATCAAGCAAAAGCATGTAGTCTGTTCAACAATAGGATCACTGGCAGTAAACCAGGCATTGTCTTATCCCAGGAAAGTAACCCCGGTACAATTCGCAGCTTGATAGCCAACAACACTATAGACTTAAACGGCAACAATGCTTACGGTATCGGAATTAGCGGTAGCATGATCTCTGTGTTGAACAATTCATCCCGCGTAGCTGGCTCCTATTCTCAAGCACTTTATTCATACCAGCCAGGCACAAATGTTCATATAGTGAACAACATCCTGCAATCTGCCGAGTCCTATGCCCTTGAGATAGTTCATAACAACATCAGTCCCAGCCTTATGATTGATTACAATTGCTACTACTCCACGGGTACCAGCCTGATAAGAATGGAAACCGTGTTCTCCAATCTGGAGCAGGCACAAATAGCCTTCCCGGATTTGAACCAAAACTCTCTGGCTATCAATCCTCACCTCACCGCTGATATGCATACCCAGAGCCCCTGGCTCAGGCTTGCCGGCATGTTCAGATCTGAGATCACAACCGATTTAGATTACGAACTTCGGGGTGATTACTTTGATATCGGAGCAGATCAACAACAAGGTCCCATTATTGACAACCGTCTGGCAGGAACATACACGGTTGGAGAGCCCACAAGCGACTTCCAAACCATCAACGAAGCTATTGAATACTTGCAGCTTTGGGGAACAAACGGCAATGCTACCTTCCAGATTGCCTCAGGGACATATCCCGGACTTATCAGCATCAGAAGTTTTCCCAAGACCAACGAAGAAGACGTCGCTATCCTAAGCGGTTCGGACGATACTATTATAGTTGTGGACCCGGTTCCGGGGCAAGATTATGACAACCACATCTTCAGGTTTATCGGAGCTAACAGCGTAATTCTGAATAATCTGAAGCTTCAAAGGACCAACAACAACAGCTTCGCCACTTACGTAGTTCTGGATGGACTGTGTGAGAACATCTTGATCACAGATTGTGACTTTGATCTGAGTGGAGGAACCCAGAACAATAGTAGTGCCATCAACGCTTATAACGGCCAGGGTTCAAACCTGAAGATCGATGGATGCAGCTTTAACGATGGCAACTACGGCATTGCGATGAGTGGCCCATATTATGGAACGTTAAGTTACACCGGCGTGGAAATAGTCTCCTGTAGCTTCGAGAGCGTGAAGTACCCCATCAATCTGCAGAAGGCAGTGAACGTTAAGATAAATGATAATCAAATGAGCGGTAGCTATCAAGCAGTGAACCTTTCCTATGTATCAGGAGCAAACCAGTTAACGAACAATAGAATCCTTGAGAGTGGTCTGGCTGGAGCATATTCCTCATATAATGCGGTTAACCTGGATAACTGTGCAGGCGACTTTGGACAGGCTTTTCAGATCATAGACAACATCATCTATATCTCGCAATCCAGTGCTCAATCATCTGTTGCACTCAGGATTTCTAATTCCACCCACTTATATATGAATCACAACACAGTTATATCAGAAAATGTTTCATTCAATGAATATGGTGCAGCCCTGGAAATCAACACTGTAACCATGTCCAGCTTCTGGAACAACATTCTATCCAGCCCCACCAATGGATATGCCGCCAGAATCAATAACTGCTCGGACTACTACTTCCAGAACAATGCCTGGTATAGCAGTGCCAAGCATATGGTGATGCTCAACAGTGTTCTTATGGACAAAACCGAATTGCTCTCTGAGATAGATCCTCAAGGTTATATTGCCAATCCACTACCCGATGCCAACGGTTATGCTCAATGCTCCTACCTGGCAAACAAAGCCGCTGCTTCCACGACAAATCTGGACATCGATGGCAACCCCTTTGGCAATCCTGCTGATCTGGGCGCTAGTGTAATCCCTGATTTGGGAGCACCGCTCTCCGGAAGCATCTTTGTCGGCACAGGAGCAGACTATCCTGATCTGTCAACAGCCTTCGAAGCCATTATGAAACGCGGTCTGAGCAACAACCTGACCATCCAGATCAACCCTGGCGAATACATCACCAAAGCCAGCTTGGGTTATGTGCCGGGTTCCCATCTCTATAGTATTGAATTGCTTGGAGGTATCGACCAGAATGCTCCGATCATTAAAAGTAATGCCTCTTCCAGTGCCGAAAACTACAGTCTGACCCTTTTCAACACCCACAATCTGATGATCCGCGATATTGCTTTCCATACAATCAATCCATCCTACAGCGGAATTATGAACATCAAGCGCTATACCGAGGATTTGACGATTGACAACTGCAGCTTTGTTGTTCCCAATACATCTACAAACAGCCAGGAAAACACTGCCATTTATGCCTGTGAGGCTTTGCTTCATGATGTACAGATCCGGGGCTCATACTTCATGAACAATCCCTGGGGAATCTATGCCTATGCCTCTCAGCAACAGAAAAACGACGGCCTGGAGATTGTGGGCAACCACTTTGAAAACAATTACTACGCAGCTTACTTCGGATATACGTCTGAGCTTGTGTTTGAAGACAATGACATTGTGGATTTCCGTTATATGGGACTTCAACTCTATGGTGAAACGAATTCTTCACTTATCAAGGCAAACACCATCACGGGAAATGGCAACCAAGCTCTGCTGTTAACCAGTCTGGGAAGTACCGGACAGCATCGGATCTATAGCAATTATGTCCAGACAGGTCCAGGTTCAGCCAGCACTCTTTACCTCACTGGTTCCGGGAATGTGGATATCTATCATAATACCGTGGTCAATAGCAGCCTGAATTCTCAGGGCTTTGCCTTTGGCTTCGACCCCACTTCGTCTGATATATCATTTCGTAACAATATCTGTGTTGCAGATCAGGGGCTTGGAGCTCAATTCCCCTCTTTGATGAATTTCAGTGCAGGAGAATACACTCACAATCTCTACTACTCCGAAGGTAACAACCTGGTTCGATTAAACAACGAATTCATCAACAACACCCTTAGCTGGAACCTCACAACCGGCGACCAGTATAGTGTCTTTGAGAATCCACTTTTAGAAGAAGATAGCTACGTCCTTCTTCCAGCCTCTCCGGCAAGAAACAAGGGAGTATTCATCCCGGAAGTCAGCCTTGACATCGATGGCAATCAGAGAGACAATCCTCCAGATCTAGGATGCTTTGAGACCTATATCATCAGCTTGGACACTCCCCAGAATCCTAGTATTAGCCTTAGTCCAGAGGGAAGCAATCTGATCCTGAGCTGGGAACATGTTCCGGGGGCTGGCCTGTACTATGTGCAGATAGCTTCTGATCCCCTATCACCAGATTGGCAAGATATGCCTGGAGTCACAACCGGACAATTTAGTATCAGTATCCCCATTCCTGAGCTTCCAAGAGCATTCTTTAGGGTGAGAGCTATCGGGCCGCAATAATAATCACAAGAAGAACAACAGCCGGATGGAAGGCTCTTTCATCCGGCTATGCAATTTTTATACAGAGACTCTCCTTCCACTCTCTTTCTATGCTGTACTGATAACCTATTGTAAACTAAGCATATCCTTAGCTTTCGCTAAAGGATCGCTAAGGAATTGCTAAAGGATCGCTAAGGAAACGAACGAGAGAGGAAGGGGTGACAAGTTGTTTGTGAATATACTTAAAGTGGAAAGAAATCAATATATCAGGTAGTTTGAGTGCTTTTTTTTATTGACAGCAGAGCTAAGCTGGAAAAGGATGCTCAACAGTGTGCCGAAGTGGTGAAATTGGTAGACGCAGTGGACTCAAAATCCACCGAGCATTAGCTCATGCCGGTTCGATTCCGGCCTTCGGCACCAATTCTTAAGGAGACAAGACGAAAGATTTGTTAGCCTAGGGCTATCTTCAAGGCAAAGAATAGCGGAACCGTTTGGTTTCCTGATCAATCCGTATATAATTTAAGCATATTCATATTGAAGGCTATATTTACTGATGCCTGCATACAAAAAAATGATCCAAATTGTGGAGGTACCATGTTTCGTAACGCAAGAATGATACAAATAGCAGTCCTGGCGATTGCTTTTATAGCGCCTCTTGGCCTTTCTGCCATTTCTCAGGCTGCACCGCTTTTCCTCACCTTTGAGCCCGGTGCCCGCGCCAATGGTATGGGACGCGCCTATACTGCCGTTGCCGACGATGCCTATGCCGGCTGGTGGAATCCTGCTGCTATGGCCTTTAACCGCAAGACTCAGCTTACTGCAACTCACATGCCCTGGATGGTGGGAGCCGGTGCTGGTTTTGATGATATGTTTCATCAGTATTATGGCTGGAATCAATACTTTGATGGCATTGGCAATCTGGGTGCTCATATAACCTGGCTGGACGCCGGCACGCAGATGCAGATGGATGAAGCCGGAAATGAACTGGGTGAGTTTCACACTTTTGAAGCAGCTTTTGCAATGGGCTACGCCTATGAAATGGTTCCAGATAAGATCGGCTTGGGCGGAAACTTCAAGATAATCTATAGCTACCTTGCCCCCGGCACAGGCAACACAGATTCTGAGGGCAAGACTTTTGGATACGCCTTTGATATCGCCAGCAAGTTCAATGATGTTGCTGGGATAGAAGGTTTGGATGCCGCTGCCGTCATACAGAATATCGGCCCCAATGTTACTTACGTCAATGAAGCTCAATCAGACCCCCTTCCCATGACTATTCGTCTTGGAGCTGCCTATCAGGTGATGGACTCTCAGATCAACGATCTAAAAGTCAGCGTCGAGGCTAGCAAGATTCTCGCTAACGAAGATCCTATCTTCCAAAGATTCATTACTGGCTTTGAGCATATGAAAGAGACCATCCTGGCCACAGGTGCAGAATATACCTATCTGGATCTGATTACTCTCCGGGCTGGATATTTCTTTGACGATGCCGGGCAAGTGAAAGGACCCAGCTTTGGTGCGGGTTTCCAATACAGCTTCAGTCAACGCTACAAGCTCACCGCTGATTTTGGTATGATAACCGGTGGCAAGCTGATTAATGATTACAACAAAGTCTTCTCGCTAGGATTTGAATTCAAAGATCATAGCTTGAAAGAAACATTATATCATGGGTTCTTTGTATTTGAAGCTCTAGTAATTGGGGCACAAATACAGGAACCCATAAGCTTTTTTTGAATAGAATGAAGAAACTAATTGTCCTGGGATTGTTGATGCTGTCGCTTCAGCTTGTGGCTGAATCGATTAGACTGAACCGCTCTGAGAGCAAAACTCCACCGCGACGGCACCCCTACACTTCTCTTCTAAGGGCTGAGCCTAGTTCCGGAGAGCTCCAACAAAGCAGAGCATCTACAATCGGTAATCGACTGCTTGTGATACTTGTGGACTTTCAGGAAGAGGTGCCAGACAATCCTCAAACAACTGGAAACGGTAAATTCTTCCTGGAAGATGATCCTGCCTATATGTTCAGCATTGGGCGGCCACCTCACGACAGGCAGTATTTCCTCTCAAACATGGAAGCCCTGCGCTATTATTACCTTGCTGCATCTGCTGGGATTTTCAACCTTCAATATGATATCTATCCCCAGGACGGTTCTCACTACACTCTACCCCAACCTATGGCCTATTACAACCCTCCGGGAGCCAGCTCTGAGCTCTTTGTTTCCCGGGTGGAGGAATACTTCCAATCTGCTTTCCAGACTGCTGATGCTCAAAGTCCGGAGATAAACTTTGCCTCATATGATCATTATATGATAATCCATGCAGGTTCAGACTGGCAGCATGATGTGTTTGGAGATAGTCCATCAGACATGCCATCCTTCTTCATTCGTGTGGGCGAAGATACTGCCGTGGAAGTAGATTCCGGTGCTCACAAGATCTATAATGCCTGTAACGTTCCTTCCACTATCTCTCAGGATTTCAGCACCTATGATTCGGGAGGATTGACTGTCCGCTCCGGATATGGTGCTCTGAATTCGGTGATAGCCCATGAGTTTGGGCATTCACTGGGCTTGGTGGATCTCTATAATGTACGAACCTTTCAACCGATGGTTGGCGTCTTTGATATCATGGATAGTGGTGGAAGCGGAACCATGGTTACAGGGCCTCTTGATGATGGAAGCTGGGTTGCTGTGGAAGGAATTCTTCCAGCTTTACCCGGAGCTTTTTCCAGAGCCTTGCTGTTTGAAAGCGAGTTTCGTCAGTTAGGTCTCATGAAAGACAGCAATGAGTTTAGAACAGATAATACTGTGAATCTTGCTGCCAGCAGTAGAAGAAATACAGATGGAAAGCCTATCGTCCAGATTGTCAAGATCCCGCTGTCTGAATCTGAGTACGTGTTACTGGAGAATCGTTCCATTGATCCTGATGGAGATGGTATTCCGGCTGTTGTGACAGATTTAGACGGAAGAGTGGTGCTATATCCCAGTCCGGATGGTGATCCTACTGAAACACCAAGCTATGAATACGACTATTTCCTTCCCTCGTTCATGAAGCCGGATAACTCCTCCATTGGTGGAGGGATTCTGGCCTGGCACGTCAATGAGGATATACTTTTTAACCAGGGAGTGAGCTTCCCTGGTGGCGAGTGGGTATCGAACTTTGATAACAACACGGTGAATACTGTTTCCAGCAGGCGTGGCGTGAAAGTGATTGAAGCAGATAACCTCCCCGATCTGGGAAATGAATACTCTTGGTTTTGGACTGGCACTCCCTATGAGTACTTTCATGCTTACAAACCAGTTTTAGATTCTGATGGGTTGTTCACAAATTGGTCTTTGATCCCTTGGAGACCACGTTTGGGTCCAAACACAGAACCACCCCTGAACGATAGTTTTGGTCTGCCTGCTCAGAATTGGCTGGATCGGATTGGCAATCCTGCAGCCGTTATGTCTCTGATGATCAAGGATGCTTTCTTCGACAGAAGCCAGACTGTGTTCTTTGACAGCTTGTCTTTAGCAGTTGCTCCCATTGTCAAGACCAGCCTTTCCATCAGTGACGAGATCCCTGTGGTTCAAAGCAACAGGCTTACTTATCTCAGTCAACCTGATCCCGGAGGAGACTGGCTGAACATGCTGGGAGACCTTTCTACCACTACAAATCCTGGAACCAGGCCTGTTTTTCTGGCTAATCAGTTTAACGACCAATACGAAGAGCTCGTTGTATCCGGAGACAGACAGATCAGTATCCTGGATGTGGAGGACGATGTATTCCAGCAGCACCCCATAACCTTGCCGGATAGCTTAACCAGTCTGCCCTTCTCTCTGGGCAACAGCTTGTATGTGGCTACGCAGAGCAGTCTCTTTAAGATCCAGGATTACGAAATAGCTATGGTGAATGCGGAGCTTGATGATATTCGTTCCATGGTAGCTTGGGGAGAGCTGATCTATGCTCTCACCAGCAGAAAGCTCTTACTCCTCGACAGTAACCTGGAGATCCAGAGTGAATATGTTCTGCCTGAAGACTTTGGGCTTTATGAAGCGCTTGTCTTTCAGAACACAGCCAATTCAGATCTTACCCTGATTCTCGCCTCAAACCAGGGAAGCATCTTTGTTTTCCAAGGCGGACAGCTGTCCCGAATCTTCACGGGTAACGATACTCCCATCAGTCAGTTGGGACTCGCCGCGCTGGGAGAGTATGCCCCCGTGATCTTCTTTGGAAGAGGCTCAGATGCTTATGCAATAACCCTAGATGGTAGCTTGCTGCCAGGCTTCCCGCGCTCGCTATATCCTCTCTTGATAGAAGCCGGGGCTCACACCAAAGCTATCAGACTCTTTGGAAACGAATTGCTTTACTACCCTGTGCAGGATAGAGGATACCTTGCTATCAATGAACAGGGAGATATCCAAAAGGATAGAAGCATGTTTTGGGATAAACTTCCCCGGGCAGACTACCTGCACTGGCAAAGCTTTAGGCAAGAACTGCTTTGGTACTTCCCCATCCGCGGAGCAAGGGTACAGATCAAGACTCTGCTAACTTCCGAGGAAAACCCCATCATCTGGAATGGACTGCGCAATGGTAGTACAGGCATCTTCCAGGCTGCAATCTCCAATCCTGCAGCTACTTCCCTGCCCATGAATGCCTATATCTTCCCCAATCCCATTACCCAAGATCAAGGCAGATTACGTATTGAGAACAGTAACGGGAAAGGCTATTACGCCATATATGATATCTCAGGATCAGTTATACAAAGAGTAGATTTTGTGGAAAGTCTTTCTTATCAGAGAGATTTGGAGCTAGACCTTAGGACGCTAAGTTCCGGTATATATATCCTCCAAGTCCGTAGTGGTAATCAAAACAGAACGCTTAGATTTGCTATCGAGAAATAGCTAGAGGAATCATCATGAAGAAAACAAGCATAATCTTTTTACTACTGGCTCTTGCCTGTGCCAGCCTGATGGCTCAATCTTATGAAGATCTGATCTTCGGCACGACTTCATCCCCAGACAGTACCAATACCAATCTCCGACCTGTACAGAATGATGACCTGATTACTGTGAACTACCAGAAGAAGGATGCCCACAAGGCCATGCTCTTTTCCATGATCCTTCCTGGTGCTGGTCAGTTCTATGCAGACAAATCACTGATCCGCACCTACGTTTATCCTGTCATTGAGCTGGCGTTAATAGGAGGAATCCTTTACTTCAACAATGAAGGCGATAAGAAAGTGGATGACTACGAGTACTTCGCTAACGGTGAGACCATTACCCAGCAGATCGGAGACTATTCCTACACTGGCCCCAGATATCGACGTGAGTATCAGAACAACGTTCAAGCCATCTTAATTGCTCACAGCAATGTCGATATCTACGATGGAACCTTCTTCCGCTTGGATGCCAGCGATTCTCAGCATTTCTACGAAGACATTGGTAAGTACAACAAATACATCTTCGGCTGGGCAGATTGGTATCATACATTTGCTGCTGATGAAGGTGCTTTTGTGTTGGATCTTCCTGAATATAGCGATGCTTTCGTGCTTAGTGGAGATGGCATAGATGCCCGTTGGCTCGGTAATCATACCATTGTCAACATCAATGCCGGGAATATGAATGCCATGGTGCCAGCCAGCTCATCCTCGAATTCTCAAATGCGACAGGACTATATAGCCATGAGAAAAGAAGCTGAAACCGAGTATTCAAGCGCCAGGTTAGTATCTCTGGGCTTGGTTGCCAATCACCTGATCAGCGCTATTGATGCAGCAGTTCTAACCACGAACCGCAACCGACTCTCCATTAGTCAGAGTCCTTTTCGCATGAACTACTACACTGCTCTGAGAGAAAATAGAATCACCCCCACCTTCAATCTTTCCTATAGCTTCTAGATCTATGACTAAGTACAGACTGTCCCTGTTTCTCTTGCTTGCTTCTCTGGTTATCCCATTGTCTGGATTACCAAAGATAGCTCATGTGGGGATGTCTGCTGTACTGCCGGGAAGCGGTCAGATAAGCCTGGGAAAAGTGAACCGTGGAGCTGTCATGCTCACAGCTGACCTCCTGAGTATCTCATTGATGCTTCAATCTTCAGCAGATATCAGATCCCTTCAACGGACATATACAGATCTTGCCAGAGTCTATGCAGGCGTCGAAACCGCTCCTGATGACCGCTTCTGGCAGGATATGCAAAACTATCGCAGCAGCGAGGAGTTCAACCAAAGACAGGAGATGCTGGCCAGAAACTACTATCTGCTCTATCTCACACCCAATGATGAATACTCCTACAGCGACTACATGCAAATGTATCAGGAATACCTGGCAGCCAATACCTATGGAGAAGATGAATCCTGGGCTTGGGAGAATGATATCGAGTGGAGAAAATACCGGAACACCCGGGGAGATTATCAGGAAACCAAGCTCCTGAAGAATCTCTACATCGGCCTGATGATCTTAAACCGTTTACTCAGTGTCATAGATGTAGCCTTTATAAATCCTCCTGGTGAGGCTCAGAGACTCTACCTCACTCCCAGTGGAGAAACAGGACTAATGTTAAACTATCAAATGGGTTTTTAAAATGAAACACTTCATAATTCTTCTTCTGATCCTGCTGGCTATCCTCCCGGTACTTGGACAGAACAGAGCTGGAGCTTTTGTGCTATCAGCCGCCCTTCCCGGATCTTTCCAGATTAGCCAGGGAAACAATTACGGATATGCTATGCTGGGTGCTGAAGTCGGGCTTTGGGGCACTCTGTTTTACTTGTCAAACGAGCAGAAGCTCAGCCAAGCAGAATACCTGGACTATGCTATTCGCTATGCTCACATCAATCCTGGCGAATACTCCCAGGATTACTACTCCCATCTCAGTCGTTACAGCAGCAGCGGCTTCGAAGCAGGGGGATATAATGCAATGATCCGGCAACAAGCCAGAGATATTTACCCTGATGATGCAGCCGCTCAGCAGCAATTTATTGACGCAAATATCTATAGCGAAGACTTGAGCTGGCAGTGGGAGTCCCTTGCCAACCGTCGCGAGTACAACAAGATCCGGATCTACAATAAGAACCTGAAAGACTACTCCAAAATCGCAACAGGAGTCTTGGTTCTGAATCACCTGATCAGCACAATTGACTTCCTGCGCTATCCCCTGGGAGAGAACAGCAAGGTTTCCTTTGGCTTTAATGGAGATAAGACTATGCTCCTGATGGACTATAAATTCTAGCAGTAAGGCTTGAATGGGGCAGTATGAATAGTATGATGCAGCACAGTCCAGCCTTCATTGTGGACGGATTGCCAAAAAAGAATAGATTTTGGGGCTGATTTTGCTTGACATAATATTGCCTGTACATTATAAGCGTACTGAGAGGTTTGAAATGAATAAGCTCGTATTGATCTTAGCTCTGATGGCTCTTTGGGGAGCCAGCTTGGGAGCTGTGTCCATATTTGATATACAATACACCGGCAACCCCGGCATAGATAATACCTATCCTTCACAATATGTCGGTCGCAGAGTATCACTGGAAGGTGTGGTGACAGCTACTGATTACCGCACTGGCGGTTTTATCCTGAGCGAAACCATCAACGGCCCCTATCGTGCAATCCTCGTATCAGACCGGAGATCCGGCGTACAGATTGGTAATTATATCCAGATCAGTGGCACCGTCTCCGAGACTTATGGCATGACCTGCATCGAAGATATCAGCGCTATACGGGTTCTTGACCGCAACTATCCACTTCCTCAACCCCTCACATTGACTACAGCTCAGATCTCCGGAGCAGACGAATCGGAAGCTTATGAAAGCGTTTTGGTGCGCGTAATCAATGCCAGCTCTATGGGTAGCAGAACTTCCAGAGGTCGCTTTGCAGTTACCGATGGTAGCGGCCAGTGTAATGTTGTGCTCAATAACTTCGGTGGAAACCTCAATCTCAACCCTGCTGTTGGGACTATTTTTAGCTCAATCCAAGGCATTGTGGTATTTTCTCATAGTGAATACAGCCTCAATCCGGTTGGTTCACAAGGCATTGGGATCGCCGCTCCGGTTCATAACCAAACCCGAAGCTGGGGCAGAATTAAATCAATTTATAGATAAACAAAGAGGTAATGATTATGAAAAAGATCTTCAAGTCACTTCTGTTAATTGGTGGAACAGCCTTAGCAGCTCATTTTGGTTACAAAGCCTATAAACGGGTCAATGGTAGCGTTAAACTCTCCAAGTCATTACCCGAATTCCTGAACAACGTCTATGGTGAGATGCCAAAAGTAAACATCACCAGTGGCCTGGGAAACATGATTATCAAAGTGCTCTTCAGCCAGGAAATCATCGATAAACACTCCGATATCGAAACAACTACCAGAGAGTACATTGAAGATTTCTATCCCGAGCTTGCCAAATGCACCGTCGATGTCACTGTGAGCCCCCTGACGGTCGAGGAAGAAGTTCAGGACAGTTGCTGCGAAGGCGAAGAAGAAGCCGAAGAAGCCTGATCTCACATTTCAAA
>JAEZUG010000067.1 GCA_023421135.1 Candidatus Cloacimonadota bacterium | reverse complement strand
TTCCTGCCTTCGCAGGAATGACGGTACGCTGAGCAGGGAGATAAAACCTAATGCGCGTCATGTATTACGGCATGTGCAACGGTCTTTGATCATAGCTTTCTGTTTCCATATCCTCATCATCATCGCTCTGGGCTTTTATCTCGCCCTCGTTTTGGCGAAGCTTGCCCTGCAGTAGGCTGGCAGCGTCTCTGGAAGCCAGAATCCTGCCATAGTTATCCAGAATCCCGATTTTGGCAGCCAGGCTCTCAGGCTGGATCCCGGCATCAATCTCCAGCTCTCCGCTCACTACCAGAGTGCAACGCTCTGCCATTGAATCCAGGCGGACTGCGGTCATCAATTGATGCCCACTGGTAAGCTCCAGTTTTCCTGCTTCATAGGGGAGACCCTTGGTCTCTCCGTTCAGCCGGTTCAGCATGGGCTTCATCAGAGAAGAAGGGAAGTAAACCGCTGCAGCCTCGAACTTAACGCTTTGTTCCTGCAGCAGCTCCGGCGAGATTTGCTCGTCCAGAATAATGATGCCTCTGCTACAGCACCAATCTTGGTGGGATCTTGGTAAACGGCACGGCGGAAAATCCCGTTATCTTCACTGCCAATAGCGAGAGTCCGGCACCGGGCTTCTGGACTAATCTTCGCAGCAATGCTAGCACGCTCCCGGACAACGCGATCTTCAATCATGCAATCTTCGAGTATGGAGGCTCAACCAACGGCTTGTTTGACGTTCAGGGAGGCAATCCCCAATTCAACGACTGCACCTTCCGGCACTCAGGTACTGCCGGTATCTATCACACCAGCAACACTGCCAGTGCCAGCGTACAGAATTGCAGCTTTGAGAGTAACGGGTTCTGTCCGCTGGTCTGGGTTCCCCAAGCAGTCCCTCTGATCGGGGATAACAACACCTTTGTAAACAACAATCCCAATCGTATTCTGCTGAAGGAAGTCACGCTCACCGAAGGCTGCACCTGGACGAACAAGGGTATCCCCTTTGAGCCTCTCGGCAGTATTACAGTTCGGACCGGCTCAGACCCCCTGATAATAGAAAGTGGGGTGGAGCTCAGATTTCGGGCGGGGAAATCTTTGTTCATTGGATCAACTACCTCCACCACAATAACCGGATCACTTCAAGCCACAGGAGTCACATTCACTGCTGTGGATCCGGGAAGCGGCTGGAATGGCCTGGATTTCCAGAGCTATACCCATCCTTCCAGCTTGACTGCTTGCCAGATCAGCGAAGTTCAATCCGGTGTCATGGGAAGCATTTATTTGCGGTGCAACAATCTCGCTCAGATATCCGGCTGCACCATCACCCAAAATGATACCTATGGCGTTTATGTTAACACCGGGGCGGTATGTAGCCTCAGCAACACGACGCTGAGTAACAATCCCAGCACAGTGAGCATCCATGTGAGCGATGTATTCAAGCTGGGCAGCGGTAATAGCTACCTGAACAATGTGAGTAACAGCATCTACTGCAGAGGAGGCGGCATCACCAGCTCCACCACCTGGACCAGGCAGCCTGTGCCGCTCTTCATCTCTGCCAATACCTATTTCTATGGCGGTGATGCTCCGGAGATGGTGATTCCCTATGGCACGGTGCTCGAATTTGCCCAAGGGATCAGTTTTGCGATCGGTAGCACCTCTTCTCCTTCTCAGACAGGCCTCTTACGTGCCACAGGTGTTACTTTCAAAGGTGCGGAGGCCTCTCCAGGATTCTGGACAGGATTGATATTCAACGTCTATGGAGGCTCAAGCGTTCTGTCAGCCTGCATAGTGAGAGATGCAGGATTCAATTCTGCTGCTGGGATCAGATGTAACTATGCGGCTGGCACCATCACCGGTTGCACTATTTACAACTGTGCTGATGATGGTATCTATATGAATACCAATTGTATGGTGTCGCTTTCCGGAAACGTGATCTTTGGTTGCGGAGCTTATCCTCTGTCCATTGGTGCCAATTCTCTGAGGATACTGGGAGCTAGTAACTACTTCACTGGTAACATCCTCAACTGCATTGAAGTACGTTCCGAAACCGTCAGCACATCTGGCACCTGGCGAAATGCTGGGGTGCCATATTATCTCACAGCCTCCCTTAGCATCTATAGCGGGAGCTTACCGCATCTGACCATCTCGCCCGGAGTAGTCCTCCTGATGCCTGACAACATGACACTAAACATCGGTTCTGCCAGCTCTCCCACCCTCAAGGGCTCTTTGGAAGCAGGCGGAGTCACCTTCACCCGCAGCAGTGGAGGCGAAGTTCCCTGGGGTTTGGTGTTTCAACCTTATGTGGTGAATGAACGCTGCGTGCTGACTGGTTGCATCTTGGAGTATCTGCAGCATAGCTCCCAGAACTGCGCTGTCTATGCCAACGGCTCTGCACCCACCTTTGTTGAATGTACCTTCCGAAACAATCCGGGCAGTGGAATTGTGGGCAACACCTCAGCACGGCCGGTGGTGAATAAATGCAGTTTCTTGAACAACGGTTCCTACCCGATCAAGACCAATGCTCCGGCTTTTGACGTCGTGAGTGGAGCGGGTAATTTCTTCTCTGGCAATAATCCCGATCGGATTCTGATTAGCGGAGGCAATATCGGCTCCAATTCTGTCTGGGATAATCCCAGCATTCCCGTGGAAGTAACTGGCCACGTCACTATATATGGCAGCTCTGCTCCATATCTGCAGATCAATTCAGGCTTGGTGCTGTTGTTCAATTCCGGAACGGGGCTGTTTGTGGGATCTTCCTCATCTCCCAGCCTGCGGGGAGGGATCCGGGCCGAGGGTGCCACCTTCAGTGCTATCTCCGGAGCCACTGGAGGCTGGGATGGCATCACCTGCAATACCTACATCGCGCCGGATGCCTGGTTTAGAAACTGCATTGTCCAGTATGCAGGAGGCACAGGGAACATCTATGTGAATAACAGCGATCTCGCCAGCATAGAAAGCTGTATCCTGCGTTATGGGACTTACGGAATCCGGCTCAACGGTTCAGGCTCTCATCCTCAGATCCTTCGAAACTTCATTCAGTTCAATGCAAGTGGGGTGTATTGCTCCGGCAATGCTAATCCCACTATTGGCGGTTCAATTGGGGATGCGAATTCCATCACCGGAAATTCCGTTGTCGGAGTAAGCAATACCTCTTCCCTTACAGTGAACGCTGAATACAATTGGTGGGGAAGTGAAGAGGGGCCGACTGTGAGAACTGGCGATGTCGTTTCCGGCAATGTTGACTATGATCCCTGGAGAACTACTGATATTGGAGATGCACCTGCCAGGTTCCATCTGCTCACGCCAGTTATGGAGGAGGTGGTTGGAACCAGAAGCCCGGTTCTGGATTGGCAGGAAGCTATCGACCCCAGCCCCGGGGACACGGTTACTTACCATCTGGAGCTGTGCCCCAATTCAGGATTCTTATCCGGAGTGCTCAGTTTCCCAGGCCTCAGCTCCACTGTGTTTCACCTGCCGGCTGATTATCTGGAAGACGACCAGGACTATTATTGGCGAGTGAGTGCGACAGACTCACAGGGGCAAAGCTCCACCTGCTACGAGAACTACCTGATCTTCAGCGTGGCTGTGCCGGAGTATCCTGTTACCTTTGCAACTCTGGCACCCACTCAGGATGAAACGGTGCTGCTCACCAGTCCTCTGCTGCAGTGGCAAGCCGCGCTCGATCCCGATCCGGGAGATGTCGTGACATACACTGTTTACAAAGACATCACTGCGGATTTTGCCGCCCCGGATAGTATTGTCACAACCAGTACTACTGCCTGGAGCGAATTCTGCCAGCCGGGAACGCTGTATTACTGGATTGTGAAGGCTACGGATACAACCGGTCAAAGCACCTATAGCCCTCTGGCCAGGTTCTATGCGGATATCAATGCCCATCCCAGAGCCCCGGTTGATTTCACGCTCCAGGTTATTGGTCATGACCTGTATATTGGTTGGGATGCCGTTCCGGGTGCAGACAACTACAATATCTATGTTTCCAGCAGCCCGGAGGGAAGCTTCGGCCTGCTGGGCAGCTCTTCCACTCCGGAATATATCCACTTTGGAGCAGCTTTGGATACCAGAGGATTCTACTACATTATCACGGAGGATATCTCCCGGCGAAAGTGAGACGTAAAGCACACCTGAAAGCCTCTTGGCCTGATGTCCGTAGCTCAGGGACGGCAGCTTGCTTGCCCCGCCTCAGCTTTTTATTGACAGAAAGCTTGGCTGCAAAGACTTTGCCGGAAAGAAAACAATCATATAAGAGGTTTGCAATGTCAAAACGCTTCTATCAGGAGATCCAGACTCAATTGGATTCCATCAAAGCTGCCGGAACTTACAAGACAGAACGCATTCTGGCCTCTGCTCAGGGTGCTGAAATCACCTTGGCAGATGGCTCTAAGGTGTTGAACTTTTGTGCCAATAACTACCTCGGATTGGGGAATAACCCCGAGGTCATCAAGGCTGCTCAAGTTGCTATGGAAGACTGGGGCTATGGCCTGGCTTCCGTACGGTTCATCTGCGGAACTCAGCAGCTTCATAAGACTCTGGAGCAGAAAGTATCTGAGTTTCTGGGAACTGAGGATACGATCCTCTATTCCTCCTGTTTTGATGCCAACGGTGGCATCTTTGAGCCCATCCTGGGTGAGGACTCCGCCATCATCTCCGATGCCCTGAATCACGCCTCCATCATCGATGGAGTGCGCCTCTGCAAAGCTCAGCGCTACCGCTATTCTCATGCCAATATGGCAGAGCTGGAAGATGCCCTGAAGCAGTCTGCCCAGGCCAAATTCCGCCTGATAGTCACCGATGGCGTGTTTTCCATGGATGGCGATATAGCCAAGCTTGGCGAGATCTGCGATCTGGCAGAGAAATATGACGCTCTGGTGATGGTGGACGATTCCCACGCCACCGGATACATCGGTGAGACCGGACGCGGCACCAGCGAACACTGCGGGGTGCAGGGCAGAGTCGATATTATCAGCACTACCTTTGGTAAAGCTCTGGGCGGTGCCTCCGGCGGTTGTCTTTCCGGACGCCGTGAGATCATTGAATTTATGCGTCAACGCTCCCGTCCCTACCTGTTCTCCAATACCATTGCGCCGCCTGTTGCAGCCGGTGTGATCAAGGTTCTGGAGCTGCTGACCGCTTCCACAAACCTGCGCAATCAGGTGGTGGCCAATGCCAAATACTTCCGCAAAGCCATGGAAGAAGCCGGCTTTGACATCGTTCCCGGCAACACAGCCATCGTTCCTGTGATGATCTACGACGAGCCTCTGGCCGTCAAAATGGCAGATCGTCTCTTGCAGGAAGGCATCTACGTGATCGGTTTCACCTATCCCGTGGTGGCCCTTGGCAAAGCCAGAATCCGGGTTCAACTCTCCGCTGCACACTCCCTCTATCATCTCGATAAGGCAGTGGCCTCCTTTGTGAAAGCCGGAAAGGAACTGGGCCTCCTCAAATAAGATAAGCTATGAAGAGCGGGACAGTCTATCTGGTTCCCACGCCTATCGGTAATTTGGGCGATATGACCTACAGAGCCGTGGAAGTTCTGAAGTCTGTCGCCCTGATTGCCGCGGAAGACACCCGCACTTCCCGTCGTTTGCTTCAGCACTTTGGGATCACTCCTCCCACTCTGATCAGCTACCATAAATTCAGCGAAAAGCAGCGTCTGCCGGAGCTTCTGGAGCTGCTGAAAGCAGGCAAAGACATCGCCATCATCTCAGATGCCGGCAGCCCGGGGATCTCCGACCCATCGGAGTATCTGGTGCAAGCTGCAACCAGAGCAGAGATAGAGATTGTTGCCCTGCCGGGTGCCACAGCCTTTGTTCCGGCTCTAACCGCCTCCGGCCTCCCGTCCCGCAGTTTCTGCTTTATAGGCTTTTTGCCCACTCAGGCCAAAGAGCGCCGGATTTTGCTGCAGAGGCTCTCCACCTACCCTGAAACTTTGATCTTCTACGAAGCTCCTCACCGCCTGCAGAAGACTCTCACGGAGATTCATAAAATCCTGGGAAACAGGCGAGCGGTCTTGGCGCGAGAACTCAGTAAAATCTATGAAGAATACATCCACGGTGATCTGGAAAGCCTGCTGGCGGATTGGAGCGTGACAGAAAAGGGTGAGTTCGTCGTCCTGATCGAAGGAGCCGAGGCCAGGGAGCCCGATCCGGAAGAGCTGCGCCGCCGGGTGCTCTCCCTGCTCAAAGAGGGGAAGAAGGCATCTGTTATTCAGGCAGAACTGAGCGGAAGCTATCCCCGAAATCAGATCTATCAATGTCTTCTGAGCTTCAAGAAGGCCAAGGTATGAAAGAGCCTTATCTACTCTTCGATTTTGATGGCACCATTGCCAATTCCATCGATCTGCTCTATCAGATCATGAACCAGTTTGCCCCGGATTATGGCATCGACCACATCAGCGAAGAAGACTTCATGGTAATCCGCAATATGAGCGCCGCCTCCGTGATCCGTCTGGCAGGAATCCCGCTCTACAAAATTCCCTTCATCATCGGCAGAGTTCTGAATGTTTACAAAAAAAGGGTGCATGAACTGGAACCCTATCCCGGGATTCTCGCTATGCTGAAGCAAGTTCGTAGCGATGGAATCGGGATGGCGCTTCTGAGCTCCAATTCCCGCCATAATGTGGTGCAGTTTCTGGATAGGCACAAGCTGCATTATTTCGATTGGATAGAGGGAACCTCCGGGGTATTGGACAAGCAGGATAGAATCAAGCGTCAAATCCGCAAACACCATCTGAACCCTGCCAACCTGATCTATATCGGTGATGAGAGCCGGGATATTGAAGCTGCCAAAGCCTGCGGGCTCAAGGTGATATCCGTGACCTGGGGCTTCCACCCTCAGCGTTTGCTCGAGCGCTACAATCCGGACTTTCTGGTGGATAAACCCGGGCAGATTCCCGAGATATTAAAAGGGGGCTTTTTTTAAGTGAATCCTTATCGAGATAAACGAGCTGATCTGATAATAATACTGGTCTTGGGAGTGCTGGCTGTGCTTGGCGGCTCCGTGATCTTCAATGTGCTCACCGCACCCACTGGCACGCTGGTATCCGAAGAGCTGAATTTTTATCCTGATCCGCTGCAGACCCCGGCAGACTCTGTGTTTTTACCACCTATGCAACACGGGAAAGTCAAGTTCCTTTTTGCTCCCCAGGCAGCTTATAGCATCACAGCCACATTGGTGAGCAAACGCGGGTACTATGGCGGCCCCATGAATTGGCTCTCGCCCATGGATTATGCCCTGGTTTGGGGTTCCGTGAATCACCTGCTGGATAAAATCAAATTCAAGCAGGTGGTGCGTTTCTGTCTCTACCGAAGCAAAGAAGCCCTCGATCCGGTCTATATCAATCGCCATGTATCCAATAATCACCTGATTCCCGCCACGCCCAATCTGCGTAAAGCCTTGCGTAAGGCCAAAAAAGGCAGCGTTGTGAAGCTGGATGGCTATCTGGTCTATGTGACAGCCCTGAAAGGTGGTAAGGTGATGACTAATTGGAATAGCAGCCTCAATCGCACCGATGAAGGCAATGGCGCCTGCGAGATAATCTATCTCACCAGATTGCAGATAGGGGACAGACTTTACGAGTGACGAGAGCTGCGCTGCTGTCGCTCTGTGGGGAAGCTACCGAATAGAACACAGATGACACAGATGAAACGGATTTACACGGATTTTTGCAAAGTGTTCTGGATTCGAGACGTCCTCGTCTCGATTGACCGCCCTTCGGGCAAGCCAAGCAAATGAAGCGCAGATGACTGGATCAGCAGGATAGAACTCTGATAACTCTGATCGACCTGATTCACCTGATAGAATAGCACGCAGATGACGCGGATAAAACGGAATTACCCGGATTCCTAAACTAAGGTGTTTGATTTTTAGGGATTAGGACAAGCGTATCCATTACGTCCATTGTGTCCATATTGTCCATCTTTAGCCTCCCAGTTATACACCTGCCTGTCTTGTTACTTGTCTCTTGTCACTCGTCACTGAATCGACACCCATGAGACACCCATGTGACACCCATGTGACACCCATGTAAAATCATGCGTGTCACATGAGTATGAGATGCGTTTGAAGTGAGTGCGGAATGAGATGGTGTCGTGGGGACGTGGGGACGTGGTGTGTCACCCTTCCAGGGTTCATCTGATCTGGGAAATCCTGACCTAAGGTTCCGCTCCTCCGGAGCTTTCACGGGCAGACACTCAGGTCTGCCCCTACAGGTGCAGCCGCAATCTCCCAGCTCCGCGCTTAATCACTTGTCACTGGTTACTCGTCACTTCCCCAGGACTTCCCTCACTATCTCCACTCTCCTTTTTGCGGCCACGGAGTGGAACTGGATACTGTGTTCCAGGTGATAGTCCATCAATGCGACAAAGATTTCCGAGGCCTTTCTTTGCTTGAGCGCTTCCAGCCACAGGCTACGTTCTTCTCCCTTATTCCAGTAGAGATTGACGATATGCGCCAGATGATCCAGACGGCAGAGTTCGGAGAAAGACAGGGCGTCGGATGCCAAAGTCCGGTAGGGCGGTTCCTGCTGCCAGAGATAGCCCAATTCTTGTGCCAGGCGGTGCATCGGCGTATCCGGCAGAATCTTGAGAGTGCCCAATTGCAGTTCATGCGGTCTCAGATCCATCACCTCATCAATCGAATTCAGGATGGATTGGTAGTTCTCTCCGGGCAGTCCGATCAATAGATCGCAGTGACACAGCACCTTGGTATCCCGGCGCAGATGCAAGAGCTTGTCTTTGGCGATGCTCCAATTCATCGTTCTGCCGCTGGTCTTCAGGATGGCAGGATTGGTGCTTTGGATGCCGATCTCGAAGCGGAAGAGATCTTCAGGAGCCGCTGAGAGCAGGGCAATATCTTCATCCGTGATCAGATCGGGATAGATCTCAAAATGGCAGACAGAAGGCTGAGGATGCTGCAGAATATATTGCCAGATTATATGCGCCAAACGCTTATCCGTATTGAAGCTGCGATCCACAAACTTCAGAGTGCGGGGTTTGGCTGAGAGCAGCAGGTTCAGCTCTGTCTTCAGTTTATCAATCTCTTCCGGGCGAGAGAGCTCAAACCGCTTCTCATTTCTTTTGTCTGTGGCAGAGAGGCAATAGATGCAGCCATAGGGACAGCCCCGGCTAGTCTCGTAATAGATCAGCTTGCCTTCCAGAGCCTGAAGATCTGCCTCGGAATAGGGGAAAGGCAAATCACTCAGAGGGTAGTTATCCCCCTCCAGTTCCGGATCTTCAGTCCTAAATCCCGCTTCAGCCAGCTTCCGAAAAGCTTTCTCCCCGGGTCCTGAGATTCTGATAAGTCTATGGGGACCAAACACATCTGACAGACCAGAGAGTTTCAATTCTGTGGCTTCCGGTCCACCCAGGACAAAGGTGCAATGTGGCAAAAGACTCAGGAGCGGCCTCAGCAGCGGCTCCAGATAGTTTCTATTCCAGATGTAAACCGGCAGGCAGAGGATATCCGGGCTTTGGCGCACCAGTGTTTCCATCAGTTCCAGAGGATCGTCCTTGAGCGTGGATGAACTGCGGGACACCCGGTAAGGCAGATCACGGATCTGGCTGCTCAGGTAATAGAGCGAGAGGCAACTGTGAGACCAAGAGCTGTTGACAGCGTGCAGCAATATATTCATCATAGCTGCAGCATCCAAATCCTGCCTCTGTTTGTCAAGTCCGGCACTTGTTTCTTGACAAGATAGTCCTTTGAGCTAAAGGGTTTTGCTACTAGGATTGGCCTTCGGCCAGCCACATAAGTAGCAGGAGTAGAAAACGATGCACGATCTCAAGCTCGATCTGAGCAATCTCCGGGAGGTTTTTGAGAAAAAGTTTCCCGCCGGACAGATTGCCGCCGCACAGACATATTTCCTGAAGCAAGTTTCTCTAATGATGCACGATAACTACCGGGGCAAGATGCAGAGCCTGCCCAAGGCAGGGATCTGGGGTTTCAATTGGTTCAATGTTTGGTACACCCCGGGCGTCTCCAGTGTTTCCACCACGATCAGAGATAACTATGACCGCAGCTTTGATCTCTCCAATCGTGCCAATCTGGTGGCGGTGGTTTCAGATAGCACCCGGGTGCTGGGCGATGGCGATTGCGGTCCTGCCGGAGGCTTGGGCGTAATGGAAGGTAAAGCTATGCTGATGAAGTATTTGGGCGGTTTCGATGCCATGGCGCTCTGCGTGAACAACCGGGGTAGCGATGGTAAACCTGATCCGGACAGACTGATAGAGTTTGTGAAGATGCTGGAGCCCTCCGTGGGAGCCGTGAATCTGGAAGATATCTCTCAGCCCAATTGCTACAAGGTGCTGGATGAACTGCGCGAGCACTGCAATATTCCCGTCTGGCACGATGATGCCCAGGGCACGGCCTCCGTTACTCTGGCGGGTGTGATCAATGCTCTAAAGTTAACAGACCGCAGCATAGATAGTTGCAGTGTTGTACTATACGGTGCCGGTGCCTCCAATACCACCATCGCTTCTTTCCTGCTGCAAAGCGGGCTCAATCCGGAGCGACTGGTGATCTTTGACAGCAAGGGTGCACTGCATCCCCGGCGCAGCGATCTGGAGAGCTCTGTCTCGAAGTTCAAGCAGTGGGAACTGGCGCGCAAGACCAATCCTAAATGCCTGAATACCATGGAAGAAGCCATGCAGGGAGCAGATATCCTGATCGCCCTCTCCACTCCCGGGCCGGATACCATCAAGCCGGAATGGATACGGCTGATGAGCCCCAAATCCATAGTTTTCACCTGTGCCAATCCCGTTCCGGAGATCTATCCTTACGATGCCAAAGCTGCCGGAGCCTACATTGTGGCCACCGGTAGGGGTGACTTCCCCAATCAGATCAATAATTCCTGCGGTTTCCCTGGCATCCTCAAAGGTGCCCTGTTGGTGAGGGCACGCAAGATCACAGATAAGATGGCGATCCGGGCTGCACGTAGCCTGGCAGCCTTTGCCGAAGCTCGGGGTATCCATCCCGAAAGCATCATTCCCACCATGGACGAAGCGGAAGTCTTTGCCCGTGAAGCAGCGGATGTGGCCATGCAGGCTATAGAAGATGGAGTGGCTCGTCTATCCCTCAGCTATGAAGAGGTTTACGCTCAAGCCTCGGCGGATATCACTGCTTCCCGCAGCCTCTGCCACAAGATGATGGAGGATGGCTATATCCAGGCACCGCCTCAGGCTCTTTTGGAACAAGCCCTGAAGCAAACTCTGGAGCTCTATGGCAACTGAGAAACGCTCAGTGCTTTTTAAACGACTGGGCTATGCCCTGAAGCTGATCCTAAGCGTCCTGATCACCTGGCTGGTCTTTCGCAAGATCAGGCTCTCGGATGTGCTGGATGGCATTGCTGCCATACCGATTTCAATGGCGGTTCTGATCCTCTTCATCTCACTTTTGCGGCACTATCTGCAGTATCAGAATTGGTGGCTCGCCTTGCAGATGAACCCCGGTTTTGTGGCCAAACGTAAAGACATTCAGACCAGCTACCTGATCGGTAACTTCCTGCGCTTTCTGCTTCCAGGCGGGCATGGAACCTTCGGAAAGGTCTTTTTCATCAAGAATAGCTCCAAGACCGCCACAGCGGTGGCTGTGACCTCGGAACGGGCGGCTCAGACCTGGGCAGTCTTTCTCTTTGCCGCTCTTGGTGCCAGCTACTACTATCTGGATTGGGCGGTGGAATTGCGGCTCTTGCTGCTGGGTTTCATAGTGCTGTTTCCCCTGCTGCTCTGGATTCTCATCCGTCTGCATCCTGCCTTCACCGAGGTGAGAGAAGGTTACAAGCGGGACGTTCCCAGGATGCTCCTGATCCAGATTTGCACCAACCTGCTTACCATGCTGCAATACTGGCTGCTGCTGGGTGTGATGCTCCGTATCAGCTATCCTGAGACAGTGCTGCGGATGTCCTTGGTGCAGTTTTCCGATACCATCCCCATCACAATCTCCGGGCTCGGGCTCCGGGAAGGCTTTGCAGTGCACTTTCTGGAGGATGCCGGAGTGAGCGCCAAGCAGGCTGTAACGGCTACTCTGGGACTATTTGTCTCTCAGGATATCATTCCCGGGCTGGTGGGACTTCCCTTCTTTCTGATGCACAAGAAACATTCTGCGGTGGGGAAAGAGGCCTAAATCATGCCGTTTTGCTTGACAGAAACAAGGGCTTTGTTTTTAAGGAACGAACTGTACTTATGCGGGCCTATAGCTCAGTTGGTAGAGCTTCCGGCTCATAACCGGATGGTCGGGGGTTCGACTCCCTCTGGGCCCACCACTTTTTCTTTCTTTGTCAACCGCGATAAATCCACCTATAATATCTACAGGAAAGAAAGCTTATGAAATTTAGACGCATTATCCCACTTCTGATGGCAGTTATCTGCCTCCCGCTCTTCTCCACCACTTATGCCGGAGATATCTTCCAGATTGCGCCCGGAGTGTCTAACCAGGCCATGGGTGGCACAGGACTCACCGAATCCTCTTCTCTGGCTGCCGGCTGGTGGAATCCGGCACTGATTACTCATACTACAGGAGTAAGTAGAGGTGCCGAGCTGATGTATAGCGAGCATTTTGAAGGACTGATGCGGCAGAATCAGGCCAGCCTCATTCTGGGCAATCCGGGCAAAGAGATTGCAAGAGCACAATTAAGCGTGGATACTGGCTCTGGTGGAAGGGTTACTGTAGTTCCGGATCCCAATGGCAACGTAGTTGTTACAGAGCCCGGCTCTTTCTACTCTATCATAGTTAACCATCTCTCCATCAACCGGATCAAACTAACTCAATTGGAAGACCCCACTGATAGTCTCTCCAACGACAACCGTCCCGAAATCTGGAAAACCATTGGCAATAACGATGTGATTGTCTATGGAGCCATCGGCAGGACTATCAATGCCAATATGTCTTTGGGCATTTCACCCAAGCTGGCCTATCGCTCTCTGGCAGAACACAGTGGCTATGCCTTCGGGGCAGATCTGGGCTTCCTTTACTCCAAGAGAGCTTTCCGTTTTGGAGCTAACTTGCGGGATTTCTTTAGCAGCCAGGTTCTGTGGGAGAATGGTACTTACGAGAATGTCTTGCCCAATCTTGATCTGGAGGCCTCTTACCGGTTTTGGTTTGGAAGTGTTGAGGCTCCCAAAGTATTGGATATCGCCCTGCGCAGCCAGGTCTTTGCCGATGACAGAAGTGAAGAGGGCAGCATCAATGCCGGGCCAATCAGTGCCGATCTGCATGCCGGGCTTAGCTTTCGTCCCATCTATCCCCTTGCCATCATGGCGGGATATGATGTGGATGCCTTCACTGCTGGTTTGGGCATAGATTACCATGGGATGGGCTTGAACTATGCCTTTAAGGCGAACTCTCCGGACGGCTTGGGCTCCACTCAGAAGATTTCATTGAACTACAGATGGTAAACAAATCTATCGCCCTGCTGGGGGCAACCGGTTCTATTGGTGCGTCCACTCTCAGAGTGGTGCAAGAGCAAAGTGAGCACTTGTCTTTATCTTTGATGACCGCACATCGGGATTGGCAGAAGCTCCTGGCGTTGGCCTCTGAATTTGACTGTCACACTCTCTGTCTCACCGGGATAACCGAGAGCTCGCTGCAAGCCCAAATCCGCAGAGAAGCAGGGGATAGGCGACTCTATTTTGGAGAAAGTGAGCTATTGGAGCTGCTGAAAAGCGAAGCCTACGATCTTGCTCTCAATGCCATCACCGGTTCTGCAGGCTTGAAGTCCAGCTTTGCTATTCTGGAGTCCAACCGGACTTTAGCTCTGGCCAACAAAGAGTCTCTGGTGATGGCAGGACATCTTCTGGCACCTCTGGCCCGCAGCAAGAAGCTTCCCATCCTGCCCGTGGATAGTGAGCACAGCGCTATCTTTCAAGCGATCGGTTCTCATCCCACTACTCAGATCAGAAAGCTGCATATTACCGCCTCGGGTGGAAGCTTCCGCGATCTGCCTCTGGAGGATTTTGCCGGGATCACAGTGGAACAGGCTCTCAAGCATCCCAATTGGGATATGGGCGCCAAGGTCACTCTGGATTCTGCCACGATGTTCAATAAAGCTTTGGAAGTCATGGAGGCGCATTGGCTCTTTGACCTGCCGTATGAGCAGATTGAGGCAGTGATCCATCCGCAATCTATCATCCACTCTCTGGTGGAGTTTATCGATGGCTCACTTCTGGCTCAGATGAGCAGCCCGGACATGAGCCTGCCCATCCTTTATGCTCTCAGTTATCCAGAGCGTTTGCCATCTTCCCTGGTGGCAACGGATCTCTTGAGTATGGGACACTTAAGCTTTAGAGAGATCGAGCCGGAGCGTTTCCCTCTCTACTATCTCGGTAGGGAAGTAGCTTTGGAGGGCGGGATCCTGCCTACAGTGCTCAATGCTGCCAATGAGGCAGCTTTGCAGCTCTTTCTACAGCGCCGGATCAGCTTCCCGCAGGTCCATGAACTGGTGCGCAAAACGGTGGAGAGCTATGCGAATGTAGCAATTCCCGACCTGGAGGAGATTGTGGAGTCAAACTCCAGAGTTTACCACTCTGTCCTCTCTGGTCGGTGTAAAGAATAGACCGCAGACGACTGGATTGCAGGTCTCTTCAGGATAGAACTCTGACGACCATATCTACCTGATTCGTCTGAATGAATAGAACACAGATGGCACTGATGATCATGATTTTCCAGATTGAATAGAACACAGATGACACTGATTGAACGGATTTACACAGATTATACAGTTGATCAAGAGTATGGACTGGAAGGACGGCGTCCTTGCATTCCTTAAATCCCTGGGACATGATCTCTTGGAGGGAAGCCTCGCTATGATCTTTCGCCCTCCGGGCTATGACGTCAGGCATAGACAGGGTAATTTAACGCAGACACTTTATCACTCCACCCCCCGCTCTCTCATTCGTTTCCTTAACGTAGCCTTAACGTAGCCTTAACCTATCCTTAACCTTGGCTAAGGAAAGGCTTATCCTGTATTAAGTTATGGATAATCAGTGTAACGAGGGAGCTATCTGGATGCAAGATAAGTATTTAGGGTAGATCAAACAGGCATGGGGTCTTAATCTGTGGAATTGTTGCAACATATATTTCCCTTCTCGGGAATAGGCACAATTCAAATTCTTGACAAACAATAATGATGCATATCAGTATGCACAAAGTTGTTTCATGGTCAGAATGATTCTCTGAAACCATGAATAAATCAGGATTGATCAAAGGAGACAATCATGCCCTCCCCACTTATAGGAGTATTTATGAAAAGACATAGATGGATTATTGCCTGGCTGTTATTCATTATGAGCATTGGACTGCACGCTGTAACCAGAATTGTTGATATTACCGGAGCAGGACAATATACAAGCATACAAACGGCTATAAATGCTTCCAATCCAGGAGATTCTGTGCTTGTGTACCCTGGAAGATATTTTGAGAGCATCTCCATAACCACAAATGACCTCAGTCTTTTTAGCATGGAGTACCTTACGAACAACCAGGATTACATCAACTCAACTATAATTGATGGCAATGGTGATAATCTATGCCTGAGGATTATGAGTAATACTCAGAATGTGTTTGTAAGAGGATTTTCCTTAACTCATGGAAGGGGGGTCTTGTTATATCCTAGTTCCTTATCAAGAATTGAAAATTGTGATATTTTTGATAATAGCTCATTGAATGG
>JAEZUG010000082.1 GCA_023421135.1 Candidatus Cloacimonadota bacterium | reverse complement strand
ACAGAAGGGTTTAGCCACTTTGGATGCGACAGGAAAGGATGAAGCACAAGTGCTCTTTTCTGCCAATCCGGGCTCCAGCCTCAAAGCTCTTGCTGCAGTTGCCTCCGGCGGAGAGCTTTCCAGAGTTCTCCTGGCAGTGAAAAGCGTTCTTTCAGAACGCCTTAGCCCACGCCTGATGATTCTGGATGAGATTGATGCCGGAATTGGAGGCAAGACAGCCGAGGAAGTTGCTGGTTTTATCAGTGCGCTGGGCCATAGACACCAAGTGCTGTGCATATCCCATTTGGCGCAGATTGCTGTCTGCAGCGATCAGCATCTGGCCATTGAGAAACAGAACCAGGCTGGCAAGACAGTGGTCGTCATCAGCGAGTTGATGGATAAGCAAAGACATAGAGAGATCGCAAGGATGCTTTCAGGAAGCATTACGGAACTATCCCTGCTACATGCACAAGAATTAATCATACATAGAAGAGGAAATGAATGAGTAAAGGAAAAAGCAAACACCGGGTAAAAGGTCTGGCAGTTTTTATAGTTTTATTGGCATTAGTCTTTGGATCTTACAAGGTTTACAAATCAGGTGGCAGTAAAGATACTCAGGATACCAGAACATCTGATGCCATCTTCAACGACACCTCCTGGATGTATAAGACCAAGCTGGTTATGGTTGGCGGCGGTGCTGACAAACTTGCTCAGATTGGCCAAGCCTTGAATCAAGCCACAACAGAAAGAGAAGTGCACAGCCTCGAATCTGGAAGTGCCGGCACCTATATCGTGAAGGTTCCCAATGATGCCTTACCAGAACTCAAGACCAAGCTTAATAGCTTCGGTACCCGGCTCAGCAGCGAAACTTATACGGATTCCACCCTTGTTTCCACCAATCTGGAAGCAGAGAACCGCAGATTGGAATCGTATCAGAATGAATGGAATACGCTGGATGCCATCCGGATGCGTTCCGAAGTGGAAAACCGTCGCATGGACAGCCTCAACCGCCTGATCTCCCATACTCAGGACAAGATTCAGAGGCTTGAAGCTGCGGATAAGACCCTGCTTTACGTCGTCGTAAAACCTTCCGGCGGCAATGGTGGCTTAACTCATCAGCTAAAACTTTTTGTCATGAGCTTCGTATATGCTCTCATTGGGCTTTCACTGGCTGTGCTGATCGCCTATTTCGGCACCCGTCTGCTCATCACTCTTTTGGCAATGTTGGGAGTCAAAGGCTTTGGCCTGGATAACATCCTGCAAAACTACAGCTATGGTTCATATGCCAAATATGGCGGTTACAACTCCCGCTATTCTTACGGTTATGGCGGCAAAAACCGTAAAGTAAAACGCGTTTACAAAGACAGCCGCAGTGATTCGGGAGATCAAAAAGAAGAATCCAATTGATTAAGGAGCTATTTATGAGCTTTCAAGCCTGGCATGTTTGGATGGCCTTGGGGATATTATTTACTATCATAGAGATAATGGACCCGGCTTTCTTCTTCCTATCCTTTGCGATCGGCGCAATCATCACCGGTCTCTTAAGCTTCTTCCCATTAATTGGGGGCAGCATACCAATCCAAATCTTCTTCTTCGCACTGTTCAGCTTCATTGCCTTCTTACTGATGCGTAAGCTGGGCAAGAAGATCCTCAAACACAGCGGAGCAGAGACGAACGTTCATGCCCTGATCGGCAAAACCGGAGTCGTTACAAAGCAGATCTTACCGGATGCCAAGGGTTACGTCAAGATCGGCGGCGAAGAATGGTCTGCCGTTACCCAGGACAACACAGAGATTGAAGCTAACCAAAAGGTGAAGATACTGGCTATTGATGGCAACAAAGTTATCGTAGAAAAAGCTTAATACAACAACGAATGCAAGAACCAAGAGCCTTCCCAATAGATGAAGTGATGGCAGCTCTCAAAGTGCACTTTGAGAGCGTCAAAACCCCCATCGTTGATCTGATTCAAGCTCAAACCAAAGATCCCTTCAAGGTGCTGGTAGCCACCATCCTCAGTGCAAGAACCAAGGATTCCACCACCTCAGAAGCGGTCACAGCCCTCTTTGCAAAGATAGACGATGCCGAGGGTTTGGACATGCTGGATGCCCTTGAACTGAACCGCCTCATCGGCAAAGTGGGCTTCCACAGAGATAAAACCAAACACCTGAAAGCCTTACCAGGCGTTCTCAAAGACAGATTCAACGGAGAAGTCCCCTCTGAGATAGACGATCTTCTGGAACTCCCCGGAGTGGGCAGAAAAACAGCCAATCTCGTGAGAGCGGTTGCCTTCGGGCTTCCAGCCATCTGTGTGGATGTTCATGTTCATCGCATCTGCAATCGCTGGGGATACGTTCAGACCAAGACTCCTCTGGAAACAGAGATGGCTCTGCGCCGGATTCTACCGGAGAAACACTGGCTGGTAGTCAATTCATACATAGTAGCTTTTGGACAGAATCTCTGCACCCCCCTGCGGCCAGATTGCGCCAATTGCCCGATAAAGCAACACTGTCCCGCCTTGGGCGTGGAAAAAATCCGCCATACTAAGTCTTAGGTATGTGATATGTGCGGCAGGTTTGCCCAAGTGTTTAAACACGATCAACTGGTGAAGCTCACCAAGGAACTGAAGATCCAAGAGAGCTCCGACCAGATCGAGCTTAATTACAATCTTGCGCCCACCCAAACCCTCGCAGCTATTGTCTCCAAAGCCAGTCAAGAAGAGAACATCCGCTATTGGGGATTCTTTCGCTGGGGTTTGATTCCTTCCTGGGCCAAAGAGATCGGGAACTACAACCTGATCAATATCCGCTCCGAAAGCGTGATGGAAAAGCCCAGCTTCAAATCCGGTTTGGTGCGCCGTCGATGCCTCATCCCCGCCAATGGTTTCTATGAGTGGAGACAGAGCGACAAGCAAGCCTATTTTATTCATTCACAAATAGATGAATTAATACTTATGGCAGGTATTTATGATGCCTGGACTTCCCCGGACGGCTCTTTTATCCCAAGCGCCAGCATTCTGACCACAGCTTCTCAGGAACCTATCTCCGGGATACACTCCCGGATGCCTGTGATACTGGAACCTTCCGAGCTTGATTTCTGGCTCGATTCCACTCAGCAAGAGCCAAAAATCCTACATGAGTTTGTATCACAACCTCGCTCCAATTCTCTTACTTTGCGACCGATCTCCCCATATGTAAACAAGATACGAAACAACGGGACTCAATGTTGGCAAGCAAGCACAACCCAAGATGAGATAGATTTATGATTAGCCTCGCTTCCCCCGATTTTACAATCACTCCCGAGCTGGAAGAACCCAACAAACCCGGGAAAATACTGATAATTGACGACGACAGCTCCATCCTCTCCATTATTGAGACCATCCTGAGTGAAGAACCCGATCTGGAGATAAAGAGCCTGGAGAACCCTCTGGACGCTCTTCAGCATATCTCAACCCAGGAAGTAAACGTGATCCTGACAGATATCAAACTTCCGGGCATGACTGGCATTGAACTGCTGGAACGTGTGGGAAAGTTCAACCCCGGGATTCAAGTGATTCTGATGACAGGATATCTGGAAGCTGAAGTGATGCGCCGGGCAATTCAATTGGGCGCCTTTGATTTCCTGCATAAACCTTTTGATTACAACGAGCTCATCCTGACTGTGCGTCAAGCCCAGGAGAAATATCGCCTGCTCAAGCAGAATGAGCTCTACCACAGCAGGCTGGAACAACTGGTGGAACAACGCACCCTGGAACTGATCCAAGCCAAGGCGAAGCTGGAGAATCACTATCTCAATGCTATCAACTCCATGATCAATGCCATTGAGGTTTCTGATGTTTACACAGTGGGTCACTCCGAACGTGTCACCGCTATCAGCCTCATTCTGGGACAATTGATGAAATTCAGTAGCGAAGAGCTTCGCTATCTCAGAATTGGCGCAATGCTTCACGATCTGGGCAAGGTTGGGGGCATCAACGCCCTGATCACCAAGCCCCAGAGACTGAATGGCAATGAGTACGAAATGGTGAAGCAACACCCCCTCTATGGCGCCAAGATAGTGGAGCCGCTGGGCCTGCCTCAAACAGTTAGTGACGTGATCCTGCAACATCATGAAAGACCCGATGGCAAGGGTTATCCCAATGGAATCGTTAAAGACCAGATCAGCATCTATGCCAAGATAGTGAGCATTGCCGACAGCTATGATGCCATGACCAGCCAGCGCGCCTATCGTAACAACCTACCCCCTTCGGAAGCTCTGGAAGAGATTCGCAGCAAATCCGGCACTCAATTTGACCCTGAGATCACTGAGCTCTTTGTGCACCATTTCAACCGCATCCTCGATACTCTGGCCAGCAAGGTAACCCTGAATAAGGAACTCTTCCGTCAGTTGTAAGCTGTGTGTCACTCGTCACTCTATAGCCTGGCCTGTGGTGCTTCTAACTTCTTACTTCTCAATCCTATCTGAGACGACACCCATGAGACACCCATGTGACACCCATGTGACACCCATGTAAACTCATGCGTGTCTTATGAGTATG
>JAEZUG010000058.1 GCA_023421135.1 Candidatus Cloacimonadota bacterium | reverse complement strand
GCTCCTCCGGAGCTTGCGGGTAGACACACAGGTCTGCTCCTACAGGACTGTGGCTTTAGTTTCCCAGCTCCACACGTACGGTCTAATCCCTAGTCCCTAATCCCTAATCACTAAGCGAAGCCGCAGTTTCCCAGCTCTGCGCTTACCAGACTTGTCACTCGTCACTTGTCACTCATCACTCTCTGTTCACACCCAAGCGTTTCTGCCAATTCGGAGATTGGCAGACCAGTTAAGCGTCAGCAGCGCAGCTCTGTTCACTGTTCACTGTTCACTGACAGGCGAAGCCGCAGTCTCCCAGCTACACATCCGTCTCTCTAGTCACTAGCCCCTATACCCCAGTCCCCAAGAAAGAGATTGACAAGTAATGCCCTGCATCCGCAAAGGTAAAAACAAGGCCTGCTGCAATCTGCGGCGGCAAGATGAATGGTGAAAGATGACAAAAGAAGAACTTAAGGCTTTGGGATTGGATTGGGTGCCGGAACTACTTCACGGAGAAGGGGAGTTTCTGGCCGGGGCATTGCGTCTGGGCCTCAGGACGGATAGTCCCAACCAGAAGCGTATCTGCTCCGACTATGCGCGCATAAAGCTGCTCTCGTCCCAACTGCGGGATAAGACTTATCATGCCCAACTGAGCTACCTTTTAGAATCCCTGAACCTGCCTCCCAGGCTGAAAAGTCCGGTTCATCTCAGTATCACAGATCTCTTTGAACTCAAGTGTTTTATCTATTACTATCAGCAGCTTAGGGAAACCATCGCAAATCTGCCTTACTCATTTCCCGATCTGCAGCCGGTCTTTATACTGCTGGATCCCGAGCGCAGCGGTCAACCGGGTTTCCGGCTCAGTCCGGCTTACTCTCCCGCCCTGCAAAGGGCCAGCCGCAAGCTGGAGGAATTGGGTCAGAAGCTGAAGGTTATGCGCCAAAAAGAACTGCAGCAAGCCAGTCAAACGCTTCTGAACGCCGGGCATCAACCGCTGAAGAACCCGGAGTTTATCCTCTCCCGGGCGCAAACGGAGCTGATCTCGTTGGTGGAGAAGAGTGGGCATTTCCTGCGCACGGCGGAAACGGTGGCCAATATCAGTTACCGCCTGGCCAATAGCCCGGAAGCGGAGAAGCTTCTGCTGGAGCTGAGCCTGGTGCGCAGCGCTCAGCATGAGGCCGAAGAAGAGGTGCTGGTGATGCTGAATAGAAAGCTGCAAAAGCACTTCACGAAGCTGAACCAAGCGCAGGAGATCAGCCTGAGGCTGGGCTGGGACTTCCTTCGCGCCCGCTTTGGCAACCAGTATTCCTGCTGTATCCCCAAGCTTTCCACCCAAGGCAAAATCGTGCTGAAAGGCCTGCGCAATCTGGGGCAGGAGAATCAACTAAAAGAGCTGGGCCGGGACTATCAGAAACAAAACATAGAGTTTGAAAACAGGATAAACCTCATCACGGGACCCAATATGGGCGGAAAAACCGTGTTGCTGCTGGCTATTGGACAGTGTGCCCGTCTGCTGCACTGGGCAATTCCCCTGCCGGCGGAGGAGGCTGAACTGCCGCTCTGGGATTTCATTTACTACAATCATGACAGCCCGCGGGACAACCTCAGCTCTTTTGGCCGGGAGATTGTATCCCTGCAAAAGGCTCTGGATAAGGGAACCAGCGGTCTCTTCCTTCTGGATGAATTTGCCAAAGGCACCAATCCGGCCGAGGCGGAAGCGCTCAGTTCCGCGGTGCTCCTGCATCTTCTGGAGCGCGGCAGCACCTGTGTGGCAGCCACTCATTTCAGTGCTCCGGCGCTGCTTGGAGGTGTGGATCAGTTTATCATGGCAGGGCTGGATGCTGCTATGCTGAAGAGTCTGAGCAAGATGGCGGATCTCTCACAACGCCTGAAGGTGCTGTCTGAGGCTATGGACTATCGTTTGATCCGGCTACGCAAAGGGCAGAATCCGGCGCAGGCAGCTCTGGAGATTGCCCGGGCTTTGGGCTTGGATGAAGAGATTATCAAACTGGCGGAGAAGAAGTGACAATCAACGTGACAGAAGTGTGTGAGCTTGCTCTGGAAACGGGGCGGATCATGCTGCAAAGTGGTGGTACTACGAACCGCTGTGAGAAGATGATGACCACGGTCTGCAGCGCCTATGGTTACGAGCGGACGGAATCCTTCGTGACGCCAACCGGCATCTTTCTCACTGTGCTGGATAAAGATAACAACGCTTTCACGCAGATTAAACGGATAGAGGGTCGCCGCATCGATCTGGGCAAAGTGAGCCAGCTCAGCCGCATCATTATTGAGCTGCGCAATTGCCGCAAGAAAGGCGGAGAGTGTTGTAACTATAAGACCCTGATGGCGAAGCTGAAGGAAGTGGATAGCTACAATCCCTGGCCGGAGTGGCTGAAGCTCTTTTTTGGCGGGATGACTTCGGGGTGTTTTTGTCTGCTTTTTGGGGGAAGCTGGCTGGAATTTGCCGTGGCTTATGCGGTGGGTATTCTGGTGAGTATTTCCTTGCGTCTGATCGTTTTGCTGCAGGTAAACAACTTCCTTTTGCATGCCTTGGGAGCGGCGCTGGTGGTGGTCTTTGCCAAGACGCTGGACACCTGGATTCCGGGCATCAAGCTGGATAATATCATCATTGGCGGAATCATGCTATTGGTGCCGGGTTTGGCGATCACAAACGCAATCCGGGATACCATGAGCGGGGATTTGGTTTCCGGGACGGCCCGGGGCGTGGAAGCTTTTCTGCTCTCTGTGGCAATTGCTGCCGGAAGTGGCTCGATGCTAAAGATTTGGGCGCTGGTGGGGTACTGAAAATGAGGCCGTTTGATTCTCTGACTCTGATGCAATTCATCTGGGCCTTTCTGTCCATTCTGGGCTTTTCCATCCGCAGCAATCTCAAAGGCAGCAAGGTTTTCTTTTCATCCCTGGGCGGGGGATTGGCCTGGGCGCTGTATCTGATAAGTCTTTACTACACAAAGTCTCCCTTGCTTTCGGTCTTCATTTCGACTATCTTAGTATGTAGTTACTCGGAAGTGGTGGCGCCCAGATTCAAGGTTCCTGTTTCGGTCTTTGTGATCTGTGTGATCATCCCTCTGGTGCCCGGAAGCGGCTTGTATTATTCCATGCGTGCCTATCTGAATCACGATCTGGTGGGTGCATCGGAGAAGCTTTTGGAGACTCTTATGATCGCCGGGACGATTGCCATAGGCATCGCTGTAGTCTCTTCCGTCACCAATCTGATCCACCGGGTGATCAACCGGTTTTGAGCTCTGTCAGGCAGGATCAAGCCGGATTAAAAAGGAGTAAAAAGAAACATGTTTAAATCCATAAAACAAAGTCAGATGGAGGAGAGAATCCTCAAAAAGCTGGAAGGCAAACCCAGAGAAGCCATAGAGCTGCTTTTTGCCGATGAAGCGCTGCAAACTCTGCAGGAATATGCCAATATCGTATCCATTAAACGCTTGGGCTACAACGACCATGGTCCCGTGCACATGCGTAAGGCTACTTACAACACTATCAAGATGTTTCACCTCCTCAGAGAGGCCGGAGTTCAGATGAATCTGGAAACCGAAGGCCTGGGCAGCAATGAAGACGCTCTGGTGGCGGTGATCTTTGCTTCTCTTCTGCATGATCTGGGGATGTCCATAGCCCGGGATTCGCATGAGATGCTTAGTATCCAACTGGCTCTTCCGTATATAGATAAGGTGTTGGATGCGATCTATCCGTCCGATGCTCTGATGCTGAAGACAGCGCTGCGTTCTCTGGCCATCGAAGGCATCTTTGGGCACATGGCAAACCGCAAGATTCACTCTTTGGAGGCTGGATTGGTGCTGATTGGTGACGGCAGCGACATGGAAAAAGGCCGTGCCCGCATACCCAGCATCCTCTCCAACACCCCCAAGGTGGGGGATATCCATCGCACTTCCGCCAGTGCCATCCAGAAGGTGAAGATCGCCAAAGGTGCCGAGAAGCCTATCAAGATCACGGTCGAGATGAGCGCTTCTGTGGGCTTCTTTCAGATCGAGGAAGTCTTCTTTCCCAAGATCAATATCAGTCCCGTCAAGCCCTACATCGAGCTCTACGCCGGAGTACCCGAGCGGGAGATGCTAAAGTACTTGTAAATAACTTATATAGAGGTAGATCAATGTCCAGATTCTGGCTTGTGGCCGTTCTGTTGCTAATGGTATGTTCCGTGCTTTCCGCCCTGCCTGCCGAGCTCACGGCAGAGGGCAATCCCACTTTGTATCAAAGCCTGCATGAGAAGGCTTTGGATAATCTCAGCCTGCTGCCCCGCGATCGGCAGAGGGGTTATCAGGGGCTTCTGGAGCGCTATCCGGATGTTCTGATGGCGTATCTGATAGCTTATGAGCCGGATGCTAACCTGGCCATGAGTAATCACCATAATATCTATAGCAATTACCTGGCAACGGCTGAAGTGCTGGAATACACAGGCTTGCACTACTCGCCGGAGTTCTTCCTTTCCTATGTGGCCAAGATCACCGTTTCGGACGAGCCTATCTCGCTCTATCGCAGTTTGTTCCTCAATCACGGACTGGGTGAGATCCTGGTCAACTATCCCGATCTGACGGAACGCTATCGTCAGGTGGCACTCTGGTGTGTGGAAAAGCTGCGCTTTCAGCCTACTTCGGGAAGGGATCAAAGTCCTGTGGATATCGCTTTTTATTCCCTCACCGGACGTTGTGAAGAGATGCAGATTCTCTTTGTGGCAGCAGCCCGTACAGTGGGCATCCCCTCCCGTCCTGCTTCCACTCCCTGGTGGGCTCATATCGATAACAACCATGCCTGGGCCGAGATCTTTATCGATGGCGGCTGGCATTATACCGGGGATATGGACGGTGCTTATTTTCCGGATCAGACTTGGTTCAGCGGTATGATCGACAAGACTGTGCTGATCCTCGCTGATGGCTCTCTGGCAGCAGAGGGTGAGGAGGTGCTGGGGCGGGGACGCTATGACACCACGATCAATTCTATCCGCAACTACGCCAAAGAGCGCACCAGAACCATCACGATCCGTTCCCGGAACAATGATGGCACAGGCATAGATGACCTTCTGATCACGCCTCTGGTCTATAACTGGGGCAGCTTGCGCGCTATCACCACCATGCAGGCAGACAGCCTGGGCAGCAGAATCCTCAGTGTGGGGCGTGGTGCCTTCTTTTTGATGCTGTCCAAGGGTGAGGAACGTGCCCTGGTGCCGGTTCCCTCTGGCTCATCCAATCTGATTATCCTGGCTGTGTCCGGTGATGCTCCCGTGGGGATGATCCCGATCTCGACCAAGATTGCCCGCTTGAGCACAGAACGCTTGCCGGATCAGGTCCTGGTGATGGATTATCCCGGCAATGAGATGAACTGGCAACAGGCTCCTGAGAGCTGGAACTTGGCCGCAAACGAGGCAAAAGCCCGGATAGCGGCAGATCTGGAAGCTTTTGATAACCGCAGCCTGCCTCCCTTGGTAGAGCCTTCTGACAGCCTTTTTGCTGCAGTGTATCGCGGAACCCGGGGCAACTGGTGTGCTTTCGATCGTTTTTACTCGCTGCATGATTCACTTCCGCAGGACTTCCTTGATCTGCTGGCGCAAGGCGATCCCAAGCTACTCTGGCAGGCAAATAGCTATCTTCTGGAAGCCTTATATAACTTCTACAAGGAGCATAAGGACAGGCTGGCCTCTCTATCTCCTGAAGACCGCCAGATCCTCTTTGACCCAGTCGTCTATTTTGAAGAACTGCCTTTCCCCTTTAAACCCTTATCTAAAAAACCGCAGCTCTATCCCGGCTGGTTCAGGGTGCGGGGAAATACAGACCTGAAGAAGACCGAGAGAGTGGTCGCCAAGCTTTCCAGACGCTTCCGCATCGATGCCTCCAAGGCTCTTTCCGGCTTGCTTCCTCTGCATATTGCTGCTCAGCAGAAGTTCTTAAATGGCTATCAGTTCCGCATCCTGGTTGTCTCAGCGCTCCGTGCCAATGGCATCCCCGCTCAGTTCAGCCGCATTCCGGATACCATCGAAGTGCTGCTGGATAGTGTCTGGCAGTATTACAATGTGACTACAAACTGCATCTTTGACCCCTCTCAAGGCACAGAGGAAGAAAGCGTTACCAGAACCATCAAGATCACCGATCAGGAAGGAACCCTCCTGCAGTTGGCCCCCGAGCAGATGAATCTTTCCATTGTCTCGGGACAGCAGCTCTATCCCGTCAACCGGGAGATTAGTTACAAAGGTAATGGTCTTTACGAAGCCTCTATTCCTGCGAGCGGTATCTTTCTGCAGATTGGATACCGGGTATCGGATTCCCGCACGATCTACAAGCTCTGTTGGCTGGAACCGGGAGAGGAAGCCTACCCAATAGTTCTCCCTCAGTATCCCAAGAGCTGGCAGGAAGCAGATCCGGCCACTCTGGAGCTGTTGGAAGGAGTTGATATCACAGGTTATGACATCATAGTTCTGGGGAACTATGCGCGGGAGGGCAGCATCCGCATCCTGGATAAACTAGAAACTGCCAACGTTCTCTTTTTGGATTATGACATCGTCCGTTCCACTTCCACTCACCGCACTGCTCCTGCCTGGCATGAACTGGTGCAGCAGGATGACTCTAACGCCCGTCGCACCATCACGTTGATCCGGTCAGGTGATAGCTGGCAGGCTTATGAAGGCTTTTGGGAGAAGCTTCCTTCCGAAGATTAGAAGTATCTGATCCAGATAAAGACAGAAGAGATCAGGATCGAATTCAGGGTAAAGATCGCTCCGATCTTGGTGAATTCCTTGAAGCTGATGGGGAAGCCGTTCCGCTGAGCTATGCCTGCTGCCACGATATTGGCTGAAGCGCCGATCAGGGTTCCATTACCACCCAGGCAGGTTCCCAGAGCCAAAGACCACCACAGCGGGTGCATGGCACTGGCAGGCAGGTGATTGGCTTCAAAGACCACGCCGATATGCTCCAGCATGGGGATCATCGCAGCCACAAAGGGTACGTTATCGATGATAGCACTGAATAGCCCTGAGAGCCAGAGTATAGCAAAGGAAGTGGCCTTGGGTTCGCTATGGGTTGCCTGCAGAACCTTCTGTGCCAATCCGCTGATAAAGCCGGTCTCCACCAGGGATTCCACAATCATAAAAAGCCCCATGAAGAAGAAAATAGTGGTCCAATCTATATCCTGAGTGAGCACTTTATCCACTTTCTTACGGTTATTCATCAGCATCATTGCCAAGCCTGCAGTCATTGCCACGGTGGCGGTGCCGATATTTATAATGCTTTGCAGGGCCAGAGCGGTGAGCATCAGCACCAGTATCACGGTGCCAAAGATGAGCTTACGTTTGTTTTTGATCAGCCCGGTCTCTTTGAATTCCATCAGTTTCACCCTGTTTTGGTTTGTGACCCGCATCGAGCTTCGATAGAGCAGCCAGATCAAGCCCAGCGAGGAGAAGGTGATAATCAGCACCGGAGGCGTCAGATTCAGAATAAAATCGATGAAAGTGTATTTGGTAGCGCTTCCGATCAGGATATTGGGAGGATCGCCGATCATCGTGGCGGCGCCGCCCATATTGGAGGCAATCACCATGGTGATGATAAAAGGAATTGGCGTAATCTTCAGCTCATGTGCAATCAAGAGCACGATGGGCACCAGGATCATAATGGAGGTCACACTGCCCATAAAAGCAGAGATAAATGCCGTGGCCAGAAACATATACAACATTATCCGCAGGGGATAGCCCTTGGCCAGCTTGGCAGTCTTGATGGCGATGTACATAAAGATTCCGGTGTCTTTGAGCACGCTGATCACCATCATCATGCCGATCAGAAAGAAGATAACATTCCAGTCGATGGCCTTAAAAGCAACGTCTTGATGAACGATTCCGGTGAGCACGATCAGGAATCCACCCACCATAGCAGCCAGCATTTTGTTGATCCACTCGGTGATTATCAGGATATAGGTAGCAGCGAAGATAACCAGGGCAACAAGCATTAGAGACATGTCTTACTACGCCCTTATCACTTTCTTAAAGATATCCATGGCGCTGATAATTCCCGCCAGATGGCCGTTTTGTACAACGGCAAAGAAACGCTTGTTTTTCTGGATCATCTCATGAGAGGCTTCGATGATGGAAGCATCCGGAGCCAGGGTATCCTGATCCCGGCGCATGATATCTGCCACCTGGAGCAGATCTTCCTGTTCAAAGAGATTTTCCAGAGGTTCGTAACTACTAAGGAAATTCAGGTTGTCCAGCATCATCAGATAGTCCGGTACGCCCACTTTAAGCAAGCAGAGGATATCCACCTCGCCCAGATAGCGTCCACGTTCATCCACCACCGGCATGAAGGCCTGGTTATGCTCGTTCATCAGGCTGGCCAGTTCGCGCAGGTTCTGATCCGGCATAATGGTGATGGGCTTGGTCTCCAAGATATCCGAGATAGTGAGGTTTTCTTTGATGGTGATGCCAAAACGCTTGATAGCAGCGATCAGACTATTTCCATCTTTTTGAGAGCGCAGAAGCTGCATGGCTGCCTCGTCCTTGGAGAGCTTCAGGAGAGCGGAAACGATGTTCAAATATAGACGGGAAGCGGATTTCTCGGTGATAAACAGAACAATCACATAGACTTCTGTTCCCTCATAATCAATAGGATGCTCCAAAAAGCAGATAGAGATCAGAGTGTCGTCAAATCCCTCCATGCGCACGTGCGGCATGGCAATCCCGGAGGGATAGGCAGTGGAAGATTCCTCATCACGCGCCAGGATCATATCCACCAATCGGGTGCCGCAGGTGGGCAAGGGATAATGGCTGCAGATCCGGGAGACCATATCGTGATAGATCTCTTCCCGGGTTCTTGTGCGACTTTCAAAAAAGATAGTCTTGGCATCCAGGAAATTTGATAGTAACATCTTATCCTCTAGTATTTTAGATTCTGGTAGGGTACTAAATACAAAAGCGGAATATGGTCAAGGTATATTATTGTGAACAGTGAACAGTGAACAGTGCTGCTGCGCTTTGGTAGAGGCGGTTGCCGTACCGCCTTATTGAGTAGTGAAGTGATGAAGTGGTGGAGTGTGCTGCGCTGCTTCGCGTCGTGGACAAGCTTCCGATAGAACACTGATGACGCAGATGATTATGATTAGAAGGATAAACAGAACTTGGTCTGCCAATCTCCGAATTGGCAGAAGCTACCGATAGAACTCTGACAACCTGATCTACCTGATTTACCTGATCAATAATAGAA
>JAEZUG010000002.1 GCA_023421135.1 Candidatus Cloacimonadota bacterium | reverse complement strand
CGCCTCTGCTTTCCTCCGTCATTCCTGCGAAGGAGACAGTGTGAAAAGGATCAGAATGTCCCGCGGTAGCCAGGAAGTCCGGAACGAAGTGGAGGACGCTGAATATAGCCCAGGACGCAGTCCTGGGGACCCGGCAAAGACAAACATCTTCGTAAAAAGCTCCCGCCCATACCTTTGAGCGCTCACGCTCAAAGGTATGGGCGGGAGCTAATATGTTCCTACGATTGAGCAACCCGAAAAACCCAGGACTGCGTCCTGGGCTATAATCAACGCCCTCCGGGCTGATAAAAGTGTTTTCACACAGTCTCGAAGGCAGGAATCCATATTATAATGTGTCCTCTGTGGTTAAAAAACTTTACTCCTTGTGAAAAAATGCTCTATGGCGAATCGGAGTTCGCCACTACACCCTCTGTGGTAAGATATCAATGACCGGAGAGGATCGCTGTGGTCTGTCGGCGGTAGATTTTGCCGGAGGAGCTACGGGATTCCCAGAGAATGAAATAGAGCCCGGGAGGCAGGTAGCGTCCCTGCTGATCCCTGCCGTCCCAAAGCAGATAGCCCTGGGAAGCTATCGCTGCACCGGAGGCCAGAACGCGCTTGCGTCTGCCGGCTTGATCGAAGACATAGCAATTGGCAGTATGGTTATCTCCGGGCAGATCGTAAACTATCTGAAGCTCTTCGCCCGCCCGGGCATCGAATGGACTGCCCAGAATGGCCAGGCGTCCAGAGATCTCGGGAGGCGGAGGCTGAGCTGCCTGATTCTCCCTTCCCGGGCTGGAACCCGTTTCAGAGATGGACTGACGCCAGTAATCGGACTCCTCCACCTTTTCCAGGGAGTAGCCCTGCACGGTGGAACCGACACTATATGAGATGGAATCTATCAGATTCAGGCTATCCTGGAGGCATTGATAGAGACGGAGACAATCTCCATCGTTGTTGAGGCTGGGTATATTGGTGCGGATAATTCTGCTGGAAGGGCAATCAGGATGAGCATTCACAAAGCCTGTGCTATCACTCACCAGAACATAGAATCCCCTGCCGTTGGGTACAGAGAATTCGCAGGAGTTTCCGGAAGCATCCTCCAAACGGTAAGTTCCGGCTCTGGGAGTGGGACCATCCAGCTCCAGCTCCACCCATTCAGGTTTTCCGGCTTGGGGATAATACATCAGCTCAGATAGAAGCACATAGGTGGCCAGACCCCATAAATCAAGTGTCTTCCGGTTGTTCTCCGGGTTGGGATCCCCCGGAAGCTCCAAGACAAATTCCAGCTCATGATCCTCCAGGGAAGAATAACTGAATTCGAAAGTGCAGAGCAGTGAGTCACCCGGAGCCAGAGGAGCAATCTCCCGGCTATCCTGAAGCAGATCATCGTAATAGAAGAGTAGTTCTGCGGGATGAACGGGACTGAAGCCGGAGAGGTTTTGCACCAGAACTTCCACTCTGGGTGAAAACTGAGAGTAGGGCAACACTTCTGCCCGGGCTATGGCATAGTCGCAGGGGACAGGATTGGGCAAGCCGGGGCTGGGCATCGCACAGGGCAGGAAATCCGCCCCACTGGCATCAGTATCGAGGCCATTGACCTGGCGCGCCAGAGAGTATCCCGCAGGGACGTCCGGCGCAAAGGAACTGCCCGGCAAGCCGGTGTCGTCCGGCAGTCCATTGGTATTGAGGCTGTCATAGAGCACGGTGTCTGTATAAAGGCCATCCGGAGCGACGTAGCGGATGCCATCTGTCTCGGAGCCCCCGTTTTGCAGAGCCAGATTTGCCTGGAAAGTGGCTTCGGGCACCTGGGCACCGCCGATCAGCAGGTAGCGTCCCGGTCTGAGAATAAAATAGGGCAGGGTAAAGACACCTGTGAAGCTGCTGCCGCCTGTCTCCAAAGTGGCTCCCTGCAGGTTCACGGAGTTCTCTCCGTTGTTGTAGAGCTCGATCCATTCCTTGCCGGTGTCTTCCCCCTCGGGATCGTAGAGCACTTCGTTGATCACCACTGCTGCCGGGGCTGCTACTATCAGCAGCAAGAAGCTTGCCAACAGCCAAGTGCGCAGCATATCAGTGCAGTTTCAGAGGGGCTGGCTCTATCTTCCAGATCTCGCTGGCATATTCTTTGATGGTGCGGTCGCTGGAGAATTTGCCGATGCGAGCCACGTTGATCAGGGCTTTTTTGGCCCATTCCCGGGGCTGGAGATAGAGCTCGTCGATGCGGGCAGAGGCTTCGATGAAGCTGCGAAAATCTGCCAGATGCAAGTAGGTATCACCTTGTTCCAAAAGAGCTTGCACGATGGGCTCAAAGATCGAAGGCTCGTCCTTGCAGAAGCTATCGTCCTGCAGGGAATCGATCACGCGCTTGAGCACGGGATCCTTCTGATAGTAGCTCCAGGGATTGTAGCCTTTTTCCTTCAGGCTCACCACTTCCTCGGCTCTCAGGCCAAAGATAAACATGTTTTCCTCGCCAATCTCTTCGGCCATCTCGACGTTTGCGCCATCCAAAGTGCCCAGAGTGAGAGCGCCATTGAGGGCAAACTTCATGTTTCCCGTGCCGGAGGCTTCATAGCCGGCGGTGGAGATCTGTTCGGAGATATCTGCTGCAGGGATGATCTTTTCGGCCAGAGAAACGTTGTAATTGGGCAGGAAGATCACCTTCAGGCGGTCGCGCACTTCCGGATCCTTGTTGATCACTTCGCCGAGGTTGTTGATCAGCTTGATGATGCGTTTGGCCAGGAAATAGCCCGGAGCGGCTTTACCGGCAAAGATCACCAAGCGGGGCACATAGTCCGCCTCGGGGTTGTCCTTGATCTGCCAGTAGCGGGCAATGGTGCCCAGGACATTCAGAAGCTGGCGTTTATATTCGTGTAAACGCTTGATCTGCACGTCGAAGAGCATATCGCTGCTCACTCGCACTCCGGTGCTGCGGAAGATGTGTTTGGCGAGCTTGTCTTTATTGATCTTTTTCACTTCCATGAAGCTGGAAAGGAAGTCCGGATCATCGATATACTGCTCTATCCCGCGGATGGCAGAGAGCTCGCTCACCCAGCTTTCGCCGATGTGCTCGGTGATCAGGCCTGCCAGGTGGGGATTGCAGGTCTTGAGCCAGAGCCTTTGGGTGATGCCGTTGGTCTTGGATTGAAACTTATCTGGGTATAGCTCCACAAAATCCGGAAAGATCTTTTCTTTGAGGATCCGGGTGTGCAGGGCTGCCACGCCATTGACCGTGTGGCTGCCATGGATGGAGAGCTGTGCCATGCGGACAAACTTTTCCTGGGATTCTTCGATCACGCTCATGCTGCGCAGCTTGGCAAAATCTCCGGGGTATTTCTTGTTCACTTCGCCCAAAACCTGGTTGTTGATCTGGAAGATCAGCATCAGGTGACGGGGCAGCAGCTCTTGCATCAGGGCAACAGACCACTTTTCCAGGGCTTCCGGCAAGATGGTATGATTTGTGTAGCTAAAGACCTTTTTGGCGATGCTCCAGGCCTTTTCAAAGCTCATCTGATGCTCGTCTATCAGGATGCGGAGCAGCTCCGGAATGGCGATGGCGGGATGGGTATCGTTGAGCTGCACTGCCACTTTGTCTGCAAAGCAAGCGAAGCTATCCTCATCGGAAGTCCAGTTTTTCACGATATCCTGCAGCGTGGCAGAGACAAAGAAATATTCCTGCTTGAGCCGCAGGATCTTGCCCAGAGCGATGTTATCGTTGGGATAGAGCACTTTGGAGATGTTTTCGGAGAGGTTCTTCTGTTCCACGGCCTTCACATAGTCGCCGCTATTGAAGTAGTCAAAATCAAACTCATCGGTGGGAATGGATTGCCAGAGCCGGAGGTTGTTGACCGTATCCACCTTGTAGCCGGGGATAGGAACGTCCCAGGCCACAGCCATAACGTCTTGTGTCTCAATCCAGTTGTGCTTGTAGGTGCCATCGGGAAGGCTTTCGGTGGTCACTTTGCCACCAAAGCGCACCCGATATTTGATGTCTGGCCGTTGAATCTCCCAGGGACAGCCATTTTGCAGCCAGTGATCCGGCTCTTCCACCTGGTAGCCATTGACAATCTCCTGCTTGAAGATGCCAAACTCATAGCGGATACCATAGCCGTAGGCGGGGTATTCCAGAGTTGCCAGGGAATCCAGGAAGCAGGCTGCCAGACGCCCCAAGCCACCATTGCCCAAGCCCATGTCGGGCTCCAGCTCGGTGATGTCTTCTAGGCCGTAGCCCAGTTCCTTGAGCATGTCATAACTCTTGTCGTACATCCCCAGGTTGATCAGCGTATTGCCCAGGAGCCGGCCCATCAGGAACTCCATGGAAAGGAAGTGCACCTTTTTCACATTGCGTTTACGGTATTCGTGCTGGGTTCGCAGCCAGCGTTCGATCAGCTTGCTGCGCAAGGAGATGGCCAGGGCATAATAGATATCCCAGGCTTGCACCGTGGTCACATCTTTGACCAGGGAAAACTCCAGGTGATTCAGGAATAGAGACTTTATACTGGACAGGCTTTCTTCTGCTCTGTCGGCAAAGAATATCGATCGTCGGTCGTTTTTGGGAACAAAACCTTCTTTCATTGTTTCCTCATTTATTTCAGGCCCTTTGGGCTCTTAATACTCGGCTTCCCAAGCTCCCCAGCCAAAGCTATCTGTCAAGAACTTCATGCCTTGCCGGATAGAGAGGCAAGCTGGTTGTAGAGGAGCTCAATCTGCGCCTGGCGGCTGAAAGCTGTCTGAATGGGGTAGGCTGTGCGGCAACCGCGCTCTGCAATCAGACGCTTCAGGCTCTGGTAGATAGAAGCGGAGGATTCCATGGCGCAGATGTAATTCTGGCCCCAGTTGCGCAGTAAATCTGCGGCTTCATAGGCAGAGGGAACCATCGCCAGGATGGGTTTGCCAGAGCGGTGATATTCAAAGAGCTTGGAGGTGAGGGTGCCGCGTGGACTGCTGCTATTGATGAGGAGGAGCAGAACGTCTGCCTGCAGCATCGCTGCCAAAGCCTCCCGGTGCGGCAGGCTGGGCACCACTGTGATCAGCTCTTCAATCCCGCTGGAAGAGATCTCATCCAATGTCTCCCGGGTGTAGGAGCCATAGAGCTTGATCCGGGCTCCCTCCGGCAGCAGGCCTTCGTCCTGCAAGGCTCTCACCGCCTGGTAAAAGTGTTTCAGGCTTCTCCTGGCATAGATGCTGCCAAAATAGGCCAGCTCGAAGCTTCCGGCTTCCGGGACAGCACTCTCCAGCCCGGCAAAATCCTCTTCGTCCCAGCCGTTATAGATCGTGAGCGAGCGGCTCTCCAGATCCTTGCCAAAGTGTTCAATGGAATCCCGGCGGATGCCTTGGGTGGCCGCTACAAAGAGGCTGCAATGCTCCAATACCCGAGTCTCACAGAGCCTGGCCAGCTTCCGCTGCCACCAGCCCTGCAAAGTGTAGTCCGAGAGCAAAGTCCAATAGTCCCGGGCATCGTACACATAGGGAATTCCACTGCTGCGTGAGAGCAGAAGAGCGCCCAGGGCAGAGGAGAAAGGCCCGCAGGATACAAAGATCAGATCGTAGCTTTGCTGGCTGATGAGCTTCTTAGCCTGGCGGAGCAGGAAGGGCAGCCAGCCTATCTTGTCATCCAGGGGATATAGCCTGCGGATCAGGAGCTTGAGGCTTTCCGGAGTGTTTTTATACAGCTCTCCGCTGCCCTCTGGTTTGCTGCCGCGGATTTTGCGCAGCAGCGCCATGGGATCCAGGGAGGAGGTGCGAAAGACGCGCAGTCCAGGGATCTCGGAAAGCAGGGATTCATCGTAATAAAAGTATTCTATGTCCTTCACTGTGATCAGATCGATCTCCGCTCCCCGGCGGCACAGGTACTTCACAATTTTGAGGTTCCTGAGGACAGCAGGGCCGCCCAAAGGCGGGAAAAAATAGCTAATGTAGAGGATGCGCATCAGTTTTTGGCAGGAACCAGGGCAGAGATTACTTTGAGGAGTTCAGGCTCCAGAGCTTCCCAATTGAAACGTTGCTCCGCCAGCTCCAGGCAGTGACGGCTGAGCTTCTGGTAATCCTCTTCCTTCAGATCCAGTATCTTCTTGATGCCAGAAGCAATATCCTTGGCCTGATAGCTTACGCAGGCGCCCAGGCCGTTCTTCTCGATCAGGGCGCTCATCAGAGGAGTCTTGGTAGTCACCACCGGCAGTCCCGCTGCCAGATACTCCATCACTTTGAGGGGCAGAGCCCGGCTCATGCGCCTGTTTTTGGGGTTAAAGACCCAAAGCCCGATCCGGGAGCGTTTCAGAAGCAGCCCCACCTTCTCTGCCGGCACCCAATCCTGATAGTAGATATGCTTGTTCAGATTGTAGTTATTTACCGCAGAATCAAAGAGTTTCTGCACCTGAGGATCAAAGAAGGTGCCAGCTACCAGCACTTTCAGATTGGGATAATCAGCTTTGAGCAGCGAGATCACTTTGAGCAGCTTGAGGATGCCACGATCGTAGGTGAGCCCGCCGATATAGATCAGATCAAAGTGCATATTGCACAGATCTGCCAGCCCGGGTGGCACATCACAACTGTAGTCCCAGACATTCTTCACAGGGTAATTGGGCAAATACAAGCCTTTTTTGGCCAGGTGTATATCCCGCACCACCTGATGCAGAATATCCCGGTTCACAGCCAGGGTGAGATCACTGCGGCTTTCCAGCCAACGCCAGGCCCAGAGATAGGTGAAGCGGGCAAAAGGACGTAGCAGCAGGGGGAAACGCTCGGCAAAAGCATCGGCAAAAAACTCGTGCACATCAAAGACCAGAGCACAATGAAAGCGACGCTTGAGCAGGATGCCCACCCACATCGTCCAGGGTTCCACGCAGATCACCAGATCCGGCTTGTAGCGCGCTGCGGCATGATAGAGATCTGAAAGCTTGCCCAGGGGAGACTCGCTGTTGACCGTTTCCTGATAGGGATTCACCGTGTTGTTGGAGACTCCCGAACAGCAGATCAGATGCACCTCTCCCAGCTTGGCCAGGCTGTGGGCCAATTTGTAATAGAGCCGAACGTCATTGGTCGGATGGGAATTGGAGATAATGCAAGTCTTCATTTCTGCTGGTTTCCTCTTTTGCTCTATGTGGTGAGGTCACAAGCTTCTGTCAAGACTTTTGTTGAAAGTGACGAGCTACAAGTGACAAGAGCTGCGCTGCTTCGCCGAGTGAACAGTGAACAGTGAACAGTGAACAGAGGGTAGGCGTGAAGCTGGGAGACTTGTGTAACAGCATGAAGACTATCCTGCCGACTTCGTCGTCACCTAAACGAGGACGTTTACGATCCGAAACGCGTATAATCCTCCTAATCATAACCATCTGCGTCATCTGCCTGCTATGATAGATCAGGTAAATCAGTGGAGCAATATCACATACAGATGGAATAACTAATGCAGTTGCGGTTTGAGAGGCGCGTCTTTAAGGGGAAAGGCCGTTTCCGGCTTCAGGATGGAAGGTCGGATACCAGGATCAGACCTTAGAGCATACCAACCGGTGCAAACATGGGTGCAATCGCGGTCGGCAGTTCCATCAAAATAGAGATACATCGGCTCTGTGACAGTGAATTTGTGTTCCTTGCCATCCTGCGTGCCATATCTTCCGCAGAGCTGGAAGGTATAAGCATTCTCTGACCAGAATACGTGTTTGTAGCCAGAGTTGGTGCTAAAAGATACATGCGTATTATTATAGAATCCTCTACCCAGGATATTGGTTACTCTGGTCTGATAGCTAAGGATGAGATGCGGTTGGAAGTTATCCAGGCTGAGGGTGCCGAAGTTGTATTCTTTTTTCCCTGCTGCCACCGGAGCCAAATTCAGATTGCCAACCCGGTACAATTGCACACTGTCCCGGTTGCTGATCGTCAGACTGTCAATACAGACAAATTGGATTTCCCGCGCCCGGAATTTCAACCACACCAGATAATCCATGGGCAGATCGACATTGTTTTGCAGGTGATCAAATGGAGAAGAAGTAAAACGCGCACTGAGGCGGACTTCCGTCCCTTGATCGCGAATGGACAAGGGAAGCACGTCTGCCTGGTAACGTAGATGTGATTCCGGAAACAGAAAGTCCAGTACACTGGCGTTGGCGGAGATTGCCAACAGCAGCCCGATAGCTAGCAGAGTGGTGTTTCTGATGCTCATAAAGTTCCTTTCCACAAATCTCAGACCTTGAGGAGGGGTGGGGGCTCAGGGATGATAACCATTATCAACTTGTGGTTTATCACAATAAAAGGCAGTCTTGTCCCTATAACTGACCTACCCCTCTCCACAGCACTATATTTAAAGAGCGAATATTGTGTCAAGGACTATTGGCTGGCAGGTTTTACTGAGAATTTGTCCTCAAACTGCATTTGCTCACTCAAACCTGATAACGGCTCTCCGGATCTGCATTAGTTGGGAAAGAAGCCGATGTTTCTGCCCAGATGCACACAGTGTTGCAGGGCTGTTCCCAGCTCCCGATCCTGCCGGCAGAGCTGCTCCAGGGTTCTCTGGATGCTTCTGTTGACTGCCCTGACCACCCGGATTTCCTCGCTCTCCAGAGGGCGGGGACGACCATTGGGATAGAGCGCTGCGGTGAGGTAGGTAATCAATTGCTCACGCTCTGCATTTAGTTCTTCCAGGCTGGCAGCATCGTTCCAGGAGATCAGCTCGGCGCAGCGTTCATTAAGCCACACTAATCTTTGCTTGATCTCGCGGATTCCCCGGGTATCCATCACTGGATCCAGGCTGAGGGATTGGTCGATACTCAGGCCTTGTTCACTGATATCCTGCCCCAGGGATTCGGGTGTGAAGTATCCGGAATTGGCATAGAGATAGCCCAGTTGCAGGGCGGAGATGGATTGGTAGGGATGTCTGAGCACTTCATAGAGGTAATCTGCTCCTTTAGATTTGCGGAGCGTAATAACTTGGTTGTTAATAGCCATGCTTAAGCCGGGCTTATCTACCCGATGAATCAGAACCAGATCCTGCCAGTTATAGCCGGATGCCTTTGTAGATTTAGCTTTGCCAGGCATATTGCCTCCTTGGAGATTAGATTATGGAGACAATAATATAAGCATGGATTATCTGTCAAGCTCATATTGTTAGCATAACTAATATCTGCTTTCTGGGAAGTGCTGAGTAAGACCATTGCACATGCCGCAAAACATGGCGTTTATCAGGATTTGCCTCTCTGGTCTACGCATCGTCATTCCTGCGACCGGGGGCCTCGCCAAACCGCTTGCGGTTTGGTGGGGTGAGGGATATTTGCTTATGATAAACGCAAGCTCACAAGCGAAGCAGCGCAGCTCTCGTCACTCGTCACTTGTTATTTGTCACTAACCCTGTGGCTGGCAGCCTTAGTCATTTGCTCTCAACAGGCAGGATTCACTCTCGGAGAGGCATTCGGTGATCAGGCGGTAGAGTTTGCCGGGGTCCATCGTATAATGCAGTTTATTGATCAGTTCCGGCTTACGCAGGGAACCTGCCAGGCACTGCATGATATTGAGCTGTGCTTTGGGATCGTTGGCAGGGGTGAGCAGCAAAAAAACGGTGTGCACTTCCTCGCCATCCGGGCTGTCCCATTCCAGAGGTGACACGGGTTTACCCACGTAGAGCAGGGATTGTTTAAGCCCTGCCAGCCTTGCATGCGGCACCGCTATGCCTTTGCCCAGGGCGGTGGTGATTTGCTCTTCGCGATGCATTATCTCGGTGAAAACATCTTCCTCCGTCTGCTTGATACGCTTGCTGACTTCATGGCTGAGGCGGGAAAGTAAATCTCTGCGGCTGTTACTATTGTAGCCCAGGATGATGGCTTCGCCGGAGAACTGCAGAATGGTCTTGTTCTTGTTCAATTTGCGCAGAGCCAGTCCGAGCCAGGGACCAAAGATGATGGTGGTGATGATGGCGGCGGTAACGATGCTCACGAAGACGGTTTCGTTGATTACGCCGAGGGAAAGCCCCAGCATGGAGATCACGATGTGCATTTCTCCGCCGGGACTGTGGCAGATGGCGATGGTGTGGCAATTTGCCCGGTCCTGACCCGACCAGCGAGCTCCCAGATAGGCTGCCAGATAGCGGGCAAAGAGTCCGATCACCAGCATCACAGCCACCAGGAACCAATCCAGATTGGCCAGAATATCGATGGAAAGCCCGATCTTGGCAAAGAAGATGGGCACAAAGATGGAATGCACCATGCGGTTCAGAACATAGCGGTCTTTTTCTGTGACGTAGCGTGATTCTCCCACCACGATGCCGGCTATGAAAAAGCCAAAGAGGGAGTGGATCCCGATCTTGAGAGTGAGCGCTCCCATCAGCATGCCCAGGATCACAATAAAGGTAGTCTTATAGCCAGTCTCACGTCCAATCTTCTTGTGGATGGTGCCGATCAGCTTGTCTATGAGATTCTTCATCAGGGTCAGGCTCAGCACCGTGAAGAGCAGGGTGCCGATCATAAGCTTGCCCACATAACCCAGCTCCAAAGAGCCATGGGCAAAGAGACCGAGGATAACGGTGAAGACCACCCAGCCCACCAGATCGTTCAAAGTGAGGGCGGAAACGGTGAGGAAACCCACGTCCGTCTTGAGGATATTCATTTCCCGCATGCCCCGGATGGCAACCGGAAGCGCACTGATGGTCATGATGGCTGAGATGAAGAGGGCAAAAAGAAAGCGCTGGCTGGGATCAACCATAAAGCGCTCGGGGAGGAAATACATTGGAACAAAGGAGATAGCAATTGGGATCAGGAGATCGGAAGTGGAGAGTTTGAGGGCGCTGCCGCGCTGCTTCCAGACTTTGGTGAAGTTGATCTCGAGCCCGGTTTCCATCAGGAGAAAGAGATTGCCAAACCAGGCTATGGTGCCCAGCATTGCCCATTGAATGGGGTCGTCGGGGAAGATCTGGCTCTGAATCTGCGGGAGGTATTTGCCAAAGATGGAGGGACCCAGCAGCAGTCCAACCAGGACATCGCCGGTGATGGTGGGCTGCTTGATCCTTTCCAGAAAGAATCCAACTACTTTACAGGCTCCCAGTAGCAGGGCAAATTGAACCAGGAAGATGAGCAGATGATGTTCTGTAACCGGACCCATTGACCCTCCCTAGGGCTTCATTGTTTCAAAGATCAGAGGCTCACTGGCTTTTTCCAGAGGGGCAATGCCATAGGCAGCACAAATCAGCTCTGCTACCAGTTTGCCTTCAGCCTCGTCGTTACACAGGAGCTCGCCAATCTGCTCTCCGGCTTCCAAAAAGGATCCGATCTTGGGCTTTAGCAGAGCACCGGCGGCATAGTCCAAAACGTCCGTAGTCTTCATCCTGCCGGCTTTTATCCGCACCAGAGCATAACCGATCTTGCGGCTGTCTATGGCATGCACGTAGCCGGTAGATTCTGCCAGAATGGGGATGCGGTATTTGGCAGTTCCCATCAGAGAATAATCCTCTATCACGCGTGGATTTCCACCCTGCACTTCGATCATCTTGCGGAAGATCTCCAGAGCTTTGCCACTCTGTAAAACCGAGTCGATCTTGGCTTGTGCAGCAGTTTCATCTGCACAAAGCCCGGAGGAGATCAGCATTCTTTGCACCAGGGCGTCCGTGAGAGCCTTGGTATCCGGGAAAGTTTTGCCCTTGAGATAGTCAATGGCTTCGATCATCTCCAGGGCATTGCCAACGGCTTCTCCCAAGGGTGAATTCATATTGGAAAAGACCACAGAAACCCGCTGGCCAAAGCTCTTGCCGGTGTGCACCAGCAGCTCTGCCAATTCCTTGGCACGGCGCAGATTGGGCATGAAGGCACCGCTGCCGATTTTGAGATCTATCACCAGGTCTTTGGCACCCTCGGCGATCTTCTTGCTCATGATAGAGGCAGTGATGAGGCCGGGGCTTTCCACTGTGGCAGTCACATCCCGCAGGGCGTAGATGCGTTTATCGGCAGGCACCAGCTCCGCAGATTGTCCCACCATAGCCAGTCCATAACGTTCCACCAGAGTTTGAAATTCCTCCAGGGAATATTGCACCTTGAAGCCAGGGATGGCCTCCAGCTTGTCCAGAGTACCGCCGGTGTGACCCAGGCCACGTCCGGAGATCATGGGGACATAAAGTCCGCAGGCTGCTGCAATGGGAGCCAGCATCAGAGAGATCTTATCTCCCACTCCGCCGGTGGAGTGTTTATCTGCCACAGGCAGATCAGCAGGAAACTTCAGGCTCTTGCCGGAATCTATATAGGTCTTGGTGAGCGCAGCAATTTCAGCACCGCTGGCACCTTGGAAAAAGATCGTCATCAAAAGAGCAGACATCTGGTATTCGGCAATTGAGCCATCCAGGTAGCCACGGATAAAAAAGCTGATTTCCTCGGGGCTAAGGTCGTTGCCACTGCGTTTCTTCAGGATAAGTTCCACCGGATTATAGTTCGTCATAAAGTCCTCATGTATTATCTTCACCCTCTTTTGGGGCAGAGACGGATTCTGATAGATAAGCTAAACGGGAAGGCTTTAGTTTACAAGTTTTTCCCTGATATAGGCCGAAAAAATATCCATCACCCAGACGATCAGTGCAATCAGCCACATAATCAGTCCCACATTGCGCCAGGCCAGCATCTGCTGCTGTTGATAGAGAGCCAGACCGATGCCTCCGCCGCCCACGAAACCCACGATGGTTGCCATGCGCACGTTTATATCCCAGCGGTAGATAGTGAAAGCCAGATAGGGTGCCAAGATCTGGGGAGAAACGGCATAACGCCAGATCTGCAGAGTGGAGGCTCCGGTGGCCTTGATGGCTTCCACGGGACCCGGATCGATGTTTTCGATCTGCTCGCTATAGAGCTTGATCAGCGAGGCAATGGAGTGGATCCAGAGTGCCAGCATGCCGGCAAAGGGGCCGATGCCTACCCAGACGCAAAAGATGATAGCCCAGACGATGGCTTCAATGGAGCGGAAAATGGTGGAGATGGTGCGGATAAAGAAATAGGCTGCCTTGCCCCAGAAAGAGCCGAACATCAGGTTTTTGGCTGCAAAGAAGCTGAAGAAAAAGGCAAAGGGGATAGCCAGGACAGTTGCCAGCAGCGCCAGATAGATGGTCTCCACCAGCGCCAGAAGCATGGGAACCAGCTGCTCGGGATTGGGATTGAAGATTCCTCTTAAGATTGAGGTGGTATTCTGAGCTCCGGTGAAGAAATCCAGAGGCTTCACTTCCACCATCACCCAAGCCATGATCAGGCTGATCAGGATGCCCAGGCTAAGCTGCAGTTTGAGACTGAGGCGGGTAGTCTCTGCATCCTGGAGGATCACTACTCTGCCCATAGAGCCAGGAACAAAGTGGAATATTAGGGAAAGCAGGGCAGGCAGAGCCAAGAGCAGATGGATAGGCAGGTTGATATCAACAAGCCGCGCTGCCAGCCAGGTGAGGCAGGCCAGGCAGTAAAGCCAAAAGAGATATTCGATGGCCAGAATCTTGATTTGTTTCATAGGCTCAGTTTCTCCTTCTGCTCATGCCAAGTCAAGCAGTATCTCCTGCACTCTCCCGCAGGACACGCACCTTCTGCATGAAGGCGGAGACTCTCTCCCTGGAGACAGGACGGGACCAGATGCCATCTTCCTTGAAGTGTGAGCCCACGATGAAGGCATCTGCCAAGGGCCAAAACTCTGCCAGATTGGCTTCCGTGATACCACTGCCAATCAGGATGGGAAGCCCGGAAGCTTTTCGCACAGAGATCAGATCTGCTGTGGCGCAGGCTTCTCCCGTGCTGCTACCCGTGATGATGAGCCCATCGGAAAGAAAGAATTCGGCAGCTTTGGCGGTTTCCGCCAGGCTTGTGTCTGCCGTGAGGGAGTGAGAGGAGTGTTTCTTCTTGATATCGGTAAAGATTTTCACGGCTTCTGCTCCCAGTTGACGGCGATAGCGCAGAAGCTCTCCGGCATCGCTATCCATATAGCCTTCATCTGCCAGATGCCCGAACACAAAGCCTTCGGCCCGGATATAATCCAGAGCGGCACAGTGTGCCACTGCCAGGGCAGCCCGGTTTGCCCCAGCCAGAATCTGCAAGCCCAGGGGAAGATCGGTCTCAGCTCGAAGCCTGGAGGCAATCACGGCAATTGCTGCAATGGTCTCTTCGGGGGCTTTGCGGTTCAGATAGGGGATATCGTGCATGTTTTCCAAGAGGATAGAATCCAGCCCGGCTTCCTGGTAGAGAGCCAGCTCATGCAGAGCCAGATCTGTGATCCGGGCTACAGAGAGCTCTTGACGTGGACTGCCCGGCAAGGCTGCCAGATGCACCATACCGACGATGGATTTGGCTGGAGAAGTTTCAAAGATGCTCATTTGGGAGAACTCCTATCTGGGGGACAAAAAAACCGTGGGGAGCACCGGGCGGTGTCCCCACGACTCGGAGGGCATTCTATGTAGGGTCTGTAGGCTACAGACAGCATAACTAATCTCTGAGCAGATGCAAAAAAAAACTTCAGAAATCTGAGATTTTTTTCTTTTAGTGCTGTCCATATTCTTCCACAACCCCTAAAGCTATAGTCATCAGCTCTATTGCTTCAGGCTAAAGAGCAGTGTCTTCAGAGTTTCCAGCTCTTCCGGGCTGGAATATTCCAGAGTAATCTTGCCTTTGCCCCGGCTGTCCTTGATGGTGGCTTTGACCTTGAGAAGCCGGGAAAGATCTTGTTCAAAACTGTGCAGAAGGCTGTTCTTAACAGAGACCTTGGCAGCCCTGGGAGCTTCTTCCTGGCCCCAGGTGCGGGCTTTGTCTTCCGCTTGGCGAACGGTGAGCTTGTGCTTCAGGATAAAAGCAGCAAAGACGCTTTGCGCTTCGGCCGGGAGGCTCAGGATAGCTCTGGCATGACCGGCAGAGAGCTCTCCGCTGCTCACCAGTTCCTGAATCTCTTCGCTCAGATTGAGCAGTCTGAGGCTGTTGGTGATGGTGACCCGATCCTTGGCCATCTTCTGCGCCACATCGTTGTGAGTGAGCTGAAAATCACTAATCAGCATCCTATATGCCATGGCTTCTTCGATGGGGTTCAGATCTTCCCGCTGCACGTTTTCGATGATCGCCAGCTCAAGCTGTTCTTTGCGCGAAACCGAGCGCACCACCACGGGCACGTTTTCCAGCCCTGCCAGCTTGGCAGCTTCCAAACGCCGCTCCCCAGCGATCAGTTCATACTCGGAAGAAGCTGTCTTGGTAACGATTATGGGTTGAATAATGCCGTTTTCACGGATGGACATAGCCAGTTCGGTGAGCTTTTCCTGCACAAAGCGGCGTCGAGGCTGATAGCGATTGGCCTTGATGTGTCCAACCGGTACCAGAGTGATGCCAGCGGCTGTCTGAGCTGTCTCGTCCGATTCCGGGATCAAAGCCCCCAAACCTCTTCCTAAACGTTCGTTCATCTCAACCTCACTTTTCCGTTCTTTGGATCAATTCTGTAGCCAGATTCAGATAGCTCATGGCACCCGGAGAGCGGATGTCGTATAAAAAGATGGGTTTGCCAAAGCTGGGAGCTTCCGTGAGCTTGATATTGCGGGGAATGATGGTGCGGAAGACCTTTTCCTTGAAATAGCGGTGCACTTCCTTGGCCACCTGCAGAGAGAGATTCACCCGCTTGTCATACATGGTGAGCAGCACACCCACAATGTTCAGAGCTGGATTCAGATTCTTCTGGATCAGACGGATGGTGGTGAGCAATTGGCTCACTCCCTCCAGAGCGTAATACTCGCACTGGATGGGCACCAACACGTCCGTGCTGGCCGTCATGGAATTCACCGTTAAGAGTCCCAGAGAAGGCGGGCAATCTATCAAAATGTAATCGTAGTTATTGACGATGGGCTGAAGTGCCTCTTTGAGCTTGTGTTCCCGGGCAAATTCATGCACCAGCTCGATCTCCGCTCCGGTGAGATTGATATTGCCGGGGATGCACCAGAGGTTGGCAGTATCGGTGCTCACAATGGTATTCTGGATCGGAACCCGGGCAATCAGAGCATCGTAGATCTGCAGCTCCAGCTTTTCCTTATCCAGCCCCACGCCGCTGGTGGCATTTCCCTGAGGATCGAGATCCACCAGGAGAGTCTTCTTCTCCAACACAGCCAAAGCGGCTGCGAGGTTCACGGCGGTGGTGGTCTTGCCGACCCCGCCTTTCTGATTCACTATGGTAATTATTCTTCCCATTTTATCCTTAACTTTTCTTAGCTTGCCTGGATGCCGGTGGCCTCAAAGCTTCGCGCTTGATCCGGAAGATGCGGCGCAGACCCAGCTCCGGCTCATCATGCTCCAACAGCAGCTCCTTCTCCAAATCCTTGATATCTTCCAGATTGTGAGATTTATAGAGCAGCAGGAATCCTTCCGGCTTCAGCAGCTTCCACAAAGGCTCCAGATAGCGCTCTTCCAGCGCCACCGCCCGACACACGATCACATCGTAAACCGGATGCCTCTGCAGGCAGGAATAATCTTCCAAGCGGTGTGTGAGGCAATTCACCCGGTGCAGACCAAGGCTGTGGACCATCTCCTCCAGGGCTTTCACTTTCTTGGCAGTCGAATCCAGCAGATCAATCCGCAGGTCCGGCTCCACAAGCTTCAGCGGAATCCCGGGCAGTCCACCCCCGCTGCCAAAATCCAGCAGGCGCAATTCCTTGATATCCAAACATTCCAGAGGCCTCAGGCTGTCAAGGAAATGCTGAGTCCAATAGGCCTCGGGCGGCATCTTGCGGGAGATCAGATTTATCGAGGCATTAATCTCTTGCAAGAGCTCCAGATAGCGCTCGAAAACCGGCATATATTCACCTGATTTACCAGGTCTGATACTCTCCAGATAGCTCTGGAATAGCTCTTTATTCTCCACTTGTATCCTCCGGCAAGCTGCGCACCATGCTCTGAATCAGGAAGGACTTATCCCCCCTCATCCCTCTCAGCAGGTTCAAAGCCCGGGGTTTGCCAATGCCCAAAAGACTTCTGGCAGCAATATAGCGATAACGCTCGATGGGACAATCCAGCCAGCTCTGCAGGATATCGATGCTGAGATCTGTATCAATAGCTCCCAGACATCCCAGACAGGTGCCCACGTATTTATCTCGGGATAAGAGACTCTGAATGGGATCCAGCAGCAAACTGTCTCCCGTGCCGGCTATCAGCGAGAGAGCGTCCTTGGCCTTCAGAGTATCGGATACTTCTATCCACTTGAAGAGCTCCTCTTTGAAAGCACCGGAATTATCTATCAGCTCTTCCATGGCACGATATTCCAAGCCACTTTTGGAGCCCAGTTTATTCTCAACTATATATGGGATAGCTTCTTCCGCCCTGCGGATTAGCACTCCCCGGGCATGACGCACCCGCTTGATTGCGGAGCCCACTTCCCATTCTGCGGCTGCAGCAAAGATCTCGGAGATCGCCGCCAGGCTATCCACCAAAGCCTCATCCACAATCGCCGGAGGAAGATCTGCAGCACTCACAAAGTGTTCCAGATCATAGCCAATGCCATAGGAACCGCGGTTCCACAGCTTGTTATTGCTAAACAGACTATCCGGATAGCTATCTGTGCCGGCAGCATCGAGGAAGAGCCCGATCGAACCGGTTCTGCGGCTGAGCGCTCCGAAGCCATAGGCATTATCCACCTTGCGTTCATAGCGGTCGTTGCCGCGGCTATCCACAAAGATACCCACGGAGTTGCTGAGCCCCAGTCCGTTCCCACCCGGGATGGAATAGGCATCGTCCCCGCTCTTATCCAGCAGGATGCCCAAGCCCCAGTCGTGTCCGGCGCCCTGGCCGGGACCATTGCGGGTGTAATAGGCATCATCCCCGCCGCCATCGTAAAGATAGCCATTGGCGAGGTGAATCCCGGAACCCTGGGGATAATAAACTGCGTTATAGACGTCGTTGCCGCTCTCATCGATCAGGATGCCGGTGGCATACCAATAGCCCACGCCCTGAGCATATACACCGCCCATATACTTATCGTTTCCGGCAGCATCAAAGATCATACCTGTGCCACCGGCAAAATCCGGACGAAAACCAAAGCCCATGCCCTGACCCATGCTGCGGTAATCATTGGGCATCAGAGGAGCATGATTGAACTTCCGCCCCAGCAGATAGCGATCGCTCCCGGAGATATCCAATATCATGCCAAAGCCTCGGGTGGAGCCCATTCCCTGTGCCATAGTGGTGGCAGAATAGAGATCATCACCATCCAGATCGCCAAGGATGGCAGGCCCAAAGAAAGCCGCACCCTGGCTGAACAGACCGCTGTCGTAAATATCTTCTCCGGAGCTATCCAGATGCAGCATGGCACCCAGCCCGGCACTGAAAGCAAAATCTCCGCCCCGGTAGATATCGTCTCCGGAGCTATCCAGCGAGATGCCCAAACCCAGGCAAACGCTGAATTGCTGTGCCTGCGCCCGGTTCTGATAGATGTCATTGCCGCCCAGGTCTGTCAAAAGATAAAAAGGCTTCTTGTGATCGGCATAGAGCTCCAGCTCATAGAGATCATCTCCACCCGGCTCCAGCAGGAAACACAGCCCCTGATTCTCCGCCGTATAATGATCTGCATTGGGGCTGCCAATCAGCATCAGGCCAAACCGGCTCTGATAGCGCAGCGGACGCGGGTTTTGAAACTGCAGCTCAGCAGCTTTGTCCCGGATAAGCTCCGCAAAGCTCTGATAGCGAGAAAAGACTGCATAGAGTGCGCTCAGATCCGCCTTTTCCAGATGAGACAACCAATCCAGCACTGCCACAGAACCCTCCCGGGGATAAGCTCTGCTATCCAGGAACCTTCCCAGAGCCAGGCTGTCTTCAGATTCATGGAAAGCCTTAAAAAAGAAGGACGTCAGGCTGTCCGACACTGCATTATCAAAGGGCAGCGCCAGCTTCAGATCATCCGAGAAATCCAGCAGCAGATCTTCCACAAAGCCAAAGATATCCCGGCTCTGATGCACTCTGCTCTGCCACAGGCGGTTCAGTTCTGCCTTGTAGAGCTCAATATCCAGCGGTTGGCTCCCGGCAGAGGCCAGCTCTGCCAAAGCTTCCATCCGCTCCTGCTTCCAATAGAAAAGGCTATCCGGCGCCAGAATCCGGCGCAGGGAATCAACTTTTTCGAAGGCCAGCCAGGGATTCTGCAGCTCGGAAAGCTGTCCGCTTTCTTTGAATTTCGTGGAGAGATCCCAATCCTTTTCATAGGTGAGGGAGACAGAATCCAGCTCTGCACTCTCTAGCATCTGCAGCAGCAATTCCCGCTCCTGGGGATGCAAGCTGGGAGCGCCGAACAACGGCAGAAACGCCGCCAAAACCACCAGTGCCACAATCCATTTCATAGTCTAAAGGTTATTCTCCGCCAGATAGTTATTGAGTAGTATCAGGATGCGGTTGTTGGCTTGATTGATCACTTCGCTCAAGGAACTAACCATCGTGCTTTCGGTGGCGTTAGCCTCCGCACTGGCGCTCAAGTTCTTGGTAATCACACCATCCGGGCCCGTGGCTTTCACCATCACTTCCACCACGGCTTTATTCATATATTGGCTTTCAGAGCCCTCATCAACCAGGACTTCCAGGACGCGTATAAAGTTGGAGTTCATGACCTGACGCTCCACGTAGAAATCCACCAGAGTCACTTCCAGCTTGAAGGTGGCAGTGGAGCTGATCTCATGGAACCGATTGCCCAGATACTGAGTTAGCATGGATTTCAGAGTCCCGGCCTGATCACAATAGAAGTCCGAGCCAGCGCCCTGGATGAGGGTGTGATCCGCTCTGTAGAGAGGGATTCTATTTGATGTGAGCTCGGAATCATAGAGGAAATTCACTCCTCTCTGGCTGGACGTGGACATGCTGGTGAGCACATGCTCATTGATGCTGGTGCGCATTGGCACGTTCTGGCTGCAAGCGGCAAGCATCAGGCATAGAAGCCCAAGGCTGATAACGATAAAATTCTTCATATTACACCTCAGATTCTCAAAGTAAAGAGTGGGCAGATATGTCAAGGCTCTTCTTCAAACTGCTATTGCTATTTATACTTAGCTTCCCAGACGGCTCCGCACTTGTGACATTTGGCTCCATACCAATGCGTTCTGGTGCCACACTGGGGGCAAAGCCATTTCTGCCTCTGTTCCACCAGCCAGGCCTCCACTCCGATCTCTTTCATGCGGAAGAGATTATCCAGCACCTCCAGGTGATGCGGCCACTCATCGACGCTAAAGTCCTTGATCTTCTGGCAGGGGAATTCCGGACAGAATGCACAGGTGAGCACCTGATGCTCCCGGCAACAGGCGGTGAATTCACAAGACTGCTGCTCTCCGGCACCACAGCCGGAACAAGGCTCTTCGCTGAATTCACCCACCCATCCTTCCAGCTCGGGATTGCCCTCTTCTTTTTCCTTTTGCAAGATGCTGCTGCAGGCTCCGCAATACAAGCCACAACAGGTGAGGTATCTATTCATATCGTCTCCTTTTAAGCTCTGGCATATAGATGCCACACTGCCCAAAATACCGCAGATCTGTCAAATGCAAAGTGATTAAAGAACGACATTTCAGGTAGCATCCGCGATCTGTCATTCAACCCTAAAACCTTAAAACACAACAACCTTACACCCCCACCAACTTCACATACTCAAACAACCGGGTTAGCAAACCCAGGTGTAAATGCAATATGGAGAACTCTTTACCTGAAGCAGTCTTGACTTTCTCAACGAAAGTATCACCATCATAGAGCCTGATCGCAAAGTCTGCCGGAGAAGAATCCATGAAGATAAACAGAGACTTCATGGTCCCGGTTTTCCCGGCTTTCACTTCGATCGGTATCAGTTTATCCTGCCAGGCTATCAGATAGTCCAGCTCAGCGCTGGAACTCCGTGCATCTCTGACCCAGTATTGCAGGCTGAAGCCGTGTTTCTCTTGCATGCTCATCAATTCCTGGCCTACAATCTGTTCCATAGCATTCCCTTTATATATGGAGTGGAGGGAATCCTCCGTATAATACTTGTCCTGAATCCCAAGCACGTAGTTTACAATGCCAAGATCGAAAGCTATCAGCTTTGGTTTCTTTTTATAGTTTGGTATCATAGGCAAACCGCCCCCTGTGGCAGGATACAGCAACTGAAACAATCCGACCTTAGAAAGAAGATTGAAGGCGTTCTTGACGGTTGTACTTTTCAAGGCTGTTTGCCCAAACCCTTCAAAGCTAATCTGCCTGGAGATATTAAAATAGGCTGCCTGCATCACTGCGGTAACCACCTGAGCCTGCTCAGAATTCTTGGTGTATTTGAGCACATCATCCTGATAGCTTTGAACAATTGCCCCCTGGATAGCTCTCACCTGGCTGATATTCCGCGTTTCGATCCATACTTTCACAGCTTCAGGCATCCCTCCGATTGTGCAGTATGTCCTGAACTGCTCTCGCAAGGGTTCCAATGCGTGATTTGGATAGGGCTCCGCCTTTAACATATCCAGAAGTACATTAGCTTGTGAGGCTTGGAGAAATTCTTCAAAGTCCAGAGGATAGATCCTCAAATACTCAACCCGCCCCACCGAGACTTCTATCCGTTCCTTACTGAGATATGCTTCCAAAAGCGAGCCTGCTGCAACCACGTGAAGCTCGGGCATTTTCTCATAAAAGTATCTTAGACTCAGCATAGCATTAGCAGAGTATTGAATTTCATCTATAAAGAGAAGTGTCTTTCCGGCTTTCAGATCAAGGTTCTTACTGAGCATGATCAGGTTCAGAATCTTATCGACTTCAGTCCCACTGATGAAGAGAGCCCTATCCTGCTCCTCTTCCAGGTTCAACTCGATGTAGTTATCATACCGCTGCGCAAGCATCCTGATGGCGGTGGTCTTGCCCACTTGTCTCACACCCCGGAGGATCAGAGACTTGCGATAAGGCGAGTCCGCCCAGGCAATCAATTCGGCTATTACTTTCCTGTAAAACATCCCGGAACTCCATCTCATTATTCGAGATGCAGTTAATTGCGGATAAGGAAATCTGTCAAGCTTGTTTTTGACTCATCCTCGCAAATAATCAAGGGTGTTTTGCCATGTTCATCGCACAAAATCAAGGGTGTTTAACTGTGTTCATCGCACAAAATCAAGGGTGTTTTCCCCACGTCTCCACGTCATCCCGTCACCACTCAATTGTACATCCTACATCGTAAATCGTAAATTCAAAATCACTCTATACACTGTTTCAAAGATCTGCAGTGGAGCCACCACGACACCACGTCAACACTCGATTGTACATTGTACATCATAAATCGTACATCGAGAGTCCTCCCCTCACTTCTATATAGGTGACACTTTCGCTCTTCAGGTGACACTTTCCTGTGGAATCTTTTCCGCAAACTCGTAACGTGATTCTCATCAGCCCCTTGGACAAGTGAGATTTTTCACTCTTAAGGTCCGGAGCCTAGTCCATATTCACGCCCAGCAGGTTGACACATAGTCCACATACCGGAGGTGAGTTCAGCCCAATCAATATAACCGATGTACATCCGGGATCCCCAAAATCATCCATACTTGCCGGGATAACGGCTCTCCTTTACCGATAATCTATACCGATCATGAGCGCAGCTTATCATGGTGGATTTTCTTGTTCACCAGGCATTTATCAAACCGACCGACCAAGATACCGACCATGTAACCGATCAAGATACCGACCATGTAACCGACTATGATACAGACTAGTTTGATAGATGCTTGAGTTTTGCAAACCCAAGCTCAACTGTTAGAGATAGACTCTGCTTCAACTGTTAAGAATTACTTAATAGTTCAAACCAGAGCAAACCGCCAACTCAAAAGAAACAATCGCCATTACAGCCTCGATATAATTCTGAAAACCGCTGGACAATTACCCAATGATCACATAGTATCATTCCAGATATAGGAGCCTTAATCCTAGCTCAGTAGCAAAGAATTCCTTTACAACTGCCGCAGACGGAACACGAAACATATGATCCAAAGCCTAGGCAGCAAACCGGAACCAGAAGCAACTATTCGAAATCATCGAATAGTTCAAGATGTGGCATAAAGAGAGTTTACGCTCTATGGAGCTGAATATCCTTGATACGATCCTAGCCATTCGTTTCAGTATAGGATCCATTCCTACCGCTATGATGAAACAAGATTATCTAACTTTCCGTATCAGTTCTGATATAACCTCTTGATTAGTCACTATTGAGCCCTTCTTTAGATAGCCATAGAAATAATAGTTTGGAGGGATTGGTGAGCTGGTCTTTTGAGTGAGCCTACTATAACATACCGGTTTGCCATCAACCATTATTTTCAACTGATTTCTATCTATCTCAGTGAGCCCGGGCTCCACATCAATGAAAATCACTTCTTTGTCATACTCCTTTTCAACCTCTCCCGCAGCAGCTCTAAGCACGTTATTCTTACGCATTAATTCAGGGTCTACACCATCGAAAATGTGAAAGAAATCTATATGGTTCTTCCAGACTGGAGTTCGATGATTTTGCCTGTACAGCCACTGATCAAACTCTGGAATATCCGCCTGAAGGGACTTTAGCATGTAAATGATATCGTCATCAGTTGGTAAGTGAACAGAAAAATTACCAATCCGTTCTGGAGTTTTAAATCTATCCATGCTATATATCTTGCTCAGGGCTGATGTGCTGCCATTTTCGGATAGCAACTTGTCCATCTTCTTAATGGACTTGTCTAACAGGTAATCATCGTATCTGACTTTTTGATGACCATACACCCATAATCTGAAATGGTTCCTGGCATCGTTTACACTCTGAACTGCGTTAATTGAGTTCTTATGGAATACTAGTTCATATGACTCTTCTGAATAAATGACCGAGATTCCCGATATCAGTTTCATAACATCCACACTGTAAGATGCCACTCCAGAAGCCCATCTGTCTCTCAACAAGTAGTCCAAGCGATCTATATCAATTGGTCGGCCATTCAACAGGCGAATAAACACGTTAGATAAAGACTGAATATCAGGTAAACTTTTACTCGATGAATACTTACACCCTATGATCATCAATGCAACAAGCTCAGGATTACCCCCAAGTTTGATAATAGCATCACGATACAGAGTCATGCATAGATAAGCACTTGCATACTCATGCGGCTTGGGCCCTGTCTTCTTTACTAACTGGCGTAATCCATTATCCTTGAATAGTTCACTAAAGGCTTCAATCAACACTCCCTGTAAGTCATAGAAATGTTCGGTTCTATGAGAAAAGGGGGCATGCCCGCAGTCATGGAGCAGACTTGCTATTAGAAAAGACTCCTTTATCTTCTTATAGTCTGGCTTATCCAGCATTCCTTTTATCACATCAGAGTTCTGTTCAATGCTTTGAATTGAAAGGTAAGCTAGGTGGTAAACCCCAATACTATGAGAGAACCTGTCATGGTGAGCACAAGGATACAAGATTCGCATGGAAGTTTGTTCTATTCGCCGAAGCCTTTGGAATATCTTTGTATCAATTAGTGCATCAAAATACTTCTTAGGAATCTTAATATAGCCGTGCACAGTGTCCCGAACAATTTTCACTCTACACCTCCAACTAATTGCTGGCTACTGCTTCTTCAACTAATTTCAGATATTCATCTCTAATTTGGGGGGGGAGTGTTTTGTTTGAATAGTCTCGTACTACTGAAAAATCTCGGGTGAGCGTAATCCTGGGTTTGTCGTACGTCATAAGCCCCCCATAGCTCGATAAGTTTCTAAACAAAGCATCTTTTGTAACCTTAATGTAAAGGTGGGGGATACTCTTTTCAATAAAAAAGCGGTAGGATACTAAGTCTTCAAACAAAATTTCCCTAGTTCCTTTTACCTGAGAAACGTTGAAGATCAGGTTGTCAATATCGATGACATGGCACATATAACCTCATACTCCCTTTTTTCATGTGATTGGAAGAACCACTTCCAATCCATCTACGCCCATTATCTGAGAATCCTTTTGAATGTCAAGAAAAAGATTCATATATCCATATTCCTGAAATCACTTACGGCTTTGCGGAATTCTATCAACACTCTTGGGTGATCGACCCACTAGACAGGGATGGAGCATAAATAATATTGATGTACTACCAATTAAGAGATCAAGGCAAGGCAATAGAATTCCATTGAGAGTTCAATCCATATTTACGAACCTGGCCAAATCATCCTCCAATCACCTCTTCAATCTGACTCTTAAGATCAAGACCTCTGCCATTCTTCTTAACTGCCATCAGAAACAGGCATTTCTCATTGCTCTGTTTCATCCAGACGAAGCCAACAAGTTCCTTTTCTTTAGTGTCATCCGTTGTTTGGAGCATTTCTCCTTTATACTCAATGGCCAATAAACGCCCATCATTCAGGAGAGCAATAAAATCCGGGTAAAACTTATCTGTGGAAGTAGGCAGCCAAAACGCCTGTTCAGGCTTACACTCAAGATTTCTTATCCAGAACTTCACTTTTGGATGCGAGTCTAAAATGATGGCGCAGATTTCCTCTTCACCGTTCATTGAGGATACTACTTCGTAATAGTGCTTTTTAAAGGTGTATCTTGAAGAACTATGAGCTTGGGTTAAAGGATAGTGTGGCAAGCCAGGGTTAAAATCAAAGCCATAATTGAAATCAACAACCAAGTTCGGGTTTGATTCAAAAATGATGGATTGATATCCTTCTTTCCTGGCAGTTCTTCTATGTTCATTGATCTTGTGGGTAATTGCTTTTGCCAGATAGAATTTTGCAGCAAGAAGCTGCTCCAGATGAATTCCCTTAACTTCAATCAGGAACTTGAGAGTTCTTGATATGTAATTAAGTGATTTGGCTTGAACTATGTCCCGGTGATCAACATTACGATCCAGCCATAGGCTTAACTCAGACATGGTCATCTCATCAATCTTTGGATCAATCTTAATCTGGTCTATGGAATGATCGTGTGCAAGCTTGATTCTACTCTGAGCATCTACATCTATCATCCAGATATTATCCTCTTCCAATATCTGAAATTCCGGCAGTTCAGCCGAAAACCTGTTTAGATCCCATTGACCAAAATCCAGGAAGTCATCTTGTTCAAGCGGAATAACATTCTGGTCATCTTTATATGAAAGTCGAGGTACTCTGAAAGAGGGAAATTTAGGTTGAATAATCTGTCCATAATCAATCTCTGAGAGTCTTATCTGATCAATCTTCTTCTTTACAGAGGATTTCTCAGATTCCGGGACTGCCGTAAGTATCTGGTTTTCCATCTCGGAATCGATGCTACCAGTTATTCTAATCACAGAGCCATAATCTGTGGGATTAACAGTGAGCTGCTCCAAGACCCTTTTCGATAACATCTCCGTGTTTATCTCTCTAACAGCTATTTCTCGCTCCTGGCTATCGTCAAAGAGATCAATTTGATCTGATGAATTCTTGGCATTGTGCCCGCTAACAACAGAGTAGTCTGCTTCAAATCTCTCGAAACCCAGCTTATCTACCAATGTGTCCTGTAGAGATTTTGCTGCCAGAGCAAAATCAGGAGAAGATATATGCGCATAAGCCAAGTTCAGGATAGGACTCTTCCTCTTGGTTGCATAGGGCATTCGAAGAACCCTGCCTAAGAGTTGCTCAACATCTTTCTGAGATGATCTGCTGGAAACGGAACAAAACACATATGCAAAAGAGCAATCCCAACCTTCCTTCAAGGCTTCAACTGTGATGATATGCTCAATTTGGCAATGCGGATCAAACAGATCTAGGTGTTCCAACTCCCTGATCTCTCCGGTTGCAATGGCTATCTTCTCTCGTGGGATGAATTCCTGATTAACAAGGTAATCAAGAAGCACATCATAGGTAATTTCGTTTCCTTTATGCTGTGCCTGGTAAAGGACAATTGGGCGGATATACTGATCTTCTGCTTTGGCTTCAGCCCGCAATCTGCTCAAAGTCATAACTGCCCCACTCACGGCTGATTGCCAGTGGCTATGCTCTGTTAGAACTATGGGCAGCTTAATCATATCTTCCGATTTCAACTCAAGGGCTGTAACACTGTAAAGAACGTTGCTGCCATTATCCCGAGTAGTATTGGGAGTAGCAGTCAACTCTATTACACAAGATGGTGCCAAGCGTTTCAACACATCAAACGACAGCTTGGTTCTGGCGTTATGAGCCTCATCCATTATTATCACGGGCTTGTGCATATTGCATATATTTGCAAATGAGAACTTGAGGTTTCCGTTCTCATCTTTTTCCAGAGCTTCAGGGATAGATTTCAATTCTGTAAAGTGAGTTTCGAATACTTCCCAATGGTCATAGACGTTTCTGGCATCTGTTGACTCAGTTCTCAGAGACTGGATGGTTCCAACAACTATGCAGAGATCACTTTCAAGCACATCCGGAGTAATAGTGGAAATCTCAGATATACCAAAGATAGATACGCTGCTTCCAAAATAGTCGTCAATTGCTTCTCTGTAGGGATGCCTGGCTTCACGGAGAGCTTTCAGGGTTTGGCTCAAGATAATATTCGTTGGTACTAGCCATAACACCATCATCTTAGATTTCATCAGATAATCATGGGCAACAGAACGAAGCAGGTACGAAGCCAGGAGAGTTTTTCCTCCTCCAGTCGGAACACGGAGACAAAAGTAGGGAATGTCCCCCAGTCCATTTGTCCGGTAATCAGGGACAGGCAATCCCGGAGTAGCTCTAGATTCGATAAATGCCCTTTCAGGACCCTTCACCAAGACAGACTCGAGGAACGAACTAGTAGCTTCGATAGTGGCTTTCTGATAGTTCTTTAGTATCAACATTATCACCTGGCCTTCACAGAGTAAGGGATCTGTCTGAAAACGATATTGAGTGCCTTAAGCCTGTTATCATCAATCCTACAGGCTTCTCCGTAGATTATTTTCCGGCCACAGTGTTCCGGGATTTGAGCAAGTAGCTTCATGGTCAGAACATTCCCTCCATTGATGGATTTATCTCCCAGGATACCATTAAACAGCAGGTAATAGGCAGCCTTATCAGTAGCTCCGATCAGGGGGGATTTGCATCTTTTTGTCCATGGCCTGCCTGTCTCAGAAAACCAGATATGAGATGCGAGAGTTTCAAATCGTACCTCGGGATTGATCTGGCCATCGGAGCTAAAAATGGGACTACCCAAGCGATAGAACTTGAATCCACCCCCACCTTTCCAGTCTTCTGCCTTCGATATGCCCCCCTGCTCGCCATCAACCACCTGCTTCAACCTGGGAACGCAATGAGAGTAGATTGTGTCCTCCATTTCGATTCCTATCCATCTCCGTTTCATTTTATGAGCTACTGCAGCAGTTGTTCCGCTGCCAAGGAAAGAATCCATAACAATGTCATCTTCCCTTGTGCTTAGCATTAACACTCTTTCAATCAATCTCTCAGGCTTCGGTGTTTGGAAGACGTCATCTTCATTAAACTGTTTTGTCTCTTTCTTAGCTTCCTGATTATCACCAACCTCAGTCCTATACCATATTGTTTTCGAAACTGAGCCCTCCTGGACATCAGATAAGAATCGTTTAAATCTGGGTACATTTTTTCCATGTACTCCGAACCAAATCCTATTATCCCTAGCAAGTCTTGTGAACTCCTCTTGCGAGACAACCCAACTTCTACTTTTTGGTGGAGTTACGATGCGTCCTGAAGGCGTTGTAATCGGATAATCAGTTTCAGCCGAATAAGTTCTTGCTGATAAGTCCCCAGATGTCCATACTCCCCTAGGGTCATTATCTGGATTCTTGTATCGATTATCCATTTCAATCGTCCTGGGTAAAAGATATGGTCTCCAGGTTTCCTTGTTGCGTGCATAACATAAAACATGGTCATGACTATCAGATAGCCACCTGGAATCCGGCTGGGGGGAGAACTTCTTCTCCCATATTACATTGTTCACGAAGTTATCTCTTCCAAATATCTCGTCACAGATCACTTTGAGATAATGCCCTTCATCGTCATCTATGCTGATCCAGATTGACCCATCTATAGATAGAAACTTTTTTAAGAGCTTTACACGTGGATAGATCAGACTGAGCCAGTTAGAGTGCTTCAGCTTGTCAGTATAGTGTTTAAAGTCTTTTTGGGTATTGTAGGGTGGATCGATGTAGATGCACTTCACTTTACCCTTGTAATACGGTAAAAGTGCTTTGAGGCTATCAAGGTTATCACCATGGATCAACAGGTTATCGCTATCTTCCTGTCCATAGGAAAGTGATTCATCTTGTTCTAAAACCCGGTAGGGAATTTCGTCGGCTGCATGCACCGCGTCTTGCTTCCCAATCCAATTCAATGTAGGCATAAACGCACTCCAGTCATACTCAGTTTCAGGTTGTAGTCCTTTCTTCTATTTCTTACGATTATAAGGAGATTGGTTCACTGGTCTTAAGGATATACCCAGTTTGGCTGCCTCGCTCCTCACAGCACTCTCAGTCCTTCCGGTTTTTAGTCCGATTACTCGTGTGGGGGTATTACCATTTGCTAATTCACGCAAGTGACTAACATCCTGCGGTGTCCAGTCTTTTCCAGCGTTTACCGGTTTCTTCGGCATTGTTCCTCCTAAGCCCATCAGTAATTCACTGATACTATTTTTTCTCTATGTTTAGTAAAGTATTCCACTGTAATTCTGTCAACACCAATTTTCTATTTTCCCATCTACTTACATAACTCCAAGCTGCTTTCGCAGATATGATCAACTCATTCGGTATTGAGTATCAAAGGCTCAATGCCCATACTTCCTGATTCATTCTTTTTTGAGATTCTTCATCTGATTCCCGGATTACGTCTTTGGGCAGATTGATCATTTTGCTAACCTCAGCAAAATGATCAGAAACCTGATTAACAGAGTATTTTACCCTTCTTAAAGTATAAGCTCCGTGGACTCCTGACTTAATTGTTTCAAACAGCTTTGCTGGTTTTAAACAACGAGTCAGGAATGACGATACGTGGGCTGCAGTGGAAATGGTGTTGAGATGGCTTTCTTGCCTATACAATCCATTTTTGGTTTTCTTGAAGCAGATACGCTGAAAAGACCGCCTTCTGACTCCTTTCTGAGACGACACCCATGAGACACCCATGTGACACCCATGTGACACCCATGTAAAATCATGCGTGTCACATGAGTATGAGATGCGTGTTTTATGGGTGGGTTTTTAGCGCGCAGTGAACAGTGCACAGGTCGTAAATGCGCAGCTGGGAAAGATATGAGACGATTGAATAATTTCCAGTTTCCAGAAATCCCACCCTACCAAACCGCAAGCGGTTTGGCGATGTCCCCGGTCGCAGGAATGACGGGGCGTAAGGTGCCGTGCAGTGGTAAAAGTCATGGATTCCTGACTCATTGTTTCAAACAGCTTTGCTGGTTTGAAGCAACGCTCAGGAATGACGGGGCGTGGAGTGCGGTGGCGACGCTATTGATGGGTTGGCTGCTAATTGTCTCGGTGGCAAACACTATGGATTCCTGCCTGCCCACCCCATCAAACCGCAAGCGGTTTGGCGAAGACTCCGGGAGTCACAAGAGAGTGACGAGTGACCAGTGACAAGTCCGGTAGGTGTGAAGCCGGGAGAATAACCTATCAGCCAATTACGGAGTGTGAGTAAAGCGTTAACGCTGCGCAAAGCTTTTGCTTCAATTCATTGTGTAAGTGCCCGATGCCGAAGCCCAGAAATTTGAAGCTAAGCGGAGGTATTTCTTCGATCATGTTATTTTGAGGTCTTACCTTGGATTCAGTCATTTCTTTCCTTTGGGTTTGGTCTGTTTGGAAATCTGCTTCACTTCCTGCAGGGCTTCCACAAAGTGCTTTTCCGCTTCACTTGGCTTCTTGATCTCTTCCCGATGCCATTTTTCATATTCCAGCCGGGCTTTCTGGATCGCGTCTTCGTGAGCTATGGCTCCGGCATGCGCCAGAATGTCTCTGCCGCTGAGCTTTAGAAATTCATCCAGTTTGGATATCCAATCTCTCATATGCATCGGGGTTCTGTTCAGAGCCTGGAGTTCGGCAAAATCCAGATACATGCTCACGATTCTATTGAGGATATCCAGTTCTTCCTGGTTCAGGTAGTTCTTTGCTACCTCAGTATCTGCCTTGCGGAGCTGGGTTCCCGGCCAGTTGGTAAGTCCCATGTTGGTTTTTCTGGCATTGGCCCGCTGGTAAATGATCTCGGCGGCTGTATGGCCATGGCTGGCCCAGTGCATCTTGTTTTGGATTATTTTAAAGAAGTCCCGGGAGAGATCGGACCTGGGATCATAGTCGATGCTGGTGGCATAGATATCCAGCACCTTGCGCCAGAATACCTTTTCCGAGGAGCGTATGTCCCTGATCCGGGCCAGAAGTTCATCAAAATAGGAGCCACCGCCGGCTTGTTTGAGCAGCTCGTCGTTCAGGGTGAAGCCCTTTATCAGGTATTCTTTGAGCCGCTCAGTGGCCCAGATGCGGAAGCGGGTGCCAATGATGCTATTTACTCTATAGCCCACTGAGATCACTGCATCAAGATTATAATACTCTATCCTATAGGTTTTCCCGTCACTTGCAGTTGAGGCAAAAAATGCACTAACTGATTCGCGGATGAGTTCTCCGCTTTCGAAGATGTTTTTTAGGTGTTTTCTCACGCCTGAGACGTCTATGTCAAAGAGTTCTGCCATCTGCATGGCCGATAGCCAAAGCGTTTCATTACTTAGGGTCACTTGTATCTTAATCTTACCATTCTCTGTGTGATAAACCCAGAAATCAGGCTTCTCTATCATGTCCGTTTGCTTCATAATCCCTCCTGTTTTGATGCGTTCTTCAGTAAACTGGCGATATCGAGATTGATGCTGCTAAGAGCCCAGTCTGGTTCTTGAGTGAAGGTTCCGCGAATGTAGTATGATCCCATTCTCATCGACCTGAACAAATTGCAAGTGACGGGAATTGCACTGCATCCCACGGTTCAATGCCCTGGATCAGGGCTCCTGCCTTAATGTCTTCAAATCTCATCATCCTGATTCCCTAAAAAGAACTAGATAATACGCCTAACACTCCGAAGGTCTGGTCTATTGCCTCTTCAAAGCGTTCATTCGCATCGTTAATATCGGCTATTCCACGCCTAAAGTCAGGCAATCATATTAGCTTCTTCTGTCAATGAGAAAAGCGTCTAAGGACGAGGCGTGGGGTGCGGTGGCGATGCTATTGATGGGTTGGCTGCTAATTGTCTCGGTGGGAAACATCATAACTCCAGAAATTCCTTTACAAAACCCGGCAACTATGTAAAAGAGAAACTTGAGCTCGGATTGGTACCCGAGCCGGGCTCGGAAACACCCACTAAAGGAGATTCTTACTATGTCCAAGGCAAAAACTAATAGCATATTTACCCGGAACAGCGGCTCTTTGCTCCCGGTTTCAAAGATGCCTGTTTCAGATTTATCCCGGACTTGTCACCTTATCAGCTTGGTGATTCTGCTGCTCGCAAGCTGCTTTTGCACCCTGGGTGCACAGACTTGGGGAGATTGGGACGGCAGCACCATCTCTATCTTTGACACTCATAAGACCGATCAAAGGCAAGTTTACCCGGATGAAGCGGAATGGCTGAAGCACATCATAGTATTAGGCCCCATTGGCCCCACGGTCGATGGCGTGGTCATCATCGATGAGGAAGAGATCACAGAAGTGATGCTCAAATGGAACCAGATGCACAACCAAAAAGATCTGAGCCTGGCTCGCTCCATCTATGCAGAACAGGTGAACTACTATGATAACAGACTCAGCAAGTCTGCTCTGATCACCGCTCTCCAGAGAAGATTCAACGAGCGTCACCCGGACTATTCCCAGGACATCACTGAGATCTCCGGGATTAGAGCGGGAGATACCACTGTTCAGATAGATCTGATGCGCGATCATATGGCGGAGAATTACATGCGAAATCCCATCAGAATGATACTGGAACGCAATCGCAGCGGCTGGCAAATCATCAGCGAAAACTTCCGTCCTTTCGACATATCAGAACACTCCGACACAAGTGAAGTTACCTCTGAAACAGAGATCGACGAGGAGCTTGCGCCAGTAGATACCTTGCTCACAGATCTGGTGATCAGAGGAAATGAGCCCGAACCACCAGCCCCTGCAGATGGTCTATATGGTGCAGAACTCCTGCTGGATGGAGGTTTTGATGACGATACACACTTTTGGAAGATCGTGAATTTCACCGCCGGAGCCAGTACCCAAATCGTGAGAGAGGGACACAATAGCTACATCAGGCTCAGCCACCAGAATGATAGAGATTGGTGCGCAATCGGTCAGGAGATCAGATCCAAGCTCAGAGCCGGCAAAACCTATAGAATCAGCTTGCGTTACAAAACGGACTGCGAAAATCCCAGAGTGCCACTGATCGTTCGCTTTGGAGATCAGGACTTGCTAATGCACTCCTCTACCATAGCCAGAAGACTGGATGGCTATTTCGTCACCAATAACGGCCTCGATCAATGGCAGGAGGTCATCGACTATTTCCTGGTGCAAAACGACTTACCCAATTCCACGGAGCCAATGCTGGATATAATCTTCGATTACGGATCTGCAGGAAGCATCTATCTGGATGATATATCGCTGAAGGAATGTCTGGAATAAAGGGGACTTGCATCCGAAGAAACCCATAAAACGTGATTCAAATCTCAAAATATCATAATAAAACGAGATTTAAATCGCAGAATATCAGGTTTTCTCTCCCTGTCCTGGGTATCGTCATTCCTGCCTTCGAGCCTGTTGTCAAACTGCTTGAACCCCACTTCGCGGGGTTCCATCCTCTCCTGAGCCCAAAACAAATCTCTTGACACGCACCCACTATGTTGACATATTGTCCACATGCTGGAGGTAAGTATGACTGAGCAGCTACTCAAAATCAAGCAACAGCCTTTCGATTACCAGTTTCTCAAGGATCTCTTCCGGGACTACCGCTATCCGCGGAACAAGATCAGCAAGCTCCTGAGCTCAGGCGAGATCATTGCTCTCAAGAGCGGTCTGTATGTACTCCCGGAACGTTTTGGGAGAGAGCTTTCCCTGGAGCAAACGGCAAATCTGCTTTACGGCCCCTCCTACATCTCGCTGGATTATGCACTTTCGCGCTATGGCTTGATCCCGGAGGCGGTTCACAGCGTCACTTCCGTGTGTATTGGCAGAAAGAAGGTCTTTGAGACCGCAATTGGCCGGTTTCAATACAACCAACTCAAGCCCGATTACTACAGCCTGGCATACCAGCGCATGAATACCGGGTCCTGTCCATACCTGATGGCAACTGCGGAGAAGGCAATCTGTGACAAGCTCTATCTGGCTGCCCCCCTTGTAGATGCAAGGGCTATGGAGAGCTTCCTCTTTGAAGATCTCCGCCTTGCTGATGGGGCTATGAGAAAAATGGATCAGAATCTGATAGTCCATCTTGCGGAAGTATCCGGCAAGCATAATCTTAAGCTTCTGAAGGAGATAATGCGATGAATAATAGCCCCCTGACCTCAATTCTCAGCACCGGGAAAGCAAATAGTCCAGATGCATATCGCCGGAATCTGCGCGAACTCATCCAGAAAATCTGCCTCTTGGGCTTGTGGCGCGGAGCTTTTTTTGAGCATGCCGCTTTCTATGGAGACACGGCTCTCCGGATGCTTTACGGGTTGGAGCGGTTCTCCGAAGATCTGGATTTTTCCCTCCTGAAAGAAGCGCCGGATTTCAGTCTGGCATCGTATCTGGATTTTGTGCGCCGTGAACTCGCTGCCTGGGGCATTATAGCTCAGACGGAGCTTATTCAAAAGAAGGATAGTAATATAGAATCTGCCTTTGTGAAAGCCAAAACCCTGCAAACCTTGATCAATTTCGAGATCCCAGCTTCAGATTTGAGAAGCCTGCATCGGGATGAGCTCAGCAGCGTGAAGTTTGAGATTGATCCCCACCCGCCCTGTGCCTTTGCCAGTGAGAGCAGATACATCTTGGAGCCGATCCCCTTCAGTGTTCGCGTGATGTCACTTCAGGATCTGTTTGCCGGAAAGATGCACGCAGTTCTGGCCAGGGGCTGGCTCTCCAGAGTGAAAGGCCGGGATTGGTATGATCTGATCTGGTTTATCCGCAGCGGTGCCTCCCTCAATCTGCCTCATCTGGAGGCAAGACTAAAGCAAAGCGGACACTTCCCCTCTGATCAAATGCTTAGCGAAGACCGCTTTCGCCAGATTCTGAAAGATCGAATCTTTCAAATAGATTTCAGACAGGCGGCAGAAGACGTGATGCCCTTCATTGAGGACACAAGAGCCTTGGAAAGCTGGTCTGATGAGTTCTTCATCCACCTGGTGGAGAAGATACAGATATGAACTGTTTCCCTTGTTCTTAGCTTTCGCCCCTCCTCACGGCATAGTCCGGCAAATGCGGAAGCCCAGATCTCCGCTGGTGATGGTCGGATAGCCGTTGCTGCGTTTGTCCAGAGCACAGAAACCCGCCTCATAGTTCCAGCTTCCGCCCCGGCCACAACGCGAATCCCCGCTGTCCGCACCATAGAGATTGGCAGAATTGCCGTGCGGATACTCTCCATAAATATCCCAGAGCCATTCCCAGACGTTGCCGCTCATGTCATGAAAACCCAGTTCGTTGGCCGCTTTGGTGCCCACGGCATGGATAGTGCCGCCGGAATTGCCTTTGTGCCAAGCCACCTCATCGACCTCATTGCTGCCGCTATAGGCATAATAACGGCTTTTGCTACCTCCCCCGGCAGCAAAAAGCCATTCCATCTCCGAAGGCAGCCTGTAGCCGCTCAGCAGCCAGTTGCAGCTCACTTTGCTATGGTTAACGTCTTCCTGGTTCCAACCCTCGGGCCAGGAATCTGGATTCGCGCCAAACTCAGCATAGCTGTAACACGGCTCGAGGCCTTCCTTGAGGCTGCGTCGGTTGCAATATTCGATTGCTCCAAACCAGTTCACGTTCACCACCGGCAGGTCTGCAGCGAGCTTGGAGGAAGGATTATCACCCATCACGGCAGTCCATTGTGCCTGAGTCAGCTCCGTTTTGGCCAGGTAAAAGGGATAGATGCGAATCCGGCGGGAGGACCCAACGCCCTGGGGATTACGGTTGGCTGCTTCCGGGGCAAATTCTCCGCCTTCGACCGGAATCAAACCCTGTGCGGCAAGCTGCCGCAGCAACCTGTCCGAGCTGAGCTTCTGATAGACCAGATATGAGGCTGCGCCAAGGATCAGCAGGACAAAGATGATCAGGCCAGGGATGAGGAACTTGCTGCGCTTTCTGGGGGGTGCAGAGTGATCGGAAGGGGATAAGCGACAAGATGTCGCTGCTACTATGGGATGCGCGTCGGTTTCATTCTCAGTAGAGGGTTCGGTTGGGGAAAAGCGACAAGATGTCGCTTCCACTATGGGCTGCCCCACTTTGCGAAGCACTTTCAGCGGTTTCTTGGGGTTGGGGGTTGGGCTATCTTCAGGTGCTGGCATATAGATCTCCTCTTGTTTTATCATTTACAGCAGTTCTTGCCAAATGTATCTGTCTCTCCGGCTATGATTTGGCTCTCTCAGGCAGACGACCCGGCAATCTGCTTTGGGATAAGCATTTTGAAAAGAGGCAAAGGATACGAAGCGATCTCCGGAAACCTTGCATTCGAGCGCATAGAGCCTACTCATATCGTCCACAATGAAGTCAAGCTCCTGTTTATTCCTGGTTCTCCAGTAGTTGATCTTGCCAAAGTGTGGATCAATCTGATTCTGCAGATTATTCAGAACAAAGTGCTCCACCAGTTCTCCTCTGTCCCCTCTCTGATCGAGATGTAAAAAATTGGATATCAGGGCATTGCGAATCCCAGGATCGACGAAATAGAACTTTGGACTCTTGCGCAGTTCAGTGGAGAGATTCTTGTAGAAAGGTTGCAGCCTTCTGATCACATAGCATTCTTCCAGTATCCTTAAGTAATCTTTTAAGGTGCGGCTATGAAGGCCCACTTCGGTGGATAAACTGTCCAGGGAACACTCCTTTCCGCTGGTGACTGCCAATATCCGACAGAGGTGATTCAGAGCTTCCGGTTTTTCGATACGAAACAAGTCCTTAATGTCCTTAAGAATATAGGAAGATGTGAGATCAGCTAAAACCCTCTTCTTTTCTGCTTCGCCGGGGGAGAGTACAACCTTGGGATAAGCTCCGAAAACCATGTATTCAGAGGCATAATCCTGTAATTGTTTTTCGTAAGCCAAGGGGAGCTCTGCTGACTCTGCAGATAATAGTGTGGCAAGATCATCCCGCTGGTGAAAATAAAGGAATTCATTGAAAGACAGAGGGTAAAGCTCAAACACTATCTTGCGGCCAACCAGCGATTCCTGGAACTGGTGTTTGATCAAAGCCGAGGAAGAGCCGGTCATCACCAGCTTGAATTCATCACTATGATGATCCACCAGAAGCTTGATGGTTTGGGATAAATCCTTGATATACTGAACTTCATCGATGAATACAAAACACCTGCTATGCTTGTCTTTACGCTGTAATCTGAGGTAGTTCAAGACTTCATCTACCCCTCTGGAAAAGGTCTCCAGCATCAAAGGATACTCTATATCAACGTATATCGAATTCTGAAAGGCATTTTCTTCCATCAATTGCTTAAGAAGGGTGGTCTTACCACATTGCCTGGCCCCAAAAACAAAGATCGCCTCATTCTGCTGCATTGCCGGAAGCAGCTTGTTATGCAGTTCGCGGAAATAGAGTTTCATATCAATACCTCTGCCCCTCATTTATATACACTGCTCATTTTGTCAAGACTATTCTGGCAGTACAGTGCTAAAATGATCTAGACTATTTGGGCAGGGGTATGCTAAATTGATCTGGACTATTTGGGCAGATAGCGCCCCTACAGGGCTTGGTTCAGGGGTTACTGCATTCGATGGGTTGCCACCCATCGCTTGCAGATGAGCGCCCCTTCAGGGCTCTCTATCCTCCTTTGCTCCTTGTGAGATATCTCTTTTCCTCTGTTTAGAAATTAAGAAGCTCTGTTTCCCAGCCCAAGCCCGCGAAGCGTCCCCGTCGTACTTTGTAAATCGTACATCGTACATTGTAAATCCTTCTCCCCTTTGCTCCTTGTGAGATATCTCTTTTCCTCTTTTCCTCTGTTTTGTTAAAAAAAGAGTCCACATCTATTTCCTAGATCAAACCCGCGAAGCGTCCCCATCGTCATCGTACATCGTAAATTGTACATCGTACATCCTACATCGTACATCGTAAATTGTACATCGTACATCGTACATCGTACATCGTAAATCTGTTTCCCCTCTGGGGTTAAAAGAATCCGTGTGAATCTGTTTAATCTGCGTAATCTGTGTTCTATACGGTAGTTTCTGCCTAATCGGAGATTTTGGGGTCACCGAAGCTGAATGAAGAGAGGCTGTGGGGTGATTTGGCAGACCAGTAACGTGTAGGCGGTTCAGCGACCGCCTCTACCAAAGCAGCTCTAATCCCTAGTCCCTAATCCCTAATCACTGTTAAGCGACAAGATGTCGCTTCCACTATGCGAAGCAGCGAAGCTCTAATCCCTAGTCACTAATCCCTAATCACTGTTAAGCGACAAGATGTCGCTTCTACTATGCGAAGCAGCTCTAATCCCTAGTCCCTAATCCCTAATCACTGTTAAGCGACAGGATGTCGCTTCCACTCTGTTCACTGTTTAAACCTCTTCAGCAGATTGGCATTGGTCACGACGGTCACGGAGCTGGACGCCATAGCGATCTCGGCGATCACGGGGTGCAGCACGCCAAAGACGGCCAGGGGGATGGCGATCAGGTTGTAAAAGAACGCCCAAAAGAGGTTTTGCCGGATCTTGCGGAAGGTGGCTTTGGAGAGCCGGATAGCTATCGGCAGACTGTTTAAGTCACTGCGGGTGATGGTGATATCGGCTGCTTCGATGGCAATATCCGTGCCTTGCCCCATAGCAATGCCGATATCAGCTTGTTTGAGCGCGGGAGCGTCGTTGATCCCATCTCCCACCATCGCTACTGCGCCATATTTGGCTTGCAGTTCCTTCACCGCCTCCGCTTTTTGTGAGGGCAGCACGTTCGCCAGCACCTCTTCAATGCCGCAGAGCTTGGCAATGGCGGTGGCAGTTTGCAGATTGTCCCCGCTGATCATCACGCTGCGGATGCCCAGTTCATGCAGGGTTTGCACTGTTCCGGCGGCTTCCGGCTTCAGGGTATCTGCCAGGTAAAAGATCGCCAGCAGGCGCGTCTGATCTGCCAGGCAAACCCGGCTGCAGTGTTCCCACCCCTCAGCGGTCACATCCAGGGCAGAATGTCGAATGCCGTGTTCGGCCAGAAAGTCCGGATTGCCGATGTAATAGGCTTTACCGGAGATCACACCACTCAAGCCTTTACCGCTGTAGTTCATAAATTCTTCCACTTCGGAAGCCTTTTGTCCTCTGTTTTGAGCGGCAGTTGTGAGGGCTATTGCCAGAGGATGCGAGGAGCGGGATTCGAGGGATAGAGCCAGGCTGAGAGCTTCCTTTTCGGAGATCTCAAAGCTTTGAGTATTCAGCAGTTCCGGCTTGCCTTGAGTGAGGGTTCCGGTCTTATCGAAAGCTACCACGCGGATGTCTTTCATACGTTGCAGAGCTTCTCCGCTGCGGATCAAAATGCCGTTTGTGGCTCCAATCCCGCTACCCACCATCAGAGCGGTGGGAGTTGCCAGCCCCAGCGCACAGGGACAGGCGATCACCAGCACGGCAATGGACGCCATCAAGGCGGCGGCAATGCCTTCGGAAGGCAGGTTCAGAGGCAGCACGGAGCTGATCAGTGCCGAGATGCCAGCCATGTAGTCCGGCAATAGTATCCAGGCCAGGAAGGTGAGCAGCGCCAGCACCAGAATGATCGGCACAAAGACGGCTGTGACCTTATCTGCCAGCACTTGGATAGGCACCTTGGAATGCTGAGCTTCCTGCACCAGACGGATCACCTGGGCCAAAAAGGTTTCACTGCCGATCTTGGTGGCTTTCACCTGCAGATAGCCATCCAGATTGATGGTGGCTCCAAGAACGCTGTCTCCGGGGCCGCGGCTCACAGGCAGGGATTCTCCGGTCGCCATCGCTTCATCCAGAGAGCTGTTTCCAGAGACGATCACGCCATCGGTGGGGATCTTCATGCCGGGCTTGACCACAAAGATATCTTCCTTTTGCAGCTTGTGGATGGGGACTTCGGTCTCAATTCCGTCGCGGAGGATAATGGCGGTCTTGGCACCCAGATTGATGAGCTTGCGGATGGCTTCCGAGGCTTTGCCCCGGGCGCGGAATTCCAGATAGCGTCCGGTGAGATGGAAGGCCAATATCATGCTGGCAATCCCGGTGAAAGCATGGCCATCAATGCCCTTGATGAAGTGGGACAGCGGCAGCACCAGAAGTGAGGCCAGAGTGCCCAGAGCAATCAGGACGTCCATATTGGCAGAGCCGCTCTTCACGGATTTGAAAGCAGAGATATAGACCCCGCGAGCCGGGAAGAGCATCAGCAACACGGAGAGTGAAAACATGATCCAGAGATCGGCCATTTTGGCAAAGAGATGCGTGTGCCAGATCATGTGTGCCAGCATCAGAGCGGTGACCACGAGCGTGACTGCCCAGGTGACGAGCATGCGTTTCTGTGCCTCTTTCATCTTGGCAATCTGTTCGTCTTCGGAGATCACTGTTTCGCCACGGATGCTGAAGCCAAGGCCGTTTACGACCCTTTCCAGGTCTTCAGGCCGCACCTTTTTGTCGTCCAGCTCCAGGCTGGCTTCTTCCAGGGCAAGATTTACGTGCGCCAGGCTGACTCCGGGCATCTGGCCGAGAGCCTTTTCCACCCGGGCACTGCAGGCGGCACAGTGCATGCCGTCGATGCCGATATTTATCTGTTTCTTCATTGATTATTACCTCTAAAGAGAAGATAATGTGAGCTTTGAGGCTTGGCAAGACTCTTCATCTCGGATTGTTTGATGGTTTTAGCAGTCTTTTCACAAGGAGGAATGGAGGAATGAGATATACTACAATAACTTAAGGATTAGATGGACTATCTGGATAGTACCCTGAGTTCAAATGTCTATGAAGTTTATATCGTCTATACTGTCCATGAAGTCCCTCTTTCGACACCCATGTGACACCCATGTGACACCCATGTGAAATCATGCGTGTCTCATGAGTATGATATGCGTATGCAAGGTGTGAGGTGTTTGGGAGAATGTGATGTCGTGATGTCGTGGAGAAATCGGTTGCCAGCAGGCGGTCAATTGAGACGAGGATGTCTCGAATCCTGAGCTAACCACATAAACAATCTGTGTTGATCCGTTCAATCTGCGTTATCTGTGTTCCATCCTGTAGTTTGCCTGGAAGCGTTCGCAGCGCAGATCTTGTCACTTGTCACTCGTTACTAGTCACTTCCCCAGTGCAAGTTCTGCTTGACATCCCGGTGTGGAAATACGAGCCTGTAACGAAATACTAAGTAACTGTCCGGCTGCCTGTTGCCACCTGCTTCAGGCTTCCGGTTGAGAGCCCTACAATATGATCTATACTTATGATAACCCAAAAAAAAGCCCTCGTCTGGCGCAGCGTTTTATTACTGTGTCCAGATATCTGCCTGCTTTGCTGGTGTTGGCAATCGCACTCACAGGCTCGATTGGCAAGGTTTATTCGCAGGAGAGCTCTCCGGATTCCCTGAGTGCAGTGGAATCTCCTGCTCTGAGCCTCTCCAAGGCTGAGGAGCTCATCCGTTTTGGCAAGAGCCATTTGGGCAGGCCCTACCGTTTTCGCAATCCCCGGGGAGAACAGATGGATTGCAGTGGATTCTTGCGCTATATCTTTTCGGAACAGGGCATTGCCCTTCCTCGCACCGGTGCTGATATGGGTGTGTTTAGCACTCGGATCAGCTATGCCGAGATCCGTCCCGGAGATCTGCTTTTCTTCAGGGGCAGAAGTAACCGCTCTGCCGCGGTCGGGCATGTGGCAGTGGTGACAGAACGCAATGGCGACAACCTGAAGATGCTGCACAGTTGCCAGCGTGGAGTCGTGATAGACGACTATCCTGCAATGGCTTATTATCGCAATCGCTTCCTCTATGCCGGAAGGATTCCTGCCCTCTTTGAGGGGGCTTTCCCGCAGGCCGGCTCTACCCCGGACAGTTTGGATACCTCCACGCCAGCAGAGGGTTCTCAGAGCCGTTTGCGCTCCATTATTGGGGTGGGAGACATCATGCTGGGCAGCAGTTATCCCTCTGCGGCTTACCTTTCTCCTTGTGATGGAGCGGGTTTGCTGCAGCCGGTGCACAGCATCCTGCAAAATGCCGATCTTACCTTTGGCAATCTGGAGGGAGTGCTCCTGAGTGGCAGAGGAAACCCCAAAACCTGCGCCAATCCTGCCAATTGCTTTGCCTTCAAGAGTCCGGATCATTATGCCGGGCATCTGAAGGCAGCCGGCTTTGATCTATTGAGCCTGGCCAATAACCACGTGGGCGACTTTGGTACTGCAGGCAAGAACAACACCATGAGAGTTTTGCGAAATGAAGGGCTGGAATTTGCCGGTCTCAGGGAACATCCCAGGACTGTCTTTGTGAGAGATGGGATCACCTATGGTTTCTGTGCCTTTGCGCCTTTTTACTCCACTGCCAGGATGAACGACTATGGCAGGGTGCGCAGAATTGTGCGGGAGCTCAGTAGCGAGGCAGATATCGTGATCGTCTCCTTCCATGGCGGTGGCGAAGGCAGAGCTTTCCGCCATCTGACCCGCCGCAGAGAGCATTATCTGGGAGAGGACAGGGGCAATCCCTATGAGTTTGCCCGCGTGGCAATCGATGCCGGAGCCGATATCGTCTTTGGCCACGGGCCTCATGTGACGCGCTCCATCGATCTCTACAGGGGCAAGTTTATAGCCTACAGCCTGGGTAATTTTGCCACCTATGGACGTTTTAATCTGCGCGGTTCCAATGGTGTGGCTCCCATCATCAAGGTACAGGTGGACGAGCAGGGAGACTTCGTCGAAGCCCAAATCTTCTCTATCCATCAGCCCGGCAGAGGTGGCCCGGTGCCGGATCCGGAAAATAGAGCTCTGCAAGAGATCATTCAGCTTACCCGCAGTGATTTCCCGCGCAGTCCTCTGCATATCCGTCCCGATGGCAGAGTGCTGCTGGCTTCTTCAGGTCCGACTGCTCTGGCTGCCAGAGGAGCTGGTAATCGTCGCTGAGCCGGGAGTTCTTTGTAGTATGGCAAAAAGGATTCATATCAGAAGCGTTTGAACAGAGTTCAATCCGAGGATTGGGCATTTTTTCCTTTACATTTTTACACCGAAGAGATAATCTGTCTTGGTCTGCCTAAGTGACCGTTTTGCAAGGCAGAAGAGTAATTGGCGGGGTTATGCCCCCTCGTAATATTAGTATAGAAACAACATAAAAAAAAGGAGACTGCAATGAGAAAGTCGTTAGTGACAGTGTTCTTGCTGCTGCTGCTCGGAGCCTTTAGTTTGGCCTGGGCGCAAGCTGCAGAATACACCTTCACTCACAGTGTGGGAACATATGTTCCTCTGACCGCAGATCAAGGCGTCGGTACCACCGGTACATTCGACGATGGCCTTATCACCCTGCCGGCAGAGACCATACCCTTCACATTCTCTTACAATGGCAGTGGTTACACCGGTCTGGTGATCAGTCCCAATGGATATCTGATCATCGGTGGAACCGCTTCCCTCAGTTACACACCCATCAGTAGCACAACCGCTGCCGATGGATCTATTGCCGCAATGGCACGCGATCTGCAAAGCGGAACCGATGCCGAGATCCGCTATGCCACAGTGGGCGAAGCACCGAACCGTGAATTCGTGGTTCAATGGCTTCATGCCAAGCGCTATGGCGCAACCGGAACCGGAGATGATTTCAATTTCCAGATCCGTCTGCAAGAAACCACCAATCAGATCAAACTTGTCTATGGTCCGATCATTCACAACGCCACAGCCAGTACCTACCAAGTGGGTATCCGTGGCGCTAGCAATGCCGACTTCCATAATCGCACCTCCACCACCGGCTGGGATCAATCCGTAGCCGGAATGGTTAATACAGACATGATGGCGGGTTCTGACGTCCTCATTCCCGCTTCCGGCACCACTTTCACCTTTGCCCCTCCCGTGGCAGTGGCTCCGCCCAATCCCGCCCTTTTGGCTTACCCCATGAACACCGGCTGGATCTTCCTGGATGGAGTTCTCTCCTGGAGAAGCGGCGGCGGTCTGCCAGATAGCTATAACCTCTATCTGGGCACAGATTCCAACCCTCCTTTCGTGCAGAATTTAGCTGCTACGAACTACACACCTGTCCTCAATCCCGGAACTACCTACTATTGGAAAGTTGTGCCTCAGAACAGCTTTGGTCCCGCAGTTGATTGCCCGGTCTGGAGCTTCAATACCCCTTCCGCTACTCAGGTAGCCGAGAGCTTTGATGCCACGACCTTCCCGCCTGCCGGCTGGGCTAATCCCGGAACCTTCACCCGCAGCACCACCACACCTTTCTATGGTTTGGCCACTGCCTACAAGAGCTCCCCTGTGACGCCTGCCCTGCTCTCCACTCCGATGGTGACCATTACTGCAGGTTCACAGCTCAATTTCTATGCCCGCACATCTTCCACAGCCGGTAATGGCAGAATCCAGATCCAATATTCCCCGGACAGAACCACCTGGACCAATATCGGGGATGTGATAGCTCTGCCCACTGCCACAACCTGGAATAACTACGTGGTCGATTTGAGTTCTCTGGCAGGGAATAACTACTATCTGGCTTTTGCCAATAGCTCAGTTACCAGCACCACAGCGATCTATCTGGATCATGTCTTTGGTCCCGAGATCACCCCTCTCACCCCCGGTCCTGTGACTCTGACGGCTCCTGCTGATGCAGCGGTGAACGTCTCTGCCTTCCCGAATCTTACCTGGACTCCGGGAACCATCGGTGGCGTGGCGACCAGCTATCAGATCTATCTGGATACCAATGCTGATCCCAGCACCATGATTGGCACATCCACCACAGCTTCTTATGCCGTTCAGACTTCTCTGAACTATGAGACTACCTACTACTGGAAAGTCGTGGCCCTCAATGCTGCCGGCAGCTCTGAACCCAGCGCTGTCTTCAGCTTCACCACCATGGCAAATCCCATCATCAGCACCTTCCCCTGGACGGTGGATTTTGGCACAGCCAGTGCTGATTGGCCAGTGCTGAACTGGACTCAGCTCAGTGGCCTCTATCCCACCCCCACCGGCACCAGTGCTCAGTGGTTCCAGGATGATTGGTTAAACACCGCCACTCCCGCCAACAAAGCTGCCAAGATCAACATCTATGGCACAGCAAGATATGGCTGGCTGGTGACTCCGCCCATCCAAGTTCCCGGTGAAGGCTATGAACTGGCCTTCGACGTGGCTCTCCTGGATTGGAACGGAACTGTTCCTCCTGCAGCCGGCGAACAGCCTGATGACAAGCTTATGGTGATCATGAGCGATACCCCCAATATGGCAAACCCGGTTGTCCTGCGTGAGTGGAACAACACAGGTTCTCAATACAGCTTCGATGGCATCACCCACATGGGTGACAGCGTGGTGATCCCCCTCACCGGCGTGAGTGGAGTGAAATACTTCGCTTTCTACGGTGAATCCACAGTGTCCGGTGGCGATAACGATCTGATGATCGACAACGTCTCCATCCGCACCGTGCCCACCACTCCGCAATTTGCCATTGATGCCACCGAGCATAACTTTGGTGAGCTCAATCTCAATGCCACAGCCGCCCATACCTTCACCATCACCAATACCGGCACCGGCAGCCTGGGAATCAATAGCATCACCATCGCCGGAAGCCCAATGTTCACCCTGGTGAATATGCCCACCCTGCCTGCCAGCATCGATAACCTCACTCCGCTGGCTTTCACGGTGAATTTCATCCCCACAGCAGTCGGAGACCAGACCGCTACAGTGACCATCACCGATAACCTTGCCCGCACAGAACATACTGTTACCCTCACCGGTGCAGGCACCACGGATATCGTGATCGGCGATGGTGCCAGCACCATGCGCTTGCCCTTCGACTTCTTCTACAAGAATTCCCTCTTTGAGACCATCTACACTGCTGCTGAAATGAACAATTTCAACGGCATGATCACCGGTGTGAAGTTCTTCAATAACTTCAGCAGCGATCTTTCCACCGGCACACCCGTGAAGGTCTGGATGGGCACCACTGCCCTCACAGATCTCTCCGCCGGTTGGATTCCTTCTGGTGACCTGATGCTGGTCTATGACGGCATGGTGAACTTCCCCTCCGGAAGCAACATCATCAATATCACCTTCAGCACCCCCTTCGCCTATACCAATGGACAGAATGTCGTGCTGATGGCAAACCGTCCCATGGACACCGACTATTATAACAGCGCAGACGTGTTCCAGGGTCAAACCGTGGGAACAAACCGCTCCAGAAACCTCTATAGCGATAGCGTCACCCACGATCCTACCGCTCCCGCAGATGGAACCCTTTCAGGACAGTTCCCCAAGACAGCCTTCGTGACTGCTCCTTACGTGGAACAACCTGTCTTTGAAGTGACTCCCTCCGTCTATGAATTCGATAACGTTGCCGTGGGCACCACCGATAGCCAGAACTTCACCATCCGTAATGCCGGCACCGGTAGTCTCTCGATCCAAAACGTGACCATCGCCGGAAGCCCGATGCTGAGCCTGTCTGGCCTGCCCACCTTCCCCGTTGCTCTGGCTCAGAACCAAACCGCCGAGTTCACGGTGAACTACGCTCCCACAGCCGTTGGAACCCATGAAGCTGTCGTGACCATCACAGACAACCTTCCTGCCCGCGTGGCTCACACTGTGAACATCACAGGTATGTCCATCTCTGGCGAAGAGCTCGATCCTCCCACCAACCTCACAGCCACAGTTACAGGTTACAACGTTGCCTTGAACTGGGATGCACCTGGTGAAACACCTCCTCCTCCGGAAGGATTTGTGGATGGTTTTGAGACCTATGAAAACTTCTCCATAGCCTTCGCACCCTGGACCCTGGTTGATGTGGATCAATCCACCACCTACGGCATGACCAATATCGCCTGGACCAATGCCTATGCTGCCCAGGCCTACATCGTCTTCAATCCGAGTGCCACCACTCCCGCAGTCACCGATCTTGCCGCCCACAGCGGAGATAAGATGGCAGCGGCCTTTGCCAGCACCACCCCTCCCAACAATGACTGGATGATCACCCCGCAGCTCACAGTTGCAGCCGGTGATGTGGTCAAGTTCTGGGCCAAGAGCTACACTGCCCAGTATGGTCTGGAACGTTTCAAGGTTGGTGTTTCCACCACCGGAACTGCTCCTGCCAACTTCACCATCATCAGCGGTGCCAGCTACGTCCAGGCTCCCATTGATTGGACTGAATACTCCTACAACCTGTCTGCCTATGCCGGACAGAACGTCTATATCGGCATCCAATGCCTTTCCAACGATGCCTTCATCTTCCTGGTGGACGACTTCTACGTTGGCGCCCCTGCAGCCCGTGGCGAGATTCTTGCCAACCTGCAGCCCGCTGCTGGAAGCCAGAGCCGTCAGATCGGTATTGCTCAGGCCGTGGCTCCCGCCCTGCGCACTGTGACCCGTGACCTGCTTGGTTACAAGGTCTATCGCGATGGCAACCTGATTGCCACAGTCAGCAATCCCGCCACCACAGAATATGCCGACAACGCCCTCGTTGCCGGAAGCTACAGCTACACCGTGACCGCTTACTACGATGGCGGCGAATCTGTCCCTGCCGGTCCTGCGACCGCAGTCGTGACTGATGCCCTTGCCATGCCTGAAAACCTGGCAGCCAGCGTGGAAGGCAACGATGTAACCCTCACTTGGGATAACCCCGAGCCTCCCGCCACTGGTGACTGGATCACCTGGGCTACAGAAGCTTTGGGCAATTCCGTGGGAACCAACAGCGCTGCCACCTTCGACGTGGCTCACCGCTGGACTCAAGCCGATCTGGCTCCTTATGCCGGACGCACCCTCACTCAGCTTAAGTTCGTGCCTGCCTATGAAGCTTGCACCTACACCGTGAAAGTCTGGACCGGCGGCTCCGCTACCAATGCGGGAACTCTGGTCTCCTCTCAGGTCGTGACCGCTCCCACCATTGGCGATTGGAACCTTGTGGTGCTCAACACCCCCGTTCCGATTCCCACCACTGGTGACCTTTACTACGGCTTTGGCGTCGATACCCAGGGTGGATATCCTGCTGGTTGCGACGACG